>JADLDR010000023.1 GCA_020846535.1 Armatimonadota bacterium | reverse complement strand
TGATCCCGGGGGACAATGTGAACATGGCGGTGGAGTTGATCCAGCCGATTGCGATGGAGTTGGGGAGCCGGTTTGCGATCCGGGAAGGCGGGCACACCGTCGGCGCCGGCGTCGTCACCGAGGTCATTTCGTAAAAGGAGACTTTAATGCGTAGGGATAAGGTTCGTATCCGCCTCAAGGCGTTCGACCACCGCATTCTCGACCAGTCGGCTGAAAAGATCGTGCAGACCGCTCGCAGGACGGGCGCTCGCATCGCCGGTCCCGTTCCTCTGCCCACAGAGAAGAACATTTACTGCGTCAACCGCGGCCCGAATATCGATAAAACCTCGATGGAGCATTTCGAAATGCGAACCCACAAGCGGCTGATCGATATCCTGGAGCCGGGGACCAAAACTATCGACGCTCTGATGCGGCTCGACCTGCCGAGTGGCGTCGATATCGAAATCAAGCTATAGGGAGTCCACGACGATGAACGCATCCATAATGGGCAAGAAGCTGGGCATGACCCAGCTGTTTGGCCCGGACGGGCGGGTGATCCCGGTGACGGTAATTGAGGCCGGGCCGTGCGTGGTCACCCAGTTGAAAACCGTTGAGACCGACGGCTACAACGCCGTGCAGGTCGGATACGGCGATATCAAGGAAAAAAAAGTCAACAAGCCGATGGCAGGCCACTTCAAAAAAGGAGCCGTCACCCCCAAGCGCCACCTGAAAGAGTTCCGGGTGGAGACGACCGAGGGGCTGGCTGTCGGTCAGGAGATCAAGGTCGACGCCTTTCGCGAGGGCGATAAGGTGGCGGTGACCGGCATCTCCAAGGGCAAGGGCTTCGCGGGCGTGGTCAAACGGTACCACTTCCACGGCGGCCCGGCCTCCCATGGCTCTATGACCCATCGCAAGCCCCAGTCCGCAGGCGCGACCGACGCGGCCCGTGTCTTCAAGGGCGTCAAGCGGCCCGGACACATGGGCGCGGAGCAGGTCACCCAGCGCGGTTTCAAGGTCATCCGGATCGATGCGGAGCGAAACCTGCTCATGATCAACGGGCCGGTTCCGGGGCCTGCGGGCGGCCTGATCACCATCGTTTGTAAAAAGCCAGCACGCCGATAAGGAGGATCCGACAATGCCGAAAATCGCAGTGGTCAATATGAACGGGGAGCAGGTGTCGGAGATCGAGCTGAGCGAGGCCGTCTTCGGAATCGAGCCGAACGAAGCCGTCGTCTATGAGGCGGTCCGGGCGGAGCTGGCGAATCGCAGGCAGGGCACCCATTCCACCAAAACCCGGGGCGAGGTCTCCGGAGGCGGCAGAAAGCCCTGGCGTCAAAAAGGAACGGGCCGCGCCCGGCACGGCAGCACGCGATCTCCTATCTGGCGACATGGGGGCGTCGTCTTCGGCCCCAAGCCTCGCGACTACTCGATCCATCTGCCGAAAAAGAAACGCCATCTGGCGATGCGCTCCGCCCTCTCGGCTAAGCTTGCCGAGGGAGAGATCGCGGTGGTCGACAGGCTCGTGATGGAGGAATTCAGCACCAAGCAGATGATCCGCGTGCTGGCGAACCTCCAGTCCAAGCCCAAGACCATGCTCGTTCTCGATACCAACGATCTGAAAGTGCGGAAATCTGCGGGCAATATCCCGGGTATCGAGTGTACAGTCGCGCCTTCGCTCTCCCTGGTGGATGTCCTGAAGGCCCACCGCCTGATCGTCACCCAGGAGGCCGTCGCCAGGATCGAGGAGGTTTTCGCCCGATGAAAAGCCCTTATACGATAATCGAGCGCCCGGTCGTCACCGAAAAGAGCATGGACCTGTCCCAGAAGGGCAAGTATGTGTTCCGGGTCAGCCGGGACGCCAACAAGATCGAAATCCGGGAAGCGATCCAGACGATCTACCCGAACGTGCAGGTCACCAAAGTCAACACCATGACCGTTCACGGGAAGCGCAAGCGGATGGGCCGGAGCAAAGAGGGGATGACCCCCTCCTGGAAAAAAGCCATCATCACCCTGGCCCCAGGCCAGAAGATAGAGCTATTCGAAGGGTTATAAACACTTGAGGGAGGCCCTCCCGCCGCCCGGCCAACCGGCGCGGCCCGGCGGGGCCTGCGTTGCTGAAATAGCGAGGTTTTTCGATGCCAATCAAACAGTACAAGCCCACCACACCGGGCCGCCGGTTCGGAAGCGTCAGCACCTTTGAGGAGATCACCAAGACCGAGCCGGAAAAATCGCTGCTGGAGCCGCTCAAGAAGCGGGCGGGCCGCAACAACCAGGGCAAAATCACCACCCGGCATCAGGGCGGCGGCGAAAAGCGGATGTATCGGATTATCGATTTCAAGCGCAACAAGGACGGGGTTCCGGCCAAAGTCGCTTCCATCGAATACGACCCGAACCGCTCGGCCCGCATCGCCCTCCTGCACTACCGGGACGGGGAGAAGCGGTACATCCTGGCCCCTCTGGGCCTCAAGGTCGGCCAGACGGTCGTCTCCGGGGAAACAGCGGATATCGTGACAGGCAATAGTCTGCCCTTGAAGAGCATCCCCCTGGGAACCGTGATTCACAATGTCGAACTCAAGCCGGGCCGAGGGGCGCAGATGGTGAGAAGCGCGGGCGTTGGGGCGCAGCTCATGGCAAAAGAGGGGAAATACGCTCTCCTGCGCCTGCCCTCGGGCGAGCAGCGGATGGTGCTGGCCGAGTGCCGGGCCACCATCGGCCAGGTGGGGAACCTGGACCATGGCAATATCTCGCTGGGCAAGGCGGGCCGCGCCCGCCATATGGGCATCCGCCCCACGGTGCGCGGTGTTGCCATGAACCCTCGCGACCACCCGCACGGCGGCGGCGAGGGCAAGGCCCCGGTCGGGCGCAAGACGCCGATGAGCCCGTGGGGCAAACCCACTCTGGGGTTCAAGACCCGCAAGCGCAAATATTCCGACAAATATATCGTCAAGAAGCGAAAGTGAGGAGAGGGATATGGCGAGATCGTTGAAGAAAGGGCCTTACGCCGATGCGAAGCTCCTGAAAAAGATCGAGGAGATGAACGCCCGGAACGAGAAGCGCATCATCAAAACGTGGTCGCGGCGCTCCACCATCTTTCCGGTCATGATCGGCCATACGCTTGCCGTCCACGACGGGCGCAAGCATATCCCGGTCTTCATCACCGAGAATATGGTCGGGCACAAGCTCGGGGAGTTCGCCCTGACCCGTACTTTCCGGGGCCACGGTCACCACACCGAGCGGTCCACCTCACTCAAGTAGGGAGCAACGAATGGAAGCCAAAGCGATAGCCCGTTTTGTCCGGGTTTCGCCCCGCAAGGCGCGGCTGGTAATCGACCTGGTGCGCGGCAAGGAGACGAAGGAGGCGCTCGCCATCCTTCAATTCACTCCCAACCGGGCGGCCCGCATCATCGAGAAAGTCCTCAAGTCCGCGGTGGCGAACGCCGAGAACAACAACCATATGGACCCGGACAACCTGAAAATTTCGCTAGCGAAGGTCGATCAAGGGCCGTCCCTCAAGCGCGGCCAGCCCCGAGCCATGGGACGCTTCTATCGGATACTGAAGCGCACCAGCCACATCACCATCGAGGTATCGGAGATCGAGGGGCGCATCGTCGTTCCGGGCGGCAGACGCCGCAAGGAGCAGGCCGCGCAGTCTCAGGCCCCGACCCGGATCGCATCGCAAGCGGGAGGAAAATCCTAATGGGTCAGAAAATTCACCCCATCGGCTTCCGGATCGGCGTGATCCGGGACTGGGAGAGCAAGTGGTACGCCAATAAGAAAGAGTTTGCGGCGCTTCTCCAGGAAGACATGAAGATCCGCAAATTCATCCAGACGCGGCTCAAGCAGGCGGCGATCTCCCATATCGAGATCGAGCGGGCGGCGAACCGGGCGAAGATCACCCTGCACACCGGCAAGCCGGGCATCATCATCGGGCGCGGCGGGCGGGGTATCGACGAGCTGAGGGCGACCCTGGATCGGCTGACCCAGAGGCAGTTGACGATCAATGTGATCGAAATTCGCCAGCCGGAGACCGACGCCCAGTTGGTGGCCGAAGGCATCGGGGCGCAGCTCACCAAGCGCATCTCCCACAAGCGGGCCATGCGCCAGGCGGTCACCCGTGCCATGCGGATGGGGGCCAAGGGCGTTCGGATCCTCTGCGCCGGTCGGCTGGCCGGTTCGGAAATGGCGCGCCGGGAGCTCGACCGGATGGGCAAGATCCCGCTCCAGACGCTACGGGCCAACATCGATTACGGGTTCGCTGAAGCGATGACTACCTACGGCCACATCGGGATCAAGGTATGGATTTATAAAGGGGACATCCTGCCCGATATGCGGCGGACTATCGGAGAAAGCGCAGAAGAAGCCGCGGCTCCGCGGCCCCCCAGGCCGCGCTCGGAGCGGGGTGACAGAAACAGGAGGAGATCTCGCAATGCTAATGCCAAAAAGGGTCAAGCACCGCAAGATGCACCGCGGTCGGATGGCCGGCAAGTCGAGCGGCGCAGCCAGGATTGATTTCGGACAATACGGATTACAGGCCCTGGAGCCTTGCTGGATGACCAGCAATCAGATCGAATCGGCCCGTATCGCCATGACCCGCCACATTCGGCGCGGCGGGAAAATCTGGATTCGCGTCTTCCCGGACAAGTCGGTTTCCAAAAAGCCGGCGGAAACCCGCATGGGCAGCGGGAAGGGCGCTCCCGATCACTGGGTGGCGGTGATCAAGCCGGGGCGGATTCTTTTCGAGATGGCAGACGTTTCGGAAGAACTCGCCCGCGACGCGATGACCCTGGCCGCCCACAAGCTGTCGATCAAGACCAAGTTTGTCACTCGCAGGGATTTCGAATACGAGGACGAGCAGGCCAGCGAAGCGGAGGAGAAGGATCATGAAGCGGACGCAGAAGATCAACGAGTGGCGGGAGAGCAGCCGACCGGAGCTTGAAGCGCGGTTGCAAGAGGTCCGTCGGAACCTTTACATGTTCCGGCAGCGCGTGGCGACCAAGCAGCTCGAAAACACCAAGGCCATTTACGAGGCCCGCAAAGATATCGCCCGCCTTCTGACCCTTCTGCGGGAGGACGAACTGAAGGCGCAGGGAGGACAGAAGTAATATGGAAGAGGCGCGCGCAAAGCGGAAAACATGGCAGGGGCGTGTCATCAGCGATAAGATGGATAAGACCGTCGTGGTGGCGGTGGAGCGCATCGTGCGCCACCGGCTCTACGGCAAAATGCTCCGGCGCACCACCAAGTTCAAGGCCCATGACGAGGAGAATTCCTGCAAAATCGGCGACCTGGTGGAGATCATGGAGACCCGGCCCCTGAGCCGCGAGAAGCGGACCCGGGTGGTGCAGATCATCGAGCGGGCGAAGTAAAGGAGGCAGTCCATGGTACAGATTTATACCCGTCTGAAAGTGGCGGATAACTCCGGCGCTCGTGAGATCTCGTGCATCCGGGTCATGAAGGGATCGAACGCCCGGTACGCCGGGGTCGGGGATATCATCATGGGATCGGTCAAGGTGGCGACCCCGGGCGCGGCGGTCAAAAAAGGCGAGGTGGTGCGCGCGGTCGTTGTGCGGACCAAGCACGATATCCGCAGGCAAGATGGTTCCACTTTAAGGTTCGATGATAACGCCGCCGTAGTGTTGAACGCTCAGAACGAACCCCGAGGGACTCGCATCTTCGGGCCGGTAGCGCGGGAGCTGAGAGACCATGAGTTCATGCGGATCATCTCCCTGGCTCCGGAGGTGCTATAAGAGGAGGGGCCATGCGAATTCAAAAGAAAAGACCCGTTCCGGCTCACATGCACGTTCGCCGTGGCGATACCGTGCTGGTGCTGTCCGGCAAAGATAAGGGAAAACAGGGACGGATCCTCCGCGCCCTGCCGAAAGTCGGCAAGGTGGTGGTGGAGGGCGTCAATATCGTCATCAAGCACCAGCGGCCCAGGCAGGGGAACCGGGCCGCCCAGATACAGGCCGGGCGCATCGAAAAGCCCGCCCCGCTCTTCGTGAGCAAGGTCATGCTCATCTGTCCCCGGTGCAGCAAGCCCGCCAAGACCCACCGGGTCGAGTCCGAGGGGGGCCGCCGGGCCAGGGCATGCCGGAAGTGCGGCGAGCTGATCGATCTGAAGCAGGTATAGCGAGGAAAACGATGTCACGACTCAAAGAACGCTATCGCACCGATATCGCCCCGGCGCTCATGAAGACCTTCAATTACGATAACGTGATGCAAATCCCGAAACTCGTCAAGGTGGTCGTCAATATGGGCGTGGGGACAGGGGAAAGCGATTCCAAAACGCTCGACGGCGCGCTGCGCGATATGACCATTATCGCCGGGCAGAAGCCGGTGATCACCAAGGCCAAGACCTCGATCTCCAACTTCCGCATTCGGACTGGCCACAAGATCGGCTGCAAGGTGACGCTGCGCGGCGAGCGGATGTACGAGTTCCTGGACAAGCTGCTCAATGTGGTGCTGCCCCGCGTCCGGGACTTCGGGGGCATCTCTCCCAATTCCTTCGACGGGCGGGGGAACTTCGCCCTGGGGATCAAGGAACAGCTCGTCTTCCCGGAGATCGATTACGATAAAATCGATAAGACCCGCGGTATGGATGTCTGCATCGTCACCACCGCCCGCACCGATGAGGAGGCCCGGGAGCTTCTGAAGCACCTGGGCGTGCCGTTCCGTGAGCGATAAGAGCGTCTGGGATGGAAAGATTTTCGCATAAGGGAGACAAGGGTGAAAAAGCACAAAGCCGATAGAATCCGAAACATCGGAATCGTAGGGCACGGCAGCTCCGGCAAAACCTCGTTGACCGAATCGCTCCTCTTCGCCGCCGGGGCCAGCGACCGGCTCGGCCGGGTAGATGAGGGAACGACCGTTTCCGATTTCGATGCCGATGAAGTCAAGCGCAAGGTGAGCATCAACGCATCGCTCGCCCCTTGCGAATGGAAAGACCACAAGATCAATCTGATCGATGCGCCCGGATTTTTCGACTTTGTAGGCGATGTGAAGGGGATGCTGAGGGTGGTCGATTGCGTCGCCATCGTCCTGGACGCCGTTCCAGGTCTGGAGGTTGGCGCGGAAATCATGGGCGAGTGGGCCGACGAGCGCAGCCTGCCGCGCTTCTTCGTGGTCAACAAGATGGACCGCGAGAACGCCGATTTCTTCCGCTCGGTCGATGCCCTGATCGCCCGCTACGGCACGAAGGTGGCCCCGATTCAGGTCCCTATCGGCTCTCAGGACGCTTTCCAGGGAATCGTCGATGTCATCGACAACAAGGCGTATATCTGGCAGGGCGGGCAGATGGCCGAAGCGCCGGTCCCGGCGGACCTTCAGGGCCGGGTTCAGGAATACCGCGACAAATTGGTGGAAGCCGTCGCCGAGACCGATGACGACCTGATCAACAAGTTTCTGGAGGGTGAAGAACTCACCCGGGAAGAGATCGTCAAGGGCCTGAAGGCGGGCATCCAGAGCGGTGTCGTGGTTCCGGTGGTCTGCGCCTCCGGGATCCGGGCCATCGGGATGCAGCCGATGCTTGATTTCATGGTCAACAGCCTTCCCTCGCCTCTGGAGATGCCACCCGCCAAGGGGAAAAATCCCCAGAACGGGCATGAGGTGGTTCTAGACGGGAAAGACGAGTCCTCCCTGGCCGCCCTGGTCTTCAAGACGATGGCCGACCCCTATGTGGGCAAGCTGACCTATTTCCGGGTTTTCGCCGGCGTTCTGAAGAGCGATAGCCATGTCTGGAACGCCAACAAGACCCATGAGGAGCGGATCGGCCAGGTTTACTTTCTGCGCGGCAAGACCCAGGAGGCCGCCACCGAGGTTCACGCCGGGGACATCGGCGCGGTGGCGAAATTGCAGGACACGGCCACCGGCGACAGCCTGTGCGAGAAGGCGCGGCCCGTACTCTTCGATCCGATTGAATTCCCGAACCCGATCTTCTCCCTGGCGATCAAGCCCAAAACGAAGACCGATGAAGACAAGATGGGTCCCGCCCTCCAGCGGCTGGCCGAAGAGGACCCGACCTTCCACTTCCGCCGCGATCCCGACACCGGGCAGACGGTCATCTCCGGGATGGGCGAGAGCCACCTGGATGTGATCGTGGACCGGATCAAGCGCAAGTTCGGATCGGAAGTGACCATCGAGACCCCGAAAGTGCCCTACCGGGAGACCATCACCGGACACTCGAAGGTTCAGGGACGGCACAAGAAGCAGACCGGCGGGCGCGGCCAGTTCGGCGACTGCTGGGTGGAATTCGAGCCGCTCCCCAAGGGAAGCGGATTCGAGTTCGCGGACAAGGTGGTCGGCGGGGCCATCCCGCGCCAGTACATCCCGGCGGTCGAAAAAGGGATCGTGGAATCGATGTCGGAAGGCATCCAGGCCGGTTACCCGGTGGTGGATCTTCGGGCATCCGTTTACGATGGCTCCTTCCACCCGGTCGACTCCTCGGAAATGGCCTTCAAGATCGCGGGACAGTTGGCCTTCAAGAAGGGAACTTCCGAGGCGCGGCCCGTCATCCTGGAGCCGATCCTGAATGTGGAGGTGACCGTGCCGGAAGAGTGTATGGGCGACGTGATCGGCGACCTGAACACCAAGCGGGGGCGGGTGTTGGGGATGGAATCCATCGGAGGGGGCAGGCAGCGGATCAACGCCCAGGTTCCGATGGGAGAGATGATGCGCTACGCCATCGACCTGCGCTCTATCACCCGCGGGCGCGGCCTCTTCACCACCGAGATCGCTCATTACGAGGAAGTCCCGGCCAATATCAGCCAGCAGATCATCGAACAGGCCAAAAAAGAACGCGAAAAGGAAGAATAGCTCCGTAGGGGCAGATCTGTGTGCCTGCCCCGTTCAAAGGGCATGTGGGGCAGACCTGTGTGTCTGCACCCACCGTGATTCTTCATTCGATAAAGCAGGAGGCATCCGAAATTGGCTAAGCAAGCATTGATTGAAAAGGTCAAGCGACCGCCGAAGTTTCCGGTAAGAAAATATTTCCGGTGCAATAAATGTGGCCGGCCACGAGGGTATATGCGCAAGTTCGGGCTGTGCCGGATTTGCTTCCGCGAGATGGCGCATCTGGGATTGATCCCTGGAGTCACCAAATCGAGCTGGTAGGGGGATAAAGATGAGTGTTACCGATCCGATTGCCGATCTTCTGACCCGTATTCGCAATGGGAACATGGCTTACCACGATGTCGTGGAGATCCCCGGTTCCAAGCTGAAGGTGGAGATCGTCAGGATATTGCAGGAAGAAGGGTTCATCCGGGGCTACGATTACCTGGAAGACAACAAGCAGGGCGTCATCCGCGTTCGCCTGAAATACGGCCCGAAAAAAGAGCGCGTGATCACCAACCTGAAGAGGATCAGCAAGCCCGGACTGAGGGTGTATACGAAATCGGATAAAGTGCCGCGCGTCCTGCGCGGGCTGGGGATCGCGATCCTGACGACCAGCCGCGGCGTGATGGCCGACCGGGATGCCCGGCGGCAGGGGCTGGGCGGCGAAGTTTTGTGCTACGTCTGGTAGGAGGAAGGTATGTCACGCATCGGAAAAGTACCGATTCAGATACCGGCGGGAGTGAAGGTCGAGATCGAACCGGACCGGATCACCGTGACCGGGCCGAAAGGAACGCTGACCAAGCCGGTGCCTCATGCGATGATCGTCACGATGGAGGACAGCGCCGTGAAGGTGGATCGCCCCACGGAAAACCAGTTGCACCGATCCCTGCACGGCCTGACCCGCACGCTCATCCACAATATGGTGGTGGGAGTTTCCGAAGGGTGGACGAAGAAGCTGGAACTGAGGGGAACGGGCTACCGCGCGGTGGTGGAAGGAACCCGGCTCTCCATGCAGGTGGGCTTTTCCCATCCGGTGGACGTGATGCCCCGCGCCGGGGTCATCTTCGCGGTGGACCGCCTGGAAACCCGCGGAGCGCAGAAAGAGACGATCACCAATATCTCGGTGTCCGGCATCGATAAGGAAGTGGTGGGGCAGTTGGCCGCCGAAATCCGGGCCATCAAGAAGGCGGACCCCTACAAGGGGAAAGGCTTCCGCTATCAGGGCGAGGCCGTCCGTCGGAAGGCCGGGAAGAGCGGGAAAACGGGAGGCAAGAAGTAAGTGAGGCACATAGGCAACAACCATACGAGCGAGCGGCTTCTGAGCCGCATGAAGCGCCATAGTCGGGTGCGCCGGAAAGTCCACGGCACCGCCGACCGTCCCCGCCTGTGCGTTTTCCGCAGCCTGAAATATATCTACGCCCAGGTGATTGACGACGATCTGGGCCACACGCTCGCCGCCGCATCGAGCCAGGAGAAGGCTGTGCGAACCGAGCTGACATCCACCGACGACACCAACGCGGCGCAGAAGGTCGGGGCGCTGGTCGCGGAGCGCGCCAAGGAAGCGGGGATCGGCAAAGTGATCTTCGACCGGGGCGGTTACCTTTATCATGGCCGGATCAAAGCCCTCGCCGACGCTGCGCGCGAGCAGGGACTGGAGTTTTAGGAGGCACGCATGGCAAAGATCGATTCCGATGCGCTCGAACTCGAAGAGCGCGTCATTCAGACCAACAAAGTCCAGAAGGTTCACAAGGGCGGGACCACCCTGAGCTGGAACGTGCTTGTGGCCGTCGGGGACGGCAAGGGCCATGTGGGAGCCGGTTTGGGCAAGGCGAGGGCCATCCCGGACGCGATCCGCAAAGGGGTGGAGGACGCCAAGAAGAACATGATCGAAGTGCCGATGGAGGGCACAACCATTCCGCATGAAGTGCTGTCCAAGCACGACGCCTCCACCGTCCTGATCAAGCCGGCGTCCCCCGGAACCGGGGTCGTGGCCGGAGGGTCGGCCCGGATCATCCTGGAGGTGGCGGGCGTACGGGACGTACTCGCCAAGGCTATCGGCTCCTCGAACGCCATCAACACCGCCTGGGCCACCATGAAGGGCCTCAAGTCCTTGAAAGAGGTGGAGCGGGTGGCCGCGATGCGCGGCAAGAAGGTCGAGGACTTGCAGCCGTGGCGCAAAAAGGAGAACAACGGTGAGCAAGCTTAAGATAACCCTAGTCCGCAGCACCATCGGGCGGCAAAAGAAGCAGAAGGCGACCGTCGAATCGCTGGGCCTGCGGAAGATGCACCATTCGGTCATCAAACCGGACAATCCGCAGATCCGCGGCATGGTGGAAGCGGTCCGGCATCTCGTGTCGGTGGAGCCGGTGGAAGAAGGAGAAGCGAATGGCACTCAAACTGCATGAACTGAAGCCCGCGCCCGGCTCGGTACACCGCGCCAAGCGCAAGGGGCGGGGTATCGGCTCCGGCAACGGGAAGACCGCGGGCCGGGGCAACAAGGGGCAGAAGGCCCACGGTCAGGTGCGCCTCGGCTTCGAAGGCGGCCAGACGCCGCTCTACCGCCGCCTGCCGCTCCGCAAAGGCTTTAAGAACCGGTTCCGCAAGGAATTTGCGATCATCAATATCGGCCAGTTGAACGATCTTCCCGAAAATACGGAGATCACGCCCGACTTCCTGATATCCGAAAGGATCATCAAAGACATGAAGGACGGCCTCAAGATTCTGGGGGACGGAGACCTGACCAAGCCTCTCGTCGTCCGGGCGCACCGGTTTTCGAAAAGCGCCGAGGAGAAGATCAAAACCGCCGGAGGCACTGTGGAGGTAATTTAGGTGCTCGAATCATTAATTGCGGCTTTCAAGATTCCGGATCTTAAGAAGCGCATCTTTTACGTCTTCGGGATGTTCGCTGTCTTTGTGGTCGGGCTGCATATCCCCGTTCCCGGCATCGATAAACAGGCCATGGAGCGTCTTTTCGCCGGGGGCGGCGTTTTGAACCTGCTCGATGTTTTCTCCGGCGGGGCGTTCCGGAAGTTCACCATCTTCGCGATGGGGATCACGCCGTACATCAACGCTTCCATCATCATGCAGCTCCTGACGATTGCTGTCCCTACCCTGGAGCAGCTTGCCAAGGAAGGAGAAGCGGGCAGGAAGAAGATTTCGCAGTACACCCGCTACCTGACGGGCGTGCTGGCCTTCGTCCAGGCGTTCGGCCTCTGCCTGATGCTCAGCCGGATGGGGATATTCAAGGTAGAGGGAACGGGCATTCTGACCTTCATGCAGATCGCTATCACCCTGACCGCCGGAACCGCCTTCCTGATGTGGATGGGCGAGCAGATCACGGACAAGGGGATCGGGCAGGGCGTGTCGCTGGTCATCTTTTGCAGCATCCTCGCCCGGATGCCATCCGATGCGGCGGCCACCTACAAGCTGCTGGAGGGCGGGTCTCTGACCATTTTCAATATTCTCCTGCTGCTGGCGACCTTCGTGCTGACGGTGATGGGCATCGTCTTCATCACCCAGGGATCGCGCAAGATTCCGATCCAGCATGCCAAGCGGGTGGTCGGCTACAACCGGATGGTCGGGGGGACCAGCTCGCACCTGCCGCTCAAGGTCAATGCCGCGGGCGTGATCCCGATCATCTTCGCGATCTCGATTTTGATGTTCCCGGCGACCATCGCCCAGTTCGTGCCGACAACGACCCGGTATGGCGAGGTCGTACACAACATCGTGGACTTCTTTACGCCGGGCCGCCACTGGTTCGCATCGCTTTTCTATGCGGCCTTCGTGGTCTTTTTTACCTATTTCTACACGGCGGTGACGGTCAATGTGCCGCAGCTTGCGGATGATCTCAAAAAGTGGGGAAGCTTCATCCCCGGCATCCGCCCGGGCAAGCCGACTGCCGAATACCTGGACCGGGTGATGACCCGCATCACCCTGGCGGGCGCTCTTTTTCTGGCGGCCATCGCCCTGCTCCAGTACTATGTTCCGAGCATCACAGGGGTTTCGACCTTCAGCCTGGTGGGAGGCACATCGCTTTTGATCGTGGTAGGCGTGGCCCTGGACACCATGCAGAGCATCGAGTCTCACCTGGTGATGCGGAACTACGAAGGGTTTATCAAATAGGAGCCACCCCCCCGACCCCCCCGGCTTCGGAGGGGCTGAGATCGTGCGTTCTCTTGGCAGCGTGATCAAAGCACCCCAAGTCCGCTCCCCCCGCCGGACTTCGGCGGGGGACCGGGGGGGCGGCTGGCTTTCGTTCCGCCCTATATAAAAAGCAGCTTTTCTGGAGTGATTTCGTGCGTCTCGTATTGATCGGGCCTCCGGGTTCCGGTAAGGGAACTCAGGCCAAGTTCATTGTGGAAAGCTACAGGCTGCCGCATATTTCCACCGGGGAGATTCTCCGGGAGGCCCGGAGCGCCGGGACGGAGGCGAGAAAAGAGGCTGCCCGCTATATGGAGGCCGGTCATCTCGTTCCTGACGAGGTGATTATCCGTATCGTCGAAGATCGCTTCAAGTCGCCCGACTGCGCCAACGGCTTTTTGCTGGACGGGTTCCCCCGCACCATCGCCCAGGCGAACGCCCTGGACGCCATGCTGGGCAGGCTCTGCTGGCCCCTGGATGCTGTGATCGATTTCGCGGTGTCCGAGGAAGAACTGGTGCGCCGCCTTTCGGGACGGCGGAGCTGCGCGGCCTGCGGGGCCATCTACCACATCGATGCTATGCCCCCCGCCCGGGAGGGGGTCTGCGACCGCTGCGGCGGTGAACTGACCCAGCGCAAGGACGACACGTCGGAGGCCATCTGGACCCGCCTGGTCGTCTACCGTGCCCAGACGGAGCCGCTGATCGAGTATTACCGGGACAAGGGCATCCTGGCGACGGTGAACGCCGACCGGGATGTGGAAGAGATCGTGGCCGAGGTGTCCGGGATTCTGGAGAGGGCGAAAGGGAAGTAGCCCGCTGTTTCGGGGGACGTTTTGATTATCCGAAAAACGCCGGAGGAAATCGAGAAAATGCGGGTGGCCGGGCGGATCGTGGCCCGGGTGCTGAAGGCGCTCGAAGAGGCGGTCATTCCGGATAAGACGACGACTCTGGACCTGGACAATCTGGCGGAGGCGATGGTGCGCGAGGCGGGGGGGCGTCCTTCCTTCAAGGGTTACCGCGACTTCCCGGCAAGCATCTGCGCTTCCGTCAATGACGAGGTGGTACACGGCATCCCCAGCTCGCGCCGCATATTGAAAACCGGCGATATCGTGGGGATCGATCTGGGGGTCTATCTGAACGGCTTTCATGCGGATGCCGCCATTTCGGTGGCGGTGGGAGAGATATCCCCGGAGGCGCAGAAGCTGATGCGCGTGACCCGCGAGTCGCTTTATAAGGGCCTGGAGATGGCCAGGCCTGGCAACCGGCTGGGGGACGTCTCCCATGCCATCCAGCGCCATGCCGAGAAACACGGCTACGGGGTGGTGCGCGAACTGGTGGGCCACGGCGTGGGGCGAGAGCTTCACGAGGATCCGCAGATTCCCAACTACGGGAAGGCGGGCCGCGGGCCGCGGCTGGAGCCGGGGATGACCCTGGCTATCGAGCCGATGATCAACATGGGATCGCCCCATATCGAGGTGACGCCCGACCAGTGGACGTACGTGACCAAAGACCGCAGACTGTCCGCCCACTTCGAGCATACCGTGGCGATCACCGACAAGGGCAACTCGATTCTGACGATTTGATCCCGCCGCGAAAAGTGGCGAAACGGCTTCAAATTTGGTATACTGGAGGGAGTCAATCATTTATGGCGAAAGCAGCGAGGGAAAACCCCAAAGAAGGCGCTATCGAGGTCGAAGGGGTCGTGTCGGAAACCCTCCCGAACGCGATGTTCCGGGTGGAACTGGAAAACGGGCACAAGGTGCTGGCCCATGTTTCTGGAAAGATCAGGCTGCACTTTATCCGCATCTTGCCCGGCGACCGCGTCCTGGTGGAACTGTCCCCCTACGACCTGACGAGAGGGCGCATTATCTACCGGTATAAGTAGCCAAAAACGGATAATCGGTGTATAATAAAGAGCCTGTCCAGCGGGTATCGGGCAGGGAGGGGATCCCTCGTTTTGGCGTCAGCCTGGGAAGGTGGTTCATCATGAAAGTACGGGCATCTGTCAAAAAGATGTGCGACCAGTGCAAGATTATCAAGCGCGAGGGCGTGGTCCGGGTTATCTGCAAAAAGGATCCGAAGCACAAACAGCGCCAGGGTTAGTGTTGATACCGGCGAAAAGCTTTTCGCCGCTCGAAACCAGGAGGTGTAACCATTGGCACGAATCGCAGGTGTGGACCTGCCACGGGATAAGCGAATCGAAGTCGCGCTGACCTACATCTACGGGGTCGGCCCGACGACCAGCCGCAAGATTCTGCAAAAGACCGGTGTAAACCCGGATGCGCGAGTGCGTGACCTCACGAGCGCCGAAATCAACCGGCTGCGCGAGGTTCTGGAACGAGAGTATCAGGTGGAAGGCGATTTGCGCCGCCAGGTGCAGATGAACATCCGCCGCCTGATCGAGATCGGCTGCTACCGCGGGATCCGGCACCGCCGGGGCCTGCCGGTGCGAGGTCAGAGAACGAGTACCAATGCACGCACCCGCAAAGGGCGCAGGCGCACTGTCGGCGTTCGCAGGAAGAAATAACGGGAGAGGGGTATGGCAAAGAAACAGAGTGGAAGCGGAAGGCCCAAGGCGAAAGAAAAGCGGCAGGTGTTGCAGGGCGTGGCCCACATTCAATCGACCTTCAACAACACCATCGTCTCCATCACCGATATGAAGGGCGAAGTCCTCTGCTGGGCCAGTTCCGGCTCCGTGGGGATGTTCAAGGGCACCAAGAAGGGAACCCCCTTCGCAGCCCAGATGGCGGCGGAGCAGGCGGCCCGCAAGGCGGTGGATCACGGCATGAAGCGGATCGAGGTTTATGTGAAGGGGCCGGGGTCGGGCCGAGAAACGGCGATCCGATCTCTTCAGGCTGCCGGGCTGGAAGTCAGCGTCATCAAAGATGTGACCCCGATTCCTCATAACGGCTGCCGCCCGCCGAAACGGCGCCGGGTATAATCTCTGGAGGAGAATCAATGGCTGTATACACTGGGCCTCGATGCCGGCTCTGCCGGCGCGAGGGCGTCAAGTTGTATCTAAAAGGCGAGAAGTGCTACACGAAAAAATGTCCGGTGGAGAAGCGCACCTATGCGCCCGGCCAGCACGGGCAGCAGCAAAAAAAGCTTTCCGATTACGGTGTGCAGCTCAGGCAGAAGCAGAAAATGCGGCGCATCTACTGGCTTCTGGAGCGGCAGTTCCACCTTTATTATGTGGAAGCCAACCGCCGCAAGGGCGTGACCGGCGAAACGCTGCTCCAGCTGCTGGAGACACGCCTGGATAACGTGGTCTACCGGCTGGGGTTCGGGTCTTCCCGGCGCGAGTCGCGGGTGATGGTCAACCACCGGCACTTCACCGTGAACGGCAAAGTGGTGGATATCCCGTCCTACCAGGTGAGGCCGGGGGATGTCATTGCAGTTCGGCCCGAGGACAGGCAGATCCAGTTGATCGTCGATTCGGTGGCTGCGGCTGCCGGGCGGCGCGTTCCGGCCTGGCTGGAACTGAATGCGGGGGCCTTCGAGGGGCGCGTGCTGCACTATCCGAACCGGGATGAAATCGATACCGATGTGGATGAGCAACTGGTGGTGGAATATTATTCGAGATAGCTTCCGGGGCAACGGGGCCGTCCGTTTGGCCCCTGCGGCTCTTCGGTTTTATGGAGGCGCAGCGAATTGATTATGGATATGGCAATTAAACCCGAGATCAAGACACTGGAACAATCGGAGTCCTATTGCAAGCTTCTGGTGGAGCCTCTGGAGCGGGGCTTCGGCAGCACGCTGGGAAATGCCTTGCGCCGCGTATTGCTCTCCACCATCCCCGGGGCCGCCATCACTTCGATCAAAATCGATGGGGTGCTGCACGAGTTTTCGACCATTCCGGGGGTGAAGGAAGATACGACCGAACTGATCCTCAATCTCAAGGATATCGCCCTGCGCGTCCCCGGCGACGGCTACGGCGACCGCTCCGAGCCGCGCACAATCCGGATCGATAAGCGCGGCGAGGGCGAGGTGACAGGGGCGGATATCGAGGGCGAAGTGGATGTGATGAACCCTTCGGTGCATATCGCCACGATGAGCGAGGAAAGCAGCCGCCTTTCAATGGAGATGACGGTGGAGGTCGGCATGGGGTACGTGCCCCCGGACAAGCAGGAGCATGTCAAGCAGTCCATCGGCGTCCTGCCCATTCCCTCCGTCTTCAGCCCGGTCAAGCGGGTGAACTATATCGTCGAGGCGACCCGGGTGGGCCACAAGACCGATTACGACCGGCTGGTGCTGGAGGTCTGGACGAACGGTACGGTGCGTCCCAAGAACGCGGTGGTGGAATCGGCCCGGATATTGGACAGCTACTTCAAGCTCTTCTTCGATGTCTCGACCGAGATCGCCGACGACGGGCAGGGGGGCGATCTCGACCTGGAGGAGATCAGCGAGGCCTTCCGGGACGCCAAGATCGAGGAACTCGATTTTTCAGTCAGAACCTACAACTGCCTGAAAAAAGCCAGCGTCTTGACCATCGGCGACCTGGTTCAGAAAAGCGAGAACGATCTGATGACCATCCGCAACTTCGGGCGCAAGTCGCTGACCGAAGTGCGCGAAAAGCTGGGCCAACTCGGATTGAACCTGCGGCGCAGCCGTGAGGAACCGACCTTCGATGAGGACGCCGACGACGAGGACGACGGCAGCCTGGATGAAGATTACGGCTCCTCCGACGAGGCGGATGAAGAAGAGGAATAGCTTGCCCGGCAATGCGACCGGGAGGGCGGACAGAAAGAATGGTGAACATCGATGCGACATCGTGTGAGCGGGCGCAAGCTGGGCGTGACTGCCGACCATCGGAGAGCGATGCTCCGCAGCCTGACCCAGGCCCTGATTTTGCATGAAAAGATCACGACCACCGAAACCCGCGCCAAAGAGCTGCGCTCGGTGGCGGAAAAACTGATAACCTGGACGAAGCAGGACACGGTTCATGCCCGGCGTCAGGCCCGTCGCCTGCTGAATGACGAAACGCTGGTCAAACGGCTTTTCGATACGGTCGGCCCCAAGTTCCGGAATGTCAACGGGGGCTATACGCGCATCGTCAAGATCGGCCTGCGCCGGGGCGATGCGGCGCTGATGGCTCGCATCGAGCTGACCTCCGAATAACCGCCGGAGACCCGTGCGCAACCTGAAGGTCACGGTCGAATATGACGGAACCGGCTACTTCGGATTTCAGAAGCAGCCGGGCCGGCCCACCGTGCAGGGCGAACTGGAGAGGGCGCTGACAAGGTTGACCGGATCGCCGGTGCGGGTGGCCGGGGCGGGCCGAACAGACACCGGAGTTCACGCGAAAGGCCAGGTCATCAGCTTCAAAACCGGCTGCTCCATTCCTATCGAGCGGGTTTGCATAGCCACTAACCGCCTCCTTCCCCCCGATATTGTCGCTCGGGCCGCCGAAGAGGCGACGAATGATTTCCATGCCCGCTTCTCGGCCCGATCCCGCGTTTACCGCTATACGCTGTGCGAGGGGCCGCGTTCCGCCTTTCTGGGCCGGTACGCCTTCTGTGGAATGGGGCGGCTCGATACGGAGGTTATGCAAAGTGCGGCGGATGCCCTTCCGGGAACGCGCGATTTTTTCGCTTTTTCGGCGGGTACGGAGGAAGGAGAGAATACCGTCAGGGATCTGAAGCGGGTCCGGCTTTTCCGCAAAGGAGCTATTGTCGGGGTGACGGTGGAGGCGAATGCCTTCCTGCACCATATGGTGCGAATCCTGGTGGCCGCCCTGGTGGATGTAGGGACGGGCCGCCTTCCGCCGGAGTGTTTGATAACGATTTTGGAGAGGCGACAGCGCCCTGCCGTCCCGTGGATCGCACCGGCCTGCGGGCTGTGTCTGATGCAAGTCAAGTACGTTTAAGGGGAACAATTCCATGCGCACTTATTCGGTGAAAGAAAAAGATATCGTTCGCAAGTGGTACGTCCTCGATGCCGCAGGCAGGCCCATGGGCCGGCTGGCGTCCGAGGCGGCGGCCATCCTGCGGGGCAAGCACAAACCGATGTTCACGCCCAACCTGGACACCGGCGACCATGTGATCGTCATCAATGCCGAACGGGCTATCCTGACGGGCCGCAAGGGCAAAGAGGAGATCCACTGGCATACCGGCTGGCCGGGCGGCCTCCGGTCCATCGCCCGCGCCAAGGAGCAGACCGAAAAGCCTGATCGGGCCCTCTACCGGGTCATCAAAGGGATGCTGCCCCACAACCGTCTGGGCGCGAAGATGATCAAAAAGCTCAAGATTTACGCCGGGCCGACTCATCCCCATACCGCCCAGACCCCTGAACTCTGGACCCGAAGCCTGGACGTGATGGGCCAGCACAGCCGGAACAAAAAGGTCGCGGCGGAGGAGTGATGCCTTGCGCCTTTGTAGAGGCGGGTCTGATGCCTGCCCTACAGGTTTCATCGTTAACCAGTATTTCGAAGAAGGAAATCGCGCTCTCCAGCCGAAAGATGAATCTGCCAAAATGATGGAGAGGCGCGCGGTTTCAAGGAGGGTTCCTTTGGCAGAACAAGTACGATATTATGCGACAGGACGCCGCAAAACCGCGGTCGCCAAGGTGTGGCTCACTCCCGGAACAGGGCAGGTGACCGTCAACGACAGGCCGCTTCTGGATTATTTGGGGCGGCGGACGCTGGAAGTGATGGTTATGCAGCCGTTCGAGACCGCCAGTGTGGTGGGTAAGTTCGATGTTCGGGTCCGGGCGCTGGGCGGCGGCCTGGCGGGTCAGGCCGGGGCCATTCGGCACGGCATCTCCCGCGCCCTGGTCGCCATGGACGAGAACCTGCGCCCGATGCTGCGGCGACTGGGCCTCCTCACCCGCGACGCCCGCATGAAAGAGCGGAAAAAATACGGGCGCAAGCGGGCGCGGCGCGGGTTCCAGTTCTCCAAGCGATAATCGGCGCGGGCAGGCTCCCTCTGCCGGGAGTTTACGGGCTTTCGCGATACGGGCCGGGTCGAATGTCAGGTTCGCCCCGGTCTCCATAGGGATCGAGGGGCGAACCTCGTGTTCGCCCCTGCCGATCTGGCGGCAGCCCTTGTTGTTTTCAGGGAGAAAGTATGTACCGAAGAAACCGGGCACTGTTTTGCCTTCTGACGCTCCTCATGGTCTCTCCGGCTTTTGCCGACAGGCTGGAGATTGTCCTGGAAGAAAAAGCCGCCCCCGCTCAGGCGGCGGCTCCCACCGCTGAGCAGCCTGATATGGCTCAGAGCGTTCCCCAGACCACCTACACGACTTACCTGGGGCAGATTGTCCGCAATAAGGCCCGCATTCTTGCCGCTCCATCCACCAGAGCCTCTCTCTATTATCAATGCCCCCAGGGCACTTATGTCGCTCTGGTCGGCCAGACGGGAAACTGGTATGGGGTTTTGATGGTGGACGGGCGGATCGGCTACATCCGCAAAGCCTATGTCCGGCTGACCGGCGGGTACACCGTTGGCAGCGCCCCTCAGCAGCCATCGCCGAGCAATGTCGGGGAAAACATTGTCCAGCATGCCATGCGCTACCTGGGGATTCCCTACCGCTGGGGCGGCAATACCTACCGCGGGCTGGATTGCTCGGGTTTCGTGAAAGCGGTCTATGCCGCACATGGGATGGCCTTGCCTCGCGTTTCGAGGGAGCAGGCGCTGGTGGGCGCTCCGGTCACCTGGAACGAGCTTCAGGCCGGGGACAGGCTCTATTTTGCCGTGCGCTCGCGCCAGATCAACCATACCGGCATCTATATGGGGAACGGGCTGTTCATCCATGCCTCCAGCTCCCAGGGCAAGGTCGGCATCGACAATCTTCTTTCCTCGAAATACTACCGCTCCCTGGTGGCGGCAAGGCGATCCGTATGATTTCCTCCCTCATTCAGAGGCTTCCCAGGCAGTTCACCAAATTCTGCATCGTCGGATCGAGCAGCATGGTCATCGATCTCGGTCTGCTTTTTATCCTCGTGCAGTTGGCGCGGCATCACTACCAGGCCCAGATTGCGGTCGACCCGAATCTGGGCGTTTTCGTTATTCCGACCGTGGCGAAAATATTTTCTTTTGCGGCTGCCGTCACCAACGGCTACTACTGGAATCGCCGCTGGACATTCGCCCGGGCTTCCCGCAAGCGCATTCGCTATCAATACACGCAGTTCGTCCTGGTGAACGTTGTCGGGATGGGCATCAACCTTCTTGCCATGAATCGGAGCATGGTGCTTCTCAAGCACCTGAGCCTGGGCATCCCCGATAATATCCTCTACCTGCCCGCCACCATCCTCGCTGTCGCCGTTTCGGTGTTCTGGAACTTTTTCGCCAACAAACACTGGACGTTTTCTTGAGCGTCTCCTCAGATAAATATTTTGTAGGTACTCATCCCCAGCGCAGGCCCGATAATGGCCCACAGAGAGCCGACCACGTAATCCCCCAGGATCAACCCCAGAAAGAAGGGGATGGCCTGGCGGTGGAGCTTCATACCGCCGTAGCGCACCAGAAGCGATTTGGCCAGCCAACTGATGAAAAAGGCGAACCAGAAATAATCCATCGCAAAGGAGACGGCCAGAGCATAGCCTGCGGGATGGAAGGGCCACCAGATGAAGGCCCCGCGCATGGCCCGCAGGAAGAGGACGACGGCGGCCCCGCCGATCATGTAGGCGATCCGGACAGGCTCCACTTTGGCGGGATAGGTGATCCAGTTATCGAGCCAGCCGAACGACTCCCACCCGAGCCAGCTTTTGAAACCGATGGCTTTGGCGGTGGCCCCGGCCTGATAGGTCACATGAAGATTGGCCCAGTAGGTCGCCGCCATCCCGGCCAGGGTGGCGAAGAAGGTCAGTGCGATCAGGCGGCCAAAGGCGATCCGGCCCCCTTCCGCCATTTTGAAAGATTCGAGCTGGTTGGGCATCGGATGGCAGCGGTAGCAGCGGTTGAACCAGTAGAGTACCATGATGAGGGTCAGATTTTGAGCGCCCAGGCCGCCGGTCCCGAAAAGGGGAACCATGATCTTCTGCGGGTTGACGAAATATATCTCATGCGGCGTTCCGAGTTCGGCTCGCACGCGGGTCATGGTGAAGGAGAGCAGAAAATAGATTCCGAAAAAGATGATGATGACCCAGGGGGACATGCCCATCAAGGCGGTGAACACCCAGCAGAAGATCCCGCCTGCCAGCAGCCCCAGCACGGCCCACCGGTATTGAACTATCTCCCCTGAATCCTGGGCTGCCCGGCGGTCTCCCAGAACGATCCTCGCCACTTGCTTCAGATAGCCCCGCATCACCCACAGCACCACCAGGCCCAGCATCACCCATGCGCCTGCACTCTGCTCGTTGAAGTAGGGATAGCCCGAATTCTGGGCCCTGTCCCAGCCGGCAAGGCTGCCGACGATCTGCTGCAATTTGCGGAAGACATAAAAGAACCAGCAACTGAAAGACAGGTCTGAGGGCATGAAAAAGGCCAGCCCGATAGCGAACGGGTACATCGAAATGGGGGTCCAGCCCATCGCGTTCCAGGGCCGTTGGGTGAAATAGGGACCGAGATCGTAGAGCTTGACGGCTTTCAGGGCAGGGACAGACGGGTAGAGATAATTGAGACCGTTGATCAGCCCGACGGTGAAGGCGACGGCGAACCCGCCCCACATCAGGCGGCTGCGGAAAAAGCTGCCCGGTCCGGTATCCTGATCGGTCATGGCGACCGGAAGCTGCACGATGGGAAAGGCCAGCTTTTCGTTTTCCGTCCACTGCCTGCGGATGAGGACATTCAGGCAGAGCATCATCAGCGCCAAAACGAAGACAAAGAGGCCCCAGAAGGCCAGCGGGCCGACCCAAAAGCGCACGATATCCCAGGTGAACGGATTCCGGTTGCCGGTATAAAAGCCCCGGAGCGCCTCCTTGTCCCGCACGAAGAGCCATTCCGGAAGGTATCGGAAGAATTTCTCCTGCCACTTATTCTCCGGGGTCGCCAGCCAGTAGGGATGGCCGATCACCCCGAAGAGATTTTGCAGCATATCGTGGCCTGCCAGGGTGCAGGAGATGACGACCATGATATAGACGGTCAGCAGTTCCCCTTGATCCAGCGCAGCCCGCGGCCATTTTCTTCTGACGAGTAAATTCAAAAGCGTCAGCACAAAAAGCATGAAGACCGGGGTAACCAGGAGCGGGAGGCAGGTTCCATCCAGGGTGAACCACCGGACTTCCACCACCGTTACCCAGAAGCAGTTGATCGGAATGAGAACGATCCCGATCAAGACGGAGCGCCAGGTCACCCCGAGGGAAGATCGCCGGGGAGCCTCCCCGACGCCTACCGCTCGCTCCTCGGGTCTGGAGAGAATGCTCATAGGGCAGTTTCCTTATGTGCGGGAATTGGGGTGGGGGAGCAACCGCCCCCCCAGCCCCTCCGCTGAAGATTGGCTGAGTATCCGTCGATTCTATAGAGGAAGCAAACAAACATCGCATATTCATGCAGGGGCCTTGCCCCTCTGCCCCTCGCCGCTCGGAGTCAGAGCTTCAAACCTCTGGGGCCAAGAGCCGACGCGGGCAGGCCTTGCAGGACAGATTGCGCGGCCTTTATTTGCTTCCTCTATAGAATCGACGGAATGGAATTCCGTCGATCCCAAAAGTATCGGGTTCATGGCTCGATTTGCTACTCTCTCAAAAGGTCTCGGGTACTCAGCTGAAGCCCGGGGACTGGAGGGCCACGTCAGTCATCCGCCGAATCGACACCCATTTCCTTTTATTCTGCCTGCCGCCTCTAAGTCCTGCCGGAACCGGAAAGGAGAATGAATTTCACTCACCGGAATGCTTGCAATCCAGGGGAATTTATGATATACTTTAAGTGTTGAAATATCTGCCTCTTGATTTCGCCTTTTTCAAAAGAGTGGGAATCCCCCACTCTTTTGCGTTGATAAAGGTTCGAGGGCCGGTGGCACAGCCTGTTGACGAATGACGAAGGGCGCACTCCAGTGCGCCTTTATCATAACGCGACTTGAGGAGAAGAAGTCATGAATGGGGAATTTCTGGAAGCCTTACGGCAGATCGAGAAGGAAAAAGAGATACCGCTGCAAGTCCTTATCGAGATGGTCGAATCGGCGCTGGTGTCCGCCTATAAAAAGAATTATGGCTTCTTCGGAGAGATTCGCGTGCGCCTGGACTCCTCGCATATCCGGGTGTTCGGGCAGAAAACCGTGGTGGGGAGCGTCCAGAACCCCCATGCTGAGATCAGCCTGGAAGACGCCCGCCGCCACGATCCGAAGGCCGCCCTGGGCGCTTTGCTGGAAGTGGAGGTCACGCCGGAAAACTTCGGCAGGATCGCCGCGCAGACCGCCAAGCAGGTGGTTTTTCAGCGCATCCGGGAGGCCGAGCGGGAGCGCATCTACGACGATTTCAATGACAAGATCAATGAAGTGGTGAGCGGTGTGGTGCAGCGCAAGGAACTGAACACGGTTTACATCAGCCTGGGCCGCATCGAGGCGCTCCTGCCCGCCAGCGAGCAGGTTCCCACCGAACCCTACCGCTTCAACGACCGGCTGAAAGTCTATGTGGTGGATGTCAAGCGCACCTCCAAGGGGCCGCAGGTGGTTGTATCGCGCACCCACCCTCAACTGATCAAACGCCTTTTCGAGCTGGAGGTGCCGGAGATTCACGACGGCACTGTGACCGTGAAGGCTGTGGCCCGCGAGCCGGGGGCGCGGTCGAAGATCGCGGTCTTCTCCGCCGATGACAAGGTGGACCCGGTGGGGGCGTGTGTCGGACACCGGGGCAGCCGGGTGCAGGCTGTGGTGAGCGAGCTTTATGACGAAAAGATCGATATCATCCGGTGGAACCCCGATATGTCGACCTATATCGCGGAATCGCTCAGCCCGGCGAAAGTGACTTCGGTGACCCCCAACGAGGCGGGCAAAAGCGCGTTCGTGATCGTGCCGGACAACCAGTTGTCCCTGGCTATCGGGAAGGCGGGCCAAAATGTCCGCCTGGCCGCCCGGCTGACCGGCTGGCGGATCGATATCCGCAGCGAGACCCAGGTGGCCCAGCAGATGGCTAAAGCGATGGCCGACGCCCAGGCATCGTCCGAAGGAGAGTCCGCCGGCAGCGCAGGCGGGGGCGCGCAGCCATGAGGCCGCGGAAAACGCCTCAGCGCACGTGCATCGCCTGTCAGACCGAGGCCGGCAAACGAGAACTGATCCGAATTGTCCGAACCCCGGAAGGCAACCTGGAATACGACCCGACCGGAAAGCGTTCCGGAAGGGGCGCGTACCTCTGCGGCCAGCCCGAGTGCCTGAAGCAGGCTGTCCGCCAGAAGCGCTTCGAGCGGGCGCTGGGGATGCATCTGCCGGGCGAGTTGATCGAACAATTGGAGACTCTGATGAAATCATAGGCGACTGTGCGGGATAGCCCCCGGGAAGGGACGGCCCGGACAGCGCCCCCTGTCCATGCCCTCCTGGGTGTGGTGACGGAAGCAAAGGAGAGGTGGAGCAAAAGTATGCCGAATGTGCGAGTGTCGGATTTAGCGAAAGAATTGAGGATGAGTTTTGCGGAGCTACAAGCGGCTCTGGGCGTCCTGGGCATCCAGGTGAGAGGGCAGTCCGCCGAGATCGATACCGCGACCGCGCAGAGGATGCGAACCCTTTTGGCCCGGAAGGTGGGACGCGCCCAGGCAGCCGCCCCGGCAGCGCCCGCCGCTACGCCTCCGGCCCCCAAAAAGACCGTCGAGATCCCGCCTGAGCTGACCATCCGGGAACTGGGCGGCCTGCTGAAGGTCGACCCGACCAACCTTCAGAAAACCCTTCTGAAAATGAATATCTTGGCGACCGTAAACCAGACCATCGGTTTCGATGTGGCGGCCAAACTGTCGACCCGCTTCGGCTTCGAGGCGCACCAGAAGTCGGCCAAGCAGGAGCAGCGGCTGATGGCTCAGCCGCCGCGAAGCTCCAGAAACCAGGTACACCGCCCGCCGGTGGTCACCATCATGGGCCACGTCGACCACGGGAAAACGACCCTGCTGGACGCCATCCGCAAGAGCCATGTCACCGAACAGGAATTCGGAGGGATCACCCAGCACATCGGGGCCTATCAGGTCGAATACAATAAAAAGAAGATTACCTTTCTGGACACCCCGGGGCACGAAGCTTTTACCGCTATGCGCGCCCGGGGGGCGCAGTCCACGGACATCGCCATCCTGGTCGTGGCCGCCGACGACGGGGTGATGCCCCAGACAATAGAGGCCATCAACCACGCCAAGAGCGCGAATGTGCCGATCATCGTCGCCATCAACAAGATCGATAAGCCGGAGGCCAACCCGGACCGGATCAAGCAGCAGTTGACCGAGCATAACCTAGTGGTGGAGGAGTGGGGCGGCGATGTGATCGCTGTGCCGCTTTCGGCCAAGCAGCAGATCGGTCTGGACGACCTGCTGGAATACATCCTGCTGGTGGCCGAGGTTCAGGACCTGAAGGCTGACCCGCACGGTAAGGCGGTCGGGATCATCATCGAGGCGGAGCTGGACCGCGGGCGCGGGCCTGTGGCGACCGTGCTGGTGCAGGCCGGAACGCTGCGCGTGGGCGATGCGGTGGTGGCCGGAGCCGCCTCCGGGCGGGTCAAGGCGATGGTGGACGACCGAGGTCGCAAGATGGTGAAGGCCAGCCCGGCCACCCCGGCGGAGATCGTCGGCCTGTCGAACGTCCCGCACGCCGGCGACCACCTGGAAGTGGTTCCCGATGAAAAGATCGCCAAGCAGATCGCCCTCTCCCGCAGCGAGGCCCGGCGTGAAAGCCGTCTGGCCTCCACGCAGAGGATCACCCTGGACGACCTCTACAAGCAGATCCAGGAGGGGGAGATCAAAGACCTCAACCTGATCCTGAAGGCCGATGTACACGGCTCGCTGGAAGCCGTCCGACAGAGCATCGAGCAGATCAAGCATGAGGAGATCCGGGTGAAGGTGATCCATGAAGGGGTGGGGAATGTCGGCGAGTCCGATGTGCTGCTGGCCTCCGCCTCCAATGCGATCATCATCGGGTTCAATGTGCGGGTGGAGCCGCAGATCAAGAAGATGGCCGACGATGAGAAGGTGGATATCCGACTCTACCGGATCATCTACGACCTGACCAACGACATCCGGGCCGCCATGATGGGGATGCTTTCCCCGATCACCGAAGAGGTGGTGACCGGCCATGCCGAGGTACGCCAGCTCTTCCGGCTGCCCAACCGCGGCGTGGTGGCGGGCTGCATGGTCTCCGACGGCCAGATCATCCGCAATGCGGACGCCCGCGTCCTGAGAAACAAGCAGGCGATCCATACCGGCAAGATCAGCTCTCTCAAGCATCTGAAAGACGATGTGCGCGAGATGAACGCTGGCTTCGAGTGCGGCATCGTTATCGATAACTTCACGGACTTCCAGCCTGGAGACATCATCGAAACCTTCGAGGTCAAGGAAACCGTCCGGACGGCGTAACATAGGGGCGAACCATTTGTTCGCCCCTTTCCATCACATCATGGTCATCGGTTCATGCACAGTGGATCTTTTGATACCGGCTAGCCAGTCGCTCAAGGACAAGCGGCAGGTGATCAAGAGTGCGGTGGAAACGATCCGTAACAAGTCTAACCTTTCGGTGGCGGAGGTGGCGGATCAGGATTTGTGGCAGAGGGCGGTGCTGGGAATGGCCTGTGTGACCAACGACCCGGCGTTTGCCCATCGGATGCTCGCCAAAGCGGTGGGGGCACTGGAAGCCGATCCCCGTGTGGAGGTGCTGAGCTGGGATGTGGAGATGCTTTAATGAATCTGCGTCAGGAAAAATTGAGAGAGTTTCTCAAAGAGGAGGTCAGCCGGGTGCTGCGGGAGGAAATCAAAGACCCGCGCTTGGGCTTTGTGACCGTCACCGATGCGGAAGTCTCGCGCGACTACCAGCATGCCAAAATCTATGTGAGCATTTTCGGCTCCGAGGAGCAAAAAGAGCAGAGCCGGGCCGCCTTGCAGAGCGCCACCAAATTCGTCCGCTCTGCGGTGGGCCGCTACCTGCGCCTGCGCCTGATTCCCGAATTGGTCTTTGTGGTCGATACCGCGGTGGACCACAGTATGAAGATCGCCGAACTCCTGCGGGACATCGAAAAGGAAACCCCGGTTGAAGAGACGCCCGATAGCCCGGATCGCTGACGCCCTCCTGAATGCTCGAAGCCTCCTCTTTTGCTGCCACGTCAACCCGGATGGCGACACCCTCGGCTCGGCGATGGCCCTGGCTCGGGCCGCCCGGCTCCTGGGCAAGCGGGCCGATGTGGGCAGCTCGGACGGCGTGCCCGATATCTACCGCTTTCTGCCCGAACGCGAGCGAGTGCTGAAAGAACCGCAGCCCGGCGCGGAGTACGACCTTGTGGCCGCGGTAGATGTGGACGGATTCGAGCGCCTGGGGGCGTTCGGCCCGGCGGCGCGGCAGGCTCCCCTGTACGCCGTGATCGATCATCACGTCTCTTCGGCGGAGGAGGGGATGGTCGACCTGAGAGCCTGCGACACCTCGGCGGCGGCCACGGCGGAGATCGTGTTCGATGTGCTGAAGGCATTGAAGGTTCCGCTGGATGTTGAGATCGCGACTCACCTGATGACCGGCATCCTGACCGATACCGGTTCCTTCCGGTTCTCTAATGTCCGTCCCCGCACCTTCGCTATCGCGGAAACGCTGGCCGAAGCCGGGGCGCATCCGGGGCCGATCTTCAAAGAGGTCTACGAGCGGAGGCCCTTCTCCACGGTGAAGCTCCTGGGGCTGGTGCTGGCCCGCTGCCGGCAGTCTTGCCGGGGAAAGGTCGTCTGGGCGGTCGTTTCTCGCAGGGATTTCGAGGAGGCCGGGGCCAAAGAGGAAGAGACCGAGGGAATCGTCAACCATCTCACCACTGTTGCCACTGCGGAAGCGGCGGTTTTGATGCGGGAAACCCTCAAGGGCGATGTGCGGGTAAGCCTTCGCACGGCAGGCCGCCTGGACGCCCAGGAGATCGCCCGGAAATTCGGCGGGGGCGGGCACCGGATGGCGGCAGGCTGCACCCTGCCAGGGCCGCTCGACCGCGCGGAAGCCGAACTCATCGCCTGCCTGGAAAGCCTCGCGCAGGCCCTCCCATGAGAGACGGCGTGCTGAACCTCGACAAACCGAAGGGCATTACCTCCCACGATGCGGTAGTCCGGGTGCGAAGAACGCTGGGCGTGAAAAAGGCGGGCCATGCGGGAACTCTGGACCCGATGGCAACCGGCGTCCTGCCGGTCTGCATCGGTGCGGCGACCCGGATCGTGGAGTATCTCTCCGGCAGCGACAAGTCCTACCGGGCGCAGGCCCTTTTCGGGCTGACCACCGATACGCAGGATGCCGAAGGCCGGCCCCTCCTGCGCCGGGACGCCTCCCCTCTGACCGCCGAAGCCGTCCTCTCGGTTCTTCCCGAATTCCGGGGCGACCTCCTGCAAATCCCCCCCATGGCCTCCGCCCTGAAGCATGAGGGCCGCAGGCTTTACGAACTGGCCCGGGCCGGTGTGGAGGTGGATCGGCCCCCCCGCCCTGTCCGCATCGCCTGCCTGGAGATGATCGCTTTCTCCCCCGGCGAGGAGCCGTCCGCCGTGTTCGAGATCACCTGTTCTAAAGGAACCTATATCCGAACTCTGGTCGCCGATATCGGCGAAAGGCTTGAGGTCGGAGCGCATCTGACCGCTCTTACCAGGGAGCGAGTGGGCATTTTCCGGCTGGAGGACAGCTTTCCTGCGGATTCCCTGCCCGGAGCGGGCGAGTGGGGCGCGAGTTTCCTGAGCATCGAGACCGCGCTGTCCGATCTACCCCGGTTCGGCCTGGCGGCTGCGGAGGCGGCGCGGGTTCGCTGCGGGAGTGTGGTTTCAGTGGATTATCCCGGCCCCTGCCCTGCGGCGCTGGCGCTCGACAAGCAGGGCCGGGCGCTGGCGATTGGGGCGATTGCCGCGACCGAGGAGGGGCGAATCTTTCGTCCCCGCAAGGTGCTGGCTGGCGAGGCGGCCTCATGAGAGTTTTTCGGCGGCTTGAGGAGATCGACCCGCCCCCGGAGGTCGGATCGGTGGTCAGCATCGGGGTTTTCGACGGCGTGCATCTGGGCCACCAGAAGGTGATCGGCGAATGCCGCCGGTCGGCGGCGGAACTGGAGGCCGAGAGCTTTATCGTGACTTTCGACCGCCACCCTCTGGAGACGATAGCACCCGAACGCGCCCCGCTCCGCATCGCCACCCTGGAGGACCGGCTGGACTGGATCGCGGAAACCGGGGCGGATGCCGTTCTGGTGCTGCCCTTCGACCGCCGGACCGCCGATATGACCGCCGAAAGCTTCCTCGAAGATGTTCTCTGCCGCAGGCTTGCCATGCGCCGCATCGTGGCCGGGACGCGCTTCCATTTCGGCAAGGACAGGCGCGGCGATCTGGATTATCTGGAAGCCCGCCGCGCCGGGCTGGGATTCGATGTGCTGTCGGTTGCCCCTCTGCTCGAAGACGGGCTGCCGGTCAGCAGCACGCGCATCCGGGCGCTCCTGGCCGAAGGCCAGATCGAAGAGGCCGACCGCCTCCTGACCCGCCCCTTCCGGCTGCACGGAACGGTCGCCCGAGGACGGCAGTTGGGGCGAACCATCGGCTTTCCGACCGCCAACCTCGCCGCCCTGCCCCGACAGGCCCTTCCGGGCCGCGGCGTTTATGTGACGGAAACCCTGGCACGCGGCCAGAAGAGGCGAAGCGTGACCAACGTGGGCTACCGCCCCACCGTTTCCGATGAGCGCATCCTGACCGTCGAAACCCATATTGCGGGCTTTCAGGATATGCTCTACGATGAGGCGATCACCCTGTTTTTCCTGAGACGGCTTCGGGATGAGCGCAAATTCAGCAGCCTGGAGGCATTGATCTCTCAACTCCGGGAGGATGTGGAGTCGGCGCTCCGGAGCGAAGCGGTTCAGGATCCCGGCGCGGGAAGGTGACCTTCCGGGTCGCTCTTTCTCTCAACCCTTATACGTTTCCCGTAAAGTTGACAATGGGGAAGCGATTGTGTTACAATTTTTCTATAGAGATTCAGGAGGAGACTATCTAAAAATGGCGTTGACCACCGAAGCAAAAAGTGGGATCATTACCGAGTATAAAACCCACGAAGTCGATACCGGCTCGCCGGAAGTGCAGATCGCTCTTCTGTCGACCCGAATCAATCAGCTCAGCGAGCACTTGAAAGAGCATAAAAAGGATCATCATTCCCGGCGCGGCCTGCTCATCATGATCGGTCGCCGCAACCGGCTGCTGACCTACCTGAGCAACAAGGATATCGAGCGATACCGGGAACTGATCGGTCGACTCGGCATCCGCGGCATCCGCAGCAGGCGCTGAGCCGGAGCGCGGCTTTTCGCGCCACAGCAGGGGCGGCGCGTTCCGCCCGAATCCGGGAAACCGCAGCAGCGGCCACCGGGAATGAGGAGAAAAAAAACTACATGTTCGAGAAAGAAGTTGAGGTGATACTCAACGGACGACATATCACCATTGGCCCGGCCAAGGTTGCCAAGCAAGCCAGTGGCGCTGCTGTCGTACGGATGGATGAAACAATCGTTCTGGTAACCGCCACCGTCAGCGAGGCTTTGAGAGAAGGCATGGACTTCTTCCCGCTGACCTGTGACTATGAAGAGCGCCTTTACGCTGTCGGCAAGATTCCCGGCAGCTTTCCCAAGCGAGAGGGCAAGCCCAGCGACCGCGGCATCGTCACCGGACGCCTGGTTGACCGCTCGATCCGGCCCCTTTTCCCTTCCGGGATGCGAAATGATGTGCAGGTGATCGCCATACCGCTGTCAGTGGACCACAACTACCCGGACGTTTTGGCGGTGGTGGGCGCGTCGCTGGCCCTCTGTCTCTCCAAAATCCCCTTCGCCGGGCCGGTCGGCTCCGTCCGGATCGGGCGTCTGGACGGGCAGTTCATCGTAAACCCGAACTTCGAAGACCTGGCGAAAAGCGACCTGGACCTGGTTGTCTCAGGCACGAAGGCCGGGATCGATATGGTAGAGGCCGGGGCCGACCAGGTTCCCGAGTCGGTCATTATCGAAGCGATCCGCTTCGCCCAGCCTCTGATCGATCAACTGGTTGCGGCCCAGGAGGGACTGGTCTCCGAGTTCGGCGTTCCGAAAATGGAACCGGTGATCTACAGGGTCAATGCGGATATCCTTCAGGCCGTCCGGGACTCTTCTGCCTCCGAGATCCGGGACGCTCTCCAGCAGCCGGATAAGGCCGCCCGCGAATCGGGCATCACGCTCCTGAAGGAAGAGATCGTCGCCAAGCTGGCCGATCAGTTCCCCGACCAGGAAGCCGACCTCGGAAACGCGGTGGAAAAGGTCGTCAAGGAAGAACTCCGCAGCCTGATTCTCAATGAAGGCAGGCGTCCCGACGGGCGCGGGGTGGACGAAATCCGCAAAATCACCTGCGAGGTCGGCCTGCTGCCCCGGGTACACGGGTCGGGCCTCTTCACCCGCGGCCAGACGCAGGTGCTGACCGTCACCACCCTGGGAACGCTCGATCAGGCCCAGATCCTGGACAATCTGGAGACCGAAGAGAGCAAGCGGTACATGCATCAATATAACTTCCCTCCCTTCAGCGTCGGGGAGGCCCGCCCCATGCGAGGGCCGGGCCGACGCGAGATCGGGCACGGCACTCTCGCCGAACGCGCCCTGGTCCGCATGATTCCCCTGGAAGAGGAGTTCCCCTATACCCTCCGCCTGGTCTCCGAAGTACTCGAATCCAACGGCTCCACCTCCATGGCAAGCGTCTGCGCCAGTACCCTCTCCCTGATGGATGCGGGCGTCCGGATCAAAGCGCCGGTGGCCGGCATCGCCATGGGCCTCATGACGGACGGCGACCGCTACGCGGTTCTGACCGATATCCAGGGCATGGAAGATTTCTCAGGGGACATGGACTTCAAGGTGGCTGGAACCCGGGACGGTGTAACGGCCTTGCAGCTCGATACGAAGGTACTGGGCATCTCGGGGGAGATCCTCGGGAAGGCGGTCGAGCAGGCGCGGGGGGCGCGGCTCTACATCCTGGATAAAATTCTGGAAGCGATTCCCCAGGCCCGTGAGGAGATGTCTCCCTACGCGCCGCGCATCTTCGTCCTGGAGATTCACCCGGATAAGATAGGGGATGTCATCGGCCCCGGCGGGAAGATCATCAAGAAGATCACCGCCGACACGGGCGCGAGGATCGATATCGAGCAGAACGGCAAGGTTTACATCGCCGCCGTCGATGCCGAGGCCGGGGAGCGTGCCCGTAAGATCATCGATGATATTACCCGGGATGTGAAGATCGGGGAAACCTATCTGGGGAAGGTCGTCCGGATCGCGTCCTTCGGCGCTTTCATCGAGGTGCTGCCGGGCAAGGACGGGCTGCTCCGGGTCGCCGGAGGCGCACGGCCCGAGGATATGTTCAAACTCGGCGATGAAGTCATGGTCAAGGTGGAGGAAATCGACTCCCAAGGCCGCGTCAACCTCAGCTCCCCCAGCTTTCCGTCCGCCGCGCCGGGCGGAGACGGGGGACGCCGGGGCGGGCCGGACCGGGGCGGCAGGCCGGGCGGCGGCTTCGGCCCGGGCGGCGGTGGCCGCAGCCGAGAACGCGAACCGGAGGGGCGATTCCGCCCGAAGCGCACATAAATAGCGGCGTCTGCTTATAAAATCGGCAAGGGCGCACCAAAGGCGGGGTGAAAGCTTCCGCCCCTTGTGTGCGCCTTTGCTGTATCTGGGCAAATAAAAGGCTCCGAGGCCCTCGGCCCCCTGGAGGTGGTTGATGATTCAAAAAGATGTTCTCCCGAACGGAATGAAGGTGATGAGCGAGCGGATCACCCACGTGCAGTCGGTGGCGGTGGGCGCGTGGGTCGGGTGCGGCTCCCGTCATGAGGAGGAATCGGCCGGCGGCATCTCCCATTTTATCGAGCATATGATGTTCAAGGGAACAAGTCGGCGCACGGCGGCGCAACTGGCCGAGGAGATGGATGCTATCGGGGGCGATATGAACGCCTTCACCGATAAAGAGCATACCTGCTATTATGCCCGCGCCCTCAGCGAATATCTGCCCGTGGCCGTCGACATCATCGGGGATATGCTCCTCCATTCGGCCCTGCCCGAAGAGGAATTGCAGCGTGAGAAAAACGTCGTCCTGGATGAGATCAAGCGGTACGAGGACTCCCCGGACGATATGGTACACGACCTTTTCGCCGGGTCTCTCTGGCGGAACCACCCCCTGGGCAGGCCCGTCATCGGAACCCCGCAGTCGGTCGAAGGGTTGACCCGGGACGACCTGCGCGGCTATATGGCCCGGCACTATACCACCGACCGGACGATTCTTTCCGTCGCCGGGAACTTCGAACGGGACGAACTGCTGCCCCTGATCGAACGGGTCTTCGGGGAGATGCCCTGCGCTTCCGCGGAGAGGGTGGAGGATCCCCCGATCCCTTCCGACCGGGAAACCCTGGTGGAAAAGGATACCGAACAGGTTCACTTTTGCCTCGGAACGACCGGCTTTGCCCATACGGA
>JADLDR010000022.1 GCA_020846535.1 Armatimonadota bacterium | reverse complement strand
GCTCCAGCGCCACCATCAGCTTCCACTGCGGCGTCCGCCAGCCGTGTTTTCGCATCCAGGTGCATTCGGTGATGTAGAACTCGGTCTCGTGGGAGGCGGCTTCGCCCCGCACCAGGCCCATCAGGCTCCTCCCGTCGAAGGGGTAGCCCGGGACATCGATTTCCATCAGTTCCAGGAGCGTGGGCACGATATCTTTGTTCTGGTTGTAGCCGGATACCCTCAGCCCTGCGGGCACTTTGGCCGGGTAGCGCAGGATCATGGGCACATGGAGCGTGTTGTCATAGATGCCGTGGTGGTCGAACCAGCACTCGTGTTCATCGAGCGTTTCCCCGTGGTCGGCGGTGATGACCACGATGGTATCGTCCAGAATGCCCAGCGTTTTTAGAGCGGTAAAGATCGTCTGGATGCAGGCGTCCATATAGGCCACCGCGCCGTCGTACTGGGCCACTTCATAGGCGGTGTCGGTAATGCCGCGGGGCATCCAGGAGGCGAAGTAATCGCAGAACGGCTTGAACGCAAAGACGGGATCCATGCTCCTGTTGGCCGGGTCGCACTCGTTGCCGTGGTAGAACATCCGCTCGAAGGGCGGTGGAGGCAGATAAGGTGTATGCGGATCCATATGGCGCAGGAAAAGGAAGAAGGGATCCTTTTCGGCAGCGAGCCGTTCCAATTCGGGGATGGCGGCAGTGTTCAGGTTCTGGGCTTTGGGCATGCTGCCGCCCTCTTTGTCGCCCCAGGCGTGGTAGTCGATAGATTTGTCGAAACCCCGGTAGCCCATTCCCACAGTGCCGGTGTTATATCCCTCGCTTTTCAGGATTTCGGGCAGGGTTTTGATCTCTTCCCGCAGCCCTCCTTTGTGGCGGAGCGCCACGATCTGCGTGCTGAAGCAATCCATGCCGGTCAGCATGCAGGCGTAGCCCGGCGTGGTCGGGATATGGGGGCTGTATGTCCGCTCGAAGAGCGTTCCTCCCTGCGCGAACCGATCCATAAAGGGCGTGGTCTGACGGGCGTAGCCGTAGCAGCTCATATGGTCGGCTCTTAGAGAATCGATTCCCAGGATCAACAGATTGGGTTTTTGAGACATCGTTGCTCGGCTCCTTTCGGTCATTCGGTCGTGTCATCGTGAGGAGATGGCGGTCTCGTTCCTGTGCGGCCCTGGAGCCAGCTTCGGGCCGCGCCCCTGCAATGCCAGCCTCTATACTCCCCGCACGCTTTCCTCATCGATCCGGACACGGCGACCTTCCCTTGCGGAGACATAGCAGGCCAGCACCATGCGGAGAGACATCCGGCCTTCCTGAACCGTGGCGATGGAAGGGCGCTTGCCGTGCAGGAAGTCGGAGAGCGGTTCGGCCAGCCCGGCGATGCGGGGGCTGTGTGTCGGCGGGGAAGGGATCTCGCTGCAAGTCCAGTCGCCTTTTTCTACCGTATACCATTTCAGGCCGCAAGCTCCTTCCGGGCGCGGGACGCCGGCGCTGGGGCCGTCGCCGTAGTTCTGGATGATGGTTCCCCTTTCGCATACGATCTCGGTGGTGTTTTCATGGGCTGTGCAGGTAAAGGAGCAGACGACCTCGGCAAGCGGGCCGCCCGGGTAGCGGAAGAGGGCGGCACCGTTGTCGCTGGGAATGGCCGGGCTGTAGAGGGTTTCGATCTCGGCCATCACCGTTTCGGGCACGCCCAGCAGCCATTGGAGAAAATCAATCGGGTGCGAGGCGTCGTCGGCGAAAATATCGCGGTTGCAGGCGGGGTTGTTGTGCCACATGCCGGCGAAATCCGACCACAGGTGTACCCCCAGAGCATGGCGGCGGCGCACCATAAAGACCTTGCCGAACATCCCGCTGTCGAGGAGCCTTTTCATCTCGATGTTCTGCGGGTCGGTACGCATCTGCCAGGCCATTGTGAAGGGAATCCCACCGGATTCCACCGCCCGGACGATCCGGTCGGCGTCGGCCATGGTGAGAGCCATCGGTTTTTGAAGGACAACCGGCTTTCTGGCCCGGGCCGCCTGTTCCACCAGATCGGCATGCATGGAGGTTTCGGCCCCCACGACCACCGCCTCGACCGCCTCCAGCAGTGCGGGAACGGACTCGAACGGCTGAAACCCGAACGACTTGGCGGTCTGCTCCAGGCGGGCCAGGTTGTGGTCCCACCCGGCCACCACCGAAATATCCAGATCGGGCCTCTCCCGCCACTGGACGCAGTAGGAATGCACATGCCCGTGGGCGAGTCCGAGAATTCCGACTTTCATGGATGAAAGCTCCTTTCGAATAGGACTTTTATTTTCAGACCTTTCGCCTGGCTATGCAGAATAACTACAAGGAGTACAGCCATCTTCAGGCATGTAGTCGATGCAGTCTGCGAGGAGCGAACGCGACGAAGCCATCTCCAGGATCACGCCCACGAGTAGAGCCATCGTCATTTGTTAGGCTGGAGATTGCCGCAAAGATTAAGCGCCTTGTAACGACAGCCAGGCGAAAGCCTGCCCCTACCGAGGCCGTTCGTCAAGCACTGCGAAAGTCCTCATCGGGCCGGTTCAGCCGCCCATCTGGGTGATGCGCCCCCCGCAGACCGGCAGGTAGGCTCCGGTGACGAAGGAGGCCAGGTCGCTCATGAAGAAGGCGCACGCCTTGCCGATCTCTTCCGCGCTGCCCTGACGCCTCAGCGGGAGGGTGCGAGCGAACTCCCGCGAGCTTTCCGATGCGGTATCCACCTTCTCATCTGCCATCCAGCCCGGGGCGACCATATTGACATTGATCCCCTCCGGCCCCAACTCGCAGGCGAGAGAACGGGAGAGGCCCACCATCGCGCCCTTCCCCGCCATATAGACGGACCAGCCCGCAGGAGCCAGATTCCACAACTCGGTCACGATGTTGACTACCCTGCCCCCGCCTGCCTCCTTCATCGCCGGTCGGGCCGCCATGACCGTGTTGAGAACGGCCTTGCAGCCATAATCGAAGGCGTTGGCGTAGTCGCCGAAATCCGCTTCGTCAATGGAGCCGTATTGCCTCCCGCCGATGGCATTGTTGACCACCCCGTCCAGCCGCCCGAATGCCTCCACAATCCGGCCCACCATCATCCGGACGGCCTCCGGGTCCCGCACATCGGCAGCGAAGGGCTGTGCCCGACCTCCCGCCGCTTCGATCTCCCGGACCACCGCCTCCGCTTTCTCGCGGCTGGCGTTGCAGTTGACCGCCACGGCAGCCCCTTCCCGGGCCAGCACCCGGCAGATCGCGGCCCCGATCCCGCGGCCTCCGCCTGTCACCAACACTACTTTTCCGCTCAGCAACATTTTCCTTCTCCTCTTCTCCGGCCAAGTTTGGCAGCCGGTGACGGCTTCTATGATACCACAAATCGCCACTCTGCACAACCGCTTTCGGAGATAAGAAAAACAGGTAATTTTACCGATTGAACATTCGATTGACAAACACTACAATAGTAGTATAAATCATCCCCATCAACGGCGCAGGTGCCGAACGGAGAACGATGCGATGAATGAAACCAGGGTATTGTCCACAAAGATCGAGGAACTGCCGGCAGAGACGACGGCGGAGTCAAGCGATGTGGCCTCAGCGTGGGAAGCCCGGCGGGAGGCGTCCCAGCAGGACAGCGTGAGCCTCTGCGAGTGGTCGCTCTGGGGCCTGCTGCTGACCCTTGCGGCAGCCTGCCTTTATCAGTGGCTGCGGTAAAACGCATTCGAAGGTGTTTTTCTCTTGTCAGGGAATGCCGGGTACGCTATAATGGGAGTATCCGACCGGCGGACCGTGCCGGAGCCGATACCAGCCAGGAGCCGCTCTTTGCGGCGGCCCGAAAGGAGCATTCCCATGGCATTTACACTGCAACCGGGCGAGAAAGCGCCGGATTTCGCCCTTCCGGCTACCGACGGCAAGACCTACCGCCTGCCCGATTTCGAAGACGCGCCCGTGCTGGTCATTTTTTTCACCTGCAACCACTGTCCCTATGTCCTCGGCTCCGATGAAACCACGCGAGCCACCGCCGAAAAGTTCGCGTCCCGGGGCGTGTGCTTCGTCGGCATCAACTCCAACAGCGACCAGACCCATCCTGAGGATTCCTTCCAGCATATGGTCGCCCGCATGGAAGAAAAGCGGTTCCCCTGGGTCTACCTTCACGATGAAAGCCAGGACGTCGCCCGCGCTTACGGCGCTCTGCGAACCCCTCATTTCTATGCCTTCGACCGCGACCGGAAGCTGGTATACACCGGACGCGCCCTAGATAACCCCCGCGAGGCCGAAAAAAGCACGGTCAGCGACCTGGAGAGCGCCCTGGAAGAAGTCCTTGCCGGCAAGCCGGTGAGCGTTCCTCTGACCAACCCCATCGGCTGCAATGTCAAATGGCGCGGCCAGGACGCCCACTGGATGCCTGCAGAAGCGTGCGATCTGGTGTAGCGCCTCCCACTTGAACGACGCTACTCGGCCTTCATATCATTGCGAGGGCCAAGCGACAAGCCATCTCCGCTATCAGGACTTTCGCTTCTCGGGAAGATAGCGCCGTCGTCGATGCAGTCTGCGAGGGGCATAGCGCCCACGCACAGAGCCTTCTCGTCCATTTGTTAGGCTGGAGATTGCTTCGTCGCTGCGCTCCTCGCAGACTGCATCGACGGCGACTGCTTGGTTGTGTGAGGCTGGAGATTGCCGCCAAGCTAAAGCTCCTTGCAGACTGCATCGACAGCAAACGTCCTGATAATGATGGCGGTGTCCATATTCGCCGTTCCCCGGCCGTTCCCTTCCGCGCTCCTGGCAGCGGCGCAGGAGGAAGGGGAAAAGGCGGCTGGAATGGAATAAGTCAGATAAGCGAGGCAGGCGCATCCTCGAATAAATCTCCTCTTCCGAAAGGCTTCCATGCAATCTTTACGCAAGCTGGTCCGCTTCGTGCGCCCCTACCGCTTCTGGGCCGTCCTGGCCCCGCTCTTCATGGTACTGGAAGTCGCCATGGATCTGATGCAGCCGCATCTCGTCCAGAACATCATCGATGTGGGCATCGCCCGCACCGATATGGGAGCCGTTGTCCGCTCGATTATATGGATGGTCGGCGCGGCCCTGGTGGGGCTGCTGGGCGGGATGGGGTGTACTTTTTATACCGTGCTGACGGCCCAGGGGTTCGGGGCCGACCTGAGGCGAGACCTTTTCCGGAAGGTGCAGGCGCTTTCCTTCGGCAACCTGGACAGGCTGGAGACAGGCGCTCTCATCACTCGTCTCACCAACGATGTCACCCAGGTGCAGGAGGTGGTTATGATCCTGCTCAGGGTGATGGTGCGGGCGCCTCTCCTGCTGGTCGGCAGCCTGGTCATGGCGGTCATCACCTGCCCGCAGCTCGCTTTCCTGTATCTGTTTTTGATCCCCGTCGTGCTGGCGGTCTTGCTCTGGGTCATCCGCAAGACCTATCCGATGTTCCATGAGGCGCAGCGCCGCCTGGATGCGCTCAATACGGTGATGCAGGAGAACCTCGCCGGTGTGCGCGTGGTGAAGGCGTTCGCCCGATCCCGCTTCGAAACGGAGCGGTTCAGCCGCGCCAACGACCGGTTGATGGAGCAGAATATCACGACCGTCAGGTTCAGCGCCGTAACGATGCCTTTCGTGATGCTGGCCCTGAACCTGGGAGTGGTGGCGGCGATCCAGTTGGGCGGGGCGAAGGTTCATACGGGGACGCTCCAGGTCGGGCAGGTGATCGCCTTTATCAACTATTTGATCCAGACCCTCATCTCCCTGATGATGGTCAGCATGTTGATCCTCCGACTCTCCCGCGGCGAAGCCTCGGCCAGCCGCATCGGAGAGGTGCTGGAAAGCGAGCCGGAGGTTAAAAATCCCGAAAACGGCCTAACCGACTTCCGCCCCGAGGGGCGGGTCGCCTTCGAGAATGTCCGCTTCAGCTTCAGCGGAGGCGAGCATGACCCGGTGCTGAAAGAGATTACCTTCACGGCGGAGCCGGGCCAGACGGTTGCCGTCCTGGGCGCGACCGGATCCGGGAAATCGAGCCTGGCCCACCTGATCCCCCGCTTCTACGATGTGACCGCAGGCAGGGTGACGATAGACGGCATCGATGTCCGTTCCATCGATGAGGCGGCCCTGAGGCGGGCCGTCGGCATCGCCCTTCAGGAATCGATCCTTTTCAGCGGTGCCATCCGGGAGAATATCCGCTACGGTAGACCCGACGCCAGCAACGAGGAGGTGGTGGCCGCTGCGAAGACCGCCCAGGCGCACGATTTTATCAGCCGGTTCCCGGACGGCTACGATTCGGCGGTAGGGCAGCGCGGGGTGAACCTGTCAGGCGGTCAGAAGCAGCGGATCGCCATCGCCCGCGCCCTCCTCGCCCGCCCCGCCGTCCTGATTCTGGACGACAGCGCCAGTTCGGTCGATGTCGCCACCGAAGCCCGGATCCAGGCGGCTCTGGCGGAAACGCGCTCCCGACAGACCCGCTTCCTGATCACGCAGAGGATCGGCGCAGCGCTCGGAGCGGACAAAATCCTGGTGCTGGAGGACGGCATGATCGCCGCCGCGGGAACGCACTCCGATCTCCTGGAGACCAGTCCCATCTACCGGGAAATCTACGAATCTCAGAAAGAGAACAGGGTGATCAGCGATGTCGGCGACTAGATCCGCTCCCCCGCATCTCGGCGGGCCGGGGCCGGGGCCAGGCCCGGGGCCGACGCCCTCCCTCGAACAGGCCAAAGACCAGCGCGGGGCGGTCCTGCGGCTCTGGGGCTATCTGCGGCGGCAGAAAATGGCGCTGATCGCCACCGGCCTGATGGTCGCCGCCGGTGTGGGCCTGAATTTGCTTGGCCCGTATCTTTTGGGCCAGGCCATAGACCGGTACATCCTGCCCGGCGATCTCCCCGGCCTGGCCCGGATCAGCCTGCTGATGCTGGCCGTCTATATCCTGACCTCTCTGCTGACCTGGCTCCAGAGCTATGTGATGGCAGGCGCTTCGCAGCGCATGGTGCGCGATATCCGGGACGACCTCTTCACCCGGCTTCAGCGGCTTCCCCTGGCATTCTACGACCGGCATCTCCACGGCGACCTGATGAGCCGCCTGACCAATGATGTCGAAAATCTCAACCAGGTCTTTTCGGACAGCATCACCCAGATCGTTTCGGGGGTGCTGAGTATGGCGGGAATCGCGGCGGTGATGTTCTCGATCAATGCCCATCTGGCGGCCTTCAGCCTGCTGAGCGTGGTTGCGATCACCCTCCCGGCGAACCGCTTGCTGGCCCGGCGAATACGGGAAGGCTTCCGCATGCAGCAGGCCGCCCTGGGAGGGCTGAACGGCTTCATCGAGGAAACCGTGACAGGCCAGAAAGTGGTAAAAACCTACCATCGCGAGCCGCTGGTGATCGAGGAATTCGAGGCGGCCAATGATTCCTTAAGGGTAGCGGCCACAAAGGCGCAGGTCTTCGCCGGATACATCGGGCCGATGATGAACTGCTTCAATAACCTGAGCCTGGCCCTGGTAGCGGGCGTCGGAGGAGGGATGGCTGTCCGGGGGATGGCTACGGTGGGCACTATCGCCAGCTTTATCAGCTATACCAGGCAGTTCGGGCGACCCCTGAGCGATATCGCCAACCTGTACAGCTCGCTTCAATCAGCGATGGCGGGCGCGGAGCGGGTCTTCGAGGTTATCGATGAAGCGCCCGATGCGGACGCGACGCCCGGAGAGGCTTCCATCGAGATCCAGGGCGATATGCGCTTCGAGGATGTCCGCTTTTCCTACGAAAAGGATGCGCCGGTGCTGAAGGGCTTCAGCCTGCACGTCCGGCCCGGGCAGACCGTCGCCCTGATCGGGCCGACCGGGGCAGGGAAAACTACGGTAGTGAACCTTCTGACCCGCTTTTACGACATCGACAGCGGCCACATCTTTATCGACGGGCGGGATATCCGGGACATCCCGAAAGACGACCTGCGCCGCCAGCTCGGGATCGTTCTTCAGGACACGTTCCTGTTCGCAGGGCCGGTGCGGGAGAATATCCGCTACGGCCGGCTCGACGCCAGCGACGAGGAGGTGATAGCCGCCGCAAAATTGGCGAACGCCGACCAGTTCATCCACCGCCTGCCGGAAGGCTACGACACACTCCTGTCAGAACGGGGCAGCAACCTGAGCCAGGGGCAGCGGCAGCTCCTAGCCATCGCCCGGGCCGTCCTGGCGAACCCGCGCATCCTGATTCTGGACGAAGCCACCAGCAGCGTCGATACCCGCACCGAAAAACACATCCAGGAAGCGATGCTGCGCCTGATGGAAGGCCGCACCAGCCTGGTCATTGCCCACCGGCTGAGTACCATCCGCGACGCCGACCAGATTCTGGTTATCGTCCACGGCGAGATCATCGAGCGGGGAAGCCACGCCGAACTGATGGCCCGGGAGGGGTTTTATTACAGGCTGTGCGCGGGGCTGGCGTGAATGCTGCCGAAAGATCACCCTCCGGGACAGACGGCGCGGGCGACGCGCAGGACGTTGCCGCCCAGGATTTTTTGAATGGTCTCATCGGAGTGGCCGCGCTGGACGAGGCCCACGGTGAAGAGGGGCCAGTTGGTCCAGGCAAGGCTCGGGTGATCCTGGGAGAGCGGGTGCGAGACAGACGGCGAAGGATCAGGCCAGAAGTACTCCCAGCCGGAACGGCTTCTGCGACGAGAGGGGATTTTCTCGTATTCCCGGTCGGAAGCGGAGGAGCTGTAGACGATATCGGTTCCGATGGCCGCGCAGTCCGGGCCGAAATGCCGGACGATATAATCGATATGGTCCAGAACGGCGGCGATATCCCCGCTGCCGCCCAAAAAGGCGGGGATGCAGCAAACGCCCATATAGCCGCCCGTGCCGGCGACGGCCCGGATGACCGCATCGGACTTGCAGCGATAGTGGGCGTTCAGAGCGTGGCAGGCGCTGTGGCTGATGACGATGGGGCGGTCGGAGGCCGCCGCCGCATCGAGGCAGCTCTGCCAGCCTGTGTGGGCCACACCCACCAGCATCCCATAGCGATCCAGATCAGGGTGACTGTCCCGCCGGGGCGGGGGGCGGGACTTGGGGAGACCGTTACCTAACCCCCCGACCCCCTTCCCGAAACGGGAAGGGGGAGTAGATGGGGTGTTCAATGACCGCACCCTCTATCCCCCTCTCCCCGCTTCGGGGAGAGGGGCTAGGGGAGAGAGGTCACCCACCCCCCAGGAGCGGAGGAGGTTTCACCTTATCTGGATCGCTATGGGGCCACATCCACCAGCATCCCCACCCGGTTCATCTCCGCCACCACCGCCCGGCCAAAGTCGCTCAGGCCCGCATCGGCAGGTTCCGCGCAGCCGTCCCCGATCATATTCCGGCGGTTATAGGTGAGGTGTATCATCCGGCATCCGAGCTGGAAGAAAACGCGGATATAGCGAAGTTCCTCCTCCACCGAAACCCGGTCCTGGGGAAGCGGAACGCCGTTGCCGGTGAGATAGAGGCAACGCCGGTTCTCCCTCCGGGCGGCAAGGATATCGTCCGGGGTGGCGGCTTTGGAGACCTGGCCGCGCATCATATCCGTCACATAAGTGAAGCGGGCCAGGCGCTTGATCAGGCGGGAGAGGGCGTTTCCCTCCTCACCGGCGTTCTGGAAAATGCAGGTCACCTCGGAGGCTTCCCAGGCGGACAGGTATTCTTCCCGCTCGGAAGGGTCGGTGGTGCAGCGGGTCATCGCCATGTCTTCCAGCATGTCCTCGATCTCGATTTCCGATGCCCCGGCCTCCGCCGCCGACCGGACAGCCCCTCCGTCCACCGCCGACCGGGGCGAAAAGCCGTAAGACTCGATCACCAGCGCATTGGAATGCAGTTCCAGGCCCCGCCCCAGATCGCGCTGTGAAGGCTTCAGGACGGCCAGCCCGGCCTTCCGCGCCTGTCGAATGGTTTCGTTCATTGCCCGAACACCTCCCGGTTGACCCGGCTATAGCGACCTTCCGCTCCGAGCTCCAGAAAAACCCGAACAGCGGAGAGGTAGTCGTCGATGATCTCCCATTCCGTCGGAACAGGCCACCACTCTTTTCGCCCCAGGTAGCCCTGCCGCCCTTCATAGGCCATAAAGAGCAGCCGGGCGTGTTTATGAAAGAGGGCCGAATTGAAATGGAACCTCGTCGGTTGGGGCGGGTCGCCGTAAAGGGGCTTGAGGCTGCGCCCCTTTGCCGCAAACAACTCCTCGGCACGCTTTTGCCACTCCCGCAGCACAGGCCAGTAGGCAGGCTCGTGGGAACCGGCCTGGATCGCGAAGTTATTGGCGCAGGCGTGCAGATCGAGGATGCCTGCCAGCCCGCGGTCCCGGACGAACTCGAAGACCGCCTGCGCCTCCACCGCATCGCTTGCGTCGCAGGAGCGGCGGCGGTTCATGGCGTAGCCCGCGCCGTTGAACTGTCCTCCCATGAAGACGGCCTCCTGGGGGTCGAAGTAGTAAAGCGGTTCGGGGCTGTCGGAATCGTAGGGGATCAGGCTGCCATCCTTCTGCAGGCCGCTGGCATAGACGGTGACGGTATCCGCCCCCTGGGCGTAGAAGGTGTCGGGGCAGACGATTCGCCCGTCCGGGTTGAGGCAGGGCATAACAAAGATATACACTCTCTCAAGCAGACTCCTCAAATCGTCGTGCGGCTGGCCGGCAAGGTCCTCTCCCGATTCCGCCAGGTGGATCAGGTTCATCGCCGCCGCGACCGTGCCCGGCTCGTGCCCGTGCGTACCCGCCAGAATCATCAGCTTCTCGCATCCCTCACGCGGGTATTCGACCACGTGAAGCGGATATCCGAGCGCGGAGCAGCCGACCGGATGCAGCCGGCCTACCGTCAGGCGGTGGAGCAGGTAGTCCTGCACTTTGCCGAAATTGGAAAGCCAGAAATCGGGAGCGGCGATATCAGGGACTTTGATTCGCATCGGGACGGACTCCTTTCGATAATCCTGACCGGCCCGGCAGGGCCGGCGGCTCCCTCACGGACGCGGCTGTATTCCCATACCGGAGCCGTATCATTCGCTATCGGCCCCTGCCGAGGAGGAAAACCCGCAGCGCCGCAATGCCGCGGTATTTCCTGTGCCATTCGGGGGCGTCCGGGTTATTCCTTTATTTCAGGCTCCCCTGCTGCCCTGAAAACCCGATAACCAGCCGGTCGCACTTCATGACACTGCCTGCATCCATGCCATTTTTTGCCCGGCAGGGAGCCGCCCTTTTTTATCGAATTATATCAGGACTTTCGCTCGACCATATCTGCCGGGCGACCGGCAGGGACAGGGCTAAACGATGTCCCATACGCACCAAGATCAGGTCTCCTGTCCCGCAGGGCTGGGGTTCAGGCCTTTGAGAGACCGTTACCTAACCCCCCGGCCCCCTTCCCGAAACGGGAAGGGGGAGTAGATGGGGTGTTCAATGACCGCACATTCTATCCCCCTCTCCCCGCTTCGGGGAGAGGGGCTATATGCTTCCAGGATGAGGTTGCATGGAGCAGGCCTTTTGAGGTAAACTCAAGTATCTCATGGCCTTGACTCAGTACATAGTTCAATTAAAGATTGACATTTGCGACAGAGAGCGGGTATACTGAGGCTCTGAACCTCAAATATCCCGTTCGCTTGGCGGATTCCGAGCGCTTGCACCTGGAACAGATACTTCACGCCG
>JADLDR010000021.1 GCA_020846535.1 Armatimonadota bacterium | reverse complement strand
CCCCGCAGGGGCGAGGGGATCCCCTGCGACCCGACCACGGCCCTGCGGTACCAGGAACGCACTACCACCGAATGGGCCAATGCCCGCCTCAAAGACGAGTTCGGCGGTCTCTACCTGCGGGTGCGGGGCCACCTGAAGGCCCATGCTCATATTATGTTGAGGGTGATTGCCCTCTTTGCCGATCAATTATTCAAGCTCCCGGCCTGGTGAGGAGACACTCGATGACACTCTCCCGAAGTGAGCGACCGCCAACGCACGCCTGCGACCGTCGTCTGCCCCCTGTTTCGCCCGATGCCCTCCTCCCAAGGGGCGTGAAGGCTGTCCTTCAGCGACTGATCCCTTCCGACACATCACTTTTGAAATTAGCTCCTGTCATTTTAGATTCCGCGGAGAACTGCCATGGCCGAAGGCCAACCGAAACCCAGATCTTTCTGGACGACCATCTGGATCGACGATGAAGATCTGTTCGACCGTTTTCGGGCGGCGACAGCGCGGGCCGGGCATATCGCGCAGAAGGCCGCCCATGAAGCGTTGAAGCTGTATATCGAGGCCGAAACAAAGGAGAAAGCCGATGAGCGCCGGCAGCGGCCCGCAGCCGAAGCTGCCCCATCCCAAGCTCTGGGCCTCCGACCGGGAGCTTTACAGCCGCTTCAAGGCGGAGGCGAAGGCACGAGGGCAGACATTGCCGGAGGCGGCCCGCGAGGGAATGCGGCTCTATATCCGCCTTTACGGCGGTGAATCGCCCGAACCGGATGCCCCTTGAGCCTCCGGCCAGCGGAGGAAATTGGGAAGCGGGCGGCGAACTGATTGGTCGATGGGCGGATCGACATTGGCAGGAGCCGGGCGATGAAAAAGGTCGTGAGTGTGTCGCTGGGGTCGCCTTCCCGCGACTGGAAAACGGAAACCATCCTTCTTGGGGAGCCGATCCATATCGCCCGCCGGGGAGTGGGGCAGGATTATGCCGCCTACACCGCCATGATCGCCCGCCTCGCCGAAGACCCGGAGGTCAGCGCCATCGGCATGGGGGGCGTCAATCGCTATCTGGTGGCCGGGGGCCGAAAGTACCCGCTCAAAAAGGCCGAGGAGATGGCCGCCTACGCCAAAGGCAAGCCCATCGTGGACGGAATCGGCCTGAAGGAGTCTCTGGAGCCTCATGTGGTGGCTTCCCTGGCGGAACAGGGTATCCTTCCCGCCGACGCGAAGGTTCTCATGGTCTGCGCTGTCGACCGGTGGTGGATGGCGGAGGCCCTGGGGCGGGCCGCACGATCCGCCCTTTACGGCGACCTGGCGTTCGCCCTCGATATCCCCTTTTTCATCGAATCCGTTCGCCAGTTGGAGGCCCTGGCAAAACTTCTCCTGCCGGTCGTCACCCGGCATCTGCCCTTCGAATGGCTCTACCCCACCGGAGAGTCGAAGCCCAGGCCCAAATACGTCGGGCAGTATGCATGGGCCGACTGGATCGCCGGGGACGCCAAGTTCATCTGGAAGCGCCTGCCCGATGCGCCCGGCTCTCTGAAGGGCAAAACGATCCTGACCAACACAGTCACCCGCTCAGACAGGGAGCGGGTCTTCCGGCTGGGTCTGGATCGGCTGATCACGGTCACCCCCAACTTTTCGGGCCGCTCCCCAGGAACCAACCTCATCGAAGCTGTGATTGTCGCCCTTGCCGGGAAGCGCCCTGAAGAGATGACCCCCGGCGATTATCTGTCTTACCTGAAAGAACTGGGCTGGGACAGGCCCTCCATCGAAACACCGCCCGCGCTTGTGGAATCGGGGTAAGCCTGCCATGCCGCCTGTGGACCGCGACAGCGCCCTCCGCCTTCTGACCGAATTCCTTCAAACCGGCTCCGGCGATGCTTTGACCCGGCTGGTCGGCATCCTGCCGGATATGGGCCTTTCTTTCGATTTTCACCCCGTTTCGGAGGACTCCAACTGCGTGGTCGCCTCCTGGGGGGAGGGCAGCCTGCGGCTCTGCTGGAGCGCCTATTCTGAGGGCTTTCGGGCCGACCGCCCACGGCTCGGTTCCCTGGGAAGGGGTCAATGCCATCTATGTAATGATGGAACTGCTGGACGAGCTTTCCAAATCGCTGGAGACAGGCGATGGGTATCCCTCTCTGGGGCGCAATTCGTTCAATGTCGGGGCGCTGCACGCCGGGGAGCGGCCCTCCCGGGTTCCTGATATCTGGCGGACACTGGAGTCTTATGATTAGAGAAACACTGCGAGCCTGGCTGGAAATCGACCGGGCCGCCCTTCGCTGCAATGTCCAAGCCATCCGGTCCCTGATCCCCCCTCATACCGACATTATCGCCATCGTGAAAGCTGACGCCTACGGCCACGGCGCGGTCCAGTGCTGCGAGGCGCTCCGGGAGGCGGACGTTTCCCGTTTCGCTGTTGCCGCGCTCGATGAAGCCCTGAAACTCAGGGAAGCCTTCCCCGATATCCGTATCCTTATCCTCGGCGGCCTGATCCCCGAAGCCGCCCCCTATCTTGTTCGCCACCGCCTGGATGCCATGATCAGCAGCCGGGCGATGGCGGAGGCCCTTTCCGGGGAGGCCGTTCGCCAGTCCCGGAACGCCTGCGTCCACCTGAAAGTCGATACCGGCATGGGGCGCATTGGCATCATGCCGGATGAGGCGGCGAAGTTCGTTCAGACGCTTAAGCACATGCCTGGCCTTCGCCTGGAAGGGTTGGCGACCCATTTCGCCACCTCGGACTGCGACCTGGACTACGCCCGCATCCAGCTCGCGGCTTTTCGGAAGGTGGTGGAAAGCCTGAAGCGGGTGAATTGCCTCCCTCCGCTGATCCACGCGGCCAACAGCGCGGCGGTGCTGGCCCTGCCGGACGCGCATTTTACGGCGGTCAGGCCGGGACTGCTGGTCTGCGGCGTTCCTCCTTATAAGGGTGCGGCGATGCCTTCCGGAACGCGCCCTGTCCTTGCCTGGAAAACGCGGCTGTCCCTGGTGCGGGAAATGCCCGCAGGCCGGACGATCAGCTACGGCTGTACGTACCGGCTGGAAAGGCCCTCCCGGGTGGCTGTCCTGCCGGTCGGCTATGCCGACGGCTTCCCCCGGTCCTTGAGTAGCAGGGGCATAGTTCTGGTGTGCGGCAGGCGCGCCCCGGTGTTGGGGCGGGTCTGCATGGACCAATGCATGGTGGATGTCACCGACATTCCCGACACGGCTCCGGGCGATGAGGCGGCTCTGCTGGGCAGGCAGGGGGAGGCGGAAATTACGGTCAACGATCTGGCGGAGATGGCCGGAACGATCCATCACGAAATCCTCTCCCGTCTGGGCAGGCGGATGCCCCGTGTCTACAGTGATTTGTCACCGAATGGCTGATCCATGCCTTTGCGGACGGCAGGCGTAGGGGCGAACCTTGTGTTCGCCCTGCTTGTCGCGAGTACCCATCTGACAGGGGCGAACCTTGTGTTCGCCCCTACGAGGTCGGGAGAGGGGATCGCGAGCCATCAATATCGTTACGCCAACGCTCTGCATAGGGTGTGCCTTTTGGGGAATCCGGATATTGCTTTGTCGCTTGCGCTCCTCGCAGGCTGCATCGACGCGGTTCGATATCCGGGTTGACAGAAGCGGCTGGATTTGTTATACTGGAATTGAATCGAGGTGATGCGATATGGCAGGACCGGGACAGGTTCACCCTTATGGAAACGGCTGTATGCAGCTCCGGGCACGCTACAAGCAGGGGCCTGCACGGAGATCTCCTTTTCCGGAATTGAGGTTTCAGCGGTTCGAGTGCAATCTGGGGAAGCCTCTGAAGGGCAGCGAGGATGCCGATAAATGTCAGGCGATCAAGCGCCCCTGCTGGCAGGACGACCCCCAGCTTCTTGAGGCCGCCCTGGAGGCCATCGCCGCGCGCGAGGAGCCGAAGGAAGAATGACAGCGCCATCGCCCGCCTGGAGGCGCTCGATCCCGAAACAGGGCAAGTCAATGCGGTTGTCGATACGTCCACGGGAAGCCGGAACAAATACGAATACGATGCCGAAAAATCGCTCTTCAGGCTGGGCGGAGTGCTGCCCGCCGGAGCGGTATTCCCCTTCGATTCCGGGTTCGCGCCCTCTACGCAGGGCGGGGGTGGCGATCCTCTCGATATTTTGCTTCTTGTGGATGAGCCTGCCTTTGTGGGCTGCCTGGTTCCCGCCCGGCTGGTCGGCGTTATCGAAGCTGAACAGTCGGAGGAAGAAGGGGCCGCCCGCAACGACAGGCTCATTGCCGTGGCCGCCGATTCCCACAATCAGGGCGATGTCCGCTCATTGGACAACCTCAACGGCCATCTTCTGAAGGAAATCGAGCATTTCTTCATTTCCTACAATGCCGTCAAGGGCAAGATATTCCGTCCCCTGGAGCGGTTCGGGCCGGAGTGGGCCAGGGAACTGGTGGAAGAGGGCGTCAGCCGCTCCCGGTCTAAACCTTCTCCCTGACCGGCACGCGCACCCGCAAGGTGCCCGGAACGGCCTCGGCGATGATGGGGGTGGTCAGGTCGACCTCTTCCCCATCGATCTGAACCGCGAGATTTCCCACGCTGCCCAGTTCCACCTTCCGGGCCTGGTAGAAGCTGATGGCCCAATCGGAT
>JADLDR010000020.1 GCA_020846535.1 Armatimonadota bacterium | reverse complement strand
CCTGTAGGGGCGATCCTTGTGATCGCCCGCCCTGCCGGTAGGGCCGTTTTCAGGGCGAACAAATCGTTCGCCCCTACCGCCTGGTCGGAAGGAAAACTGAACCCTTACTCCAACGGGCTGCTTAGAGATTACGATGAATAGTTGCCAGAAAGTTTCCAATTGTTCCAGCAACCCCTCGATTTGTTCCGGCGGCAAGGTCAGCAGGGGGGCACTGACCGCCTTGCAGGAGGGTCTAGGGCGATCCCTGGCGTAGCATACATTGAGGCCTCCTCCAAGAGAAGTGATGATGATCTTCATCTCTTGTGAGGATACCTCATTCTCAGCACTCGTTCAACCAAACTATCGTTGTAGGATTCAGATGGCCTTCCCAGTCTTTCCCGCCTTCCAGATGGAGGCCGCCCCGGTTTCGCGCCAGAGCCTCCAGCCTTGCAGGAGAAGGCGGCCTGGCGTGGAATATGGCCTGGGCGCTCGGCGCGGCCCTGTTCGAAGGGATCGTCTCCCTCCGGGGCTATCCGGCCCTCTTCGCCCTGGCCGCCGCCTGCTGGCTTACCGGAATCACGCTCTTCTATATTTTCTTCAGGCCGCGTTCCGATAGTGAAAAATACCGCCCCACCCGCATGTCACAAGGAGGAGAACCTTGCCTGAGCCGATCACCAGACGCCGCTTTTTGCGGAATGCTTCCCTGGCCGCCCTGCTGGCCGCGGGGATCGAACTCTCCCCGGCGGAGCTTTTCGCCCTGCCCCCCGGTGCCGCCCGGCGCTACTTGGAGGCCCTCGACCGGGCGATGGCCTCCATCGAGCGTACGGAGATATCCAAAATCGACCGGGCCGCCCGCCTGATTGCCGACCGCCTGGTCGCAGGCCGCCACCTCTATATCACCGACGACACCGGTGCCCTCGCCAGCGAGGGCCTGGGCCGGGCCGGGGGGCTGATGCTCATCCGCGGGCTGCCCGGCGGGCTGGAAGGCATCCAGGCCGGCGATATCCTTCTCCTGGGCTCGCGCCGGGCCGACAATCCGGCCCTCGCCGATACGGCCCGCCGGGCCAAAGAAAGCGACATGGCCCTCATCACCCTTTCCCCGAAAGGCCGCCTGAGCGCATCGGCGGATATCGCCCTCATCAACCACGCCCCCCCTTCGGGCGGCTCGGTCGAGATCGAGGGCCTTCCCGCCAAAGCAGGCCCCGTCTCCGGCGTCCTGAACGCCGTTCTCCTCTGGACCCTGACCGCCAGCCTCATCGATGTCCTTCTCCAGCGCGGCCACAAGCCGCATATCTGGAAATCCATCAAACTCACCGGAGCCAAAGAATTCAACGAGGCCGCCCTGTCCGAAACGGCGAGGACGAGAATGTAAAGCCAACCGTCCCCCCAGCCCCCGCCAGGCTTCGGCGGGGGAGTGGCCTTGGGGTACTTTGAGAGAGTACCAAAGGACCGTACAGCCTCAGCCCCCCTTGACAAGGGGAGGCTGGGAGGTGCTTTTAGGGATTCTTCCCCACAAAGGAGCGAAAAAATGTCCCTGGGACTGCAATATCTGAGAAAGGCGCGGAGCATCTTCTCGGCCATCGGGCGGAAGGAGATGAAAGATATCGAGCGGGCGGCGGAGGCGGCGGCCAAGGCGGTGCTGGCCGGGCGCAACTGCTACTTTTTCGATGAAGGGCACATGGTTCCCGGAGAGACCGCGCCGGGAATCGAAGGGCGGCCCGATATTTTCGCGCCCCTGGGCGGGGATGCGGACAGCGCGGCGAAGATCCGGGCGGGCGATGTGCTGGTACACGGGACCGAGATCGGGGACGGGTCTGTGGAGCTGGCGGAGGCCGCGCAAAAGCAGGGGGCCACGGTGGTGGTCATCTGCCAGCCCTCCCCGGCCTCCCGATTCCCCATCGTCCACCAGGGCAAGCTGGCCTCCGACTGGGCCGATATCGTGGTAGAAACCTATATCCCCTATACCGACGGGATGATAGATGTGAAAGGGATCGACTCCCCCGCCTGTCCCGGCTCCGGCATCGCTGATTCGGCCGCCTTCTGGATGATCGCCGTCCTGACCGCCGAAAAACTGGCCCGGGCCGGGCGGAAGGTGCCCGTCGATTAGCTTTCAGCGCGATTTCAGGTAGCTTTCGTGGATGCTGAAGGGAAGCGGCAGCCCGGCGCAGCGGCAGGTCGCCACCGGGCCGGCGATATCATCGTAATCGCTGAACCGCTCCAGGCAGCCCAGCGATTGCAGACAGCCCAGGCATTCGGAAAGCGAGGCCGCCGGGGCGGGGAGGAAGGCGTTCAGGCGGACCAGGAGCCGCTCGTGGTAGAAGCGCATCCCGTCCAGGCGGCGTCGGCGCAGGTCGCGGTCCCCGGCAAGCTCGATGAACTCCGGCCCGACCGCGGAGCGGACCAGTACCTCCGGGAAGAGGAAGTTGCCGGGGTCGTACTCCCTCACAGGGACGGCGGCTTCGTCGTAGCGGCGCATGAGCCACTCCGCCCGGTCTTCGGCGCGGGCCTGGAAGCAGGCGTAGGCGGCGCTCGCCATCTCCATCGGGGCCGCGAGGCAAAGCTTTTCATCCGCCTCCAGCCGCAGGCAGAGATAGCCCGGGTGGCCCTGACAGCCCATCCGGTCGTCAGCAGGATGCAGCCACCCGTAGGCGATATCGCGCCTCAGCCGGCTCCCCAGAAAATCGAACTGCGCCTGAGGCAGCAGCCCCTTCTTCCGGATGGATTCCCAGTTCTCCCGCTTCGTATAATGGAAAACGAAGACTGTCACGCCCGCATTCCTCCCTTGTCCCGCCTTTCATTCAGTTCGGCTTCCGAAGGGTTTCTCCTGCCCGGACGCCTTGACTTCGCTTGCGACAATCGGGTATACTGTGCTTGGTGGGACCCGCCGGAGGGTGGGTTGTCCCACTTTTTTTTCAGATTCGTTCCTTCGGGAATGTGCGGTAAGCGTTGCGGAGGCCATATGAACGTATTCTCGGCTCGCCGGTCCGGCTGGCTGGCTGTATTGCTCTTTTTATGCGCCCCGGTAGGGGCCGCGCCCTGGAAATTGACGCCCCAGGAAGCCCAAAAGCTGATGCCCGTAGGAGAAATTCGCGCCGGCATGAAGGGCGCAGGCAAAACCGTCTTCCGGGGCACGAAAATCGAGCCGTTCGATTTCACGGTCGTCGGCATCCTGAAGAATTATTATATGGGCGGCGACATGATCTTCATCAAGATGCACGGCGGCCCCATCACGCGCCGGGGAGCCAACATCATCGCCGGGATGAGCGGAAGCCCCTGCTACATCAAAGGCCGCTTGATCGGCGCGGTTTCAATGGGGGATTACTGGGCCAAGGAGTCCTTCGCCATCGTCACCCCCATCCACGATATGCTCCGCGCCTTCGACGCCCGGCTCAACACCGTCCAGCCGGCAAAACTGGCCGAGGTGCCGCCCCAGAGCTACCGGATCAGCATCGATGGCCGCCCGACCACCCTCAACATCGAGGAGGGCTTCCGAACAAGGCGGCAGCCCTCCCCTCCGGGAACGCTGACCATGCGCCGCCTGGCGACGCCCGTCATGGTGGGCGGCCTCAATGAGAGGACGCGCCGCTGGCTCGAAAAGCAGTGGGAGCCGCTCGGCCTGGCCGTGACGGACGGCCTCGCCGGGTCCGGAGCGCCGGGCCTCGCCACCGCCAAGGAATCCGCCGCCCTGATGCAGCCGGGGGCCGCTATCTCCTGCCTTCTCATGACCGGCGACATCCGGGCCGGGTCCACCGGAACGCTCACCTACCGGAGCGGCAGCCGGATACTCGCCTTCGGCCACCCGATGGTCGAGATGGGTTCCGTCAGTTTCCTGCTCGGCTCGGCGGTGGTACACGATATCTTTCCCAGCATCCAGCGATCCTACAAGCAGTCCTCCATCGGCAAGCTGACGGGCACAGTCTTCCAGGACAGCTCCTGGGCCATCGCTGCCGAACTGGGCCGCCTCCCGAACCTGATCCCGGTCACCTGCACCGTCTCCGATGCGACGACCGGAAGGAACCGCGTCTACCGTGCCCGGGTGGTGGATCACCCGCTTCTCACCTCCTCCCTGGTGATCTCTGCCGCGGGGGAGGCCGTCTACCGCACCCACAACTTCGTCGGGGACGCCACCGCCCGCGTCCGTATGGAGATCAATGCCGAGGGGATGGAGCCTATCGTCCGGGAAAACGTCTATTTCAGCCCGGATATGATCGATATGATGGCGGTCGACGACCTCGGCCAGTGCCTCACCATCCTGAGTTCCAATCCCTTCCGCCCGGTCAAGGTGAAATCGGTCAATATGTCCGTGCAGCTCGCCAACCGCCACCAGAGCGCCACCATCGAGAAAATCTTTCTGGACAAGGACAAGGTGGAGCCGGGCGACAGGATGCAGGTCGGGGTGGTGCTGAAGCCCTACGGCCAGCCGCCCCTGACCAAAACTATCGACCTCACCCTGCCCGAGCGCATCCCCAACGGGCGAGCCACCCTGACCGTGCGCGGCGGCGGTTTCTCCAGTCGGAGCGCCGGGGGGCTGCTCATCATCACCAACTCGGGCGGGGGCCCGCCGGGGATAGGTGATGCCGCAATAGCGGGCGGGCCAACCTCCACCAATGTCTCCCAGATGATCCGCCGCTTCCTGGAGAAAGAAAAGAACAACGAGATCGCCCTCCGGCTCGTGCTTCCCACCTACTCCGTCAACATCGAGGGGGAGAAGATGGCCGACCTGCCCGCCTCCGTGGTGCAGGCGATGCGCTCCGGCAAATCGACCGGCCTTCGGCTGGAGCGCGACGAGATAAAATGGAACATCCCGACCGACTGGGTGCTGAGCGGCTCCCAGAGCCTCCAGGTGACCATCCAGAAAAAAGATCGCTCAGAGAAGAAGTCACCCAGGCCGGGCGCTCCCGCCCCGGGCGGGCCGGAGGGCATGCCTTCCTCCCCCACCCCGGTCGATTTCGATTTCAGCGACCTGGACAGCATGGCCGCCCCGCTCGACCCGGGAACCGGCCCCTCCCTGGATGCCGAACCGGCGGCTGCCCCGAAACCGGCCCGCCTGAAGCCGGCTCCGGCCCGGCCTGCGGAGAAAGCCAAGCCGGGGGCCGCACCCACGCCTGCGGCCCCCGTCCCGGCGGCTCCGGCAGTCCCGGCTCCGGCGGCTCCGGCAGGCAAATCGGTCGTGCGGGCCCCGAAGGTCTGGAAGCAGACGACCCAGGCCGACTTCGAGAGCAACCTCTTCCAGAGCGCGGGGGCCACCTCCGAGAACGATGTGCGCCTGGTTCCCTCGGTCTCCCTGTTCGCCAATGTGCCAGAAGATTATATCTGGTCGGTGCTGCCCGACGGGAAGGGCGGCCTCTATGTCGGAACCGGCAACCGGGGGCGCATCTACCGGGTCTCCGCCGAAGGCAAGGCGGAGGTTCTCTACGATTCCGACGAACTGGAGATCTTCGCCCTGGCGACGGACAGGGCGGGCAGCCTCTACGCCGGAACCGCCCCGAACGGCGTCGTCCTGAAAATAGCCCCGGACGGCAAGGCATCCGTATATTATAAAGCCCCGGCCCAGTATGTTCTGGCCCTCAATGCCGGCAGCGAGGGAGATCTCTTCGTCGGCACGGGCGGCAAAGGGGGGCATATCTACAGGGTTTCCCCGGATGGCAAGGGATCGCTCTGGTGGGCCTCCCCGGAAACGCACATCCTCTGCCTGGGCCGGGACGCCGGGGGGAACCTGCTGGCAGGCACGGGCGACAGCGGCATCCTCTACCGGATCTCGCCGGAGGGGAATGCTTCCGTCCTCTACGACGCCGCGGAGGCGGCCCTGGTCTCCCTGGCATCGGATAAAGCAGGGAACCTCTACGCTGGAACCGCCCCGAAGGGCGTTATCTACCGGATCGCCCCCGACGGCGCAGTGACCGTTGTTTACGACAAGGCGAAATCCCCGATCCAGGCGATGGCGGCGGACGATGCGGGTCTCCTCTATGCGGGCGGCGGCAGGGATGTCTACCTGGTGGGCGGTCCGAAGCGCGTCTCCGCCCTCGACACCCCGGAAAACCTCCAGGTGATGGCGATGGCGGTCGATAGCAGCCATCGGGTCTATCTGGGGACCGCCAACAACGGGGACATCTACCGGGCCGCCGCGCCCGGTGAGGGCGTGATGGAGTCCTGCGTCCACGACGCCCGGCTGGAGGCTCGCTGGGGCCGCCTCTCCTGGGACGCCGACCTCCCGGCAGGGACGCGGATCGAGTTCGCCACCCGCAGCGGCAGCACCGCCGACCCGGACAGCAGTTGGAGCCCCTGGCAGCCCGTCGCGGCTCAGGGGAGCGACGGGCCGGTCGCCAGCCCGCAGGGCCGGTTCATCCAGTACAAAGCGACCCTCATGGCAGACGACCCGGCTAAAACGCCTGTGCTGAATCGGGTCTCCCTGGTCTACCAGACCCGCAACCAGCCTCCGACCGTGGCCTTCACCAGCCCGGCGGGCGGGGAGAAGTGGTCAAAAACCCAGACGATCCGGTGGAACGGCGCGGACCCGGACGCGGACACTCTTTCCTACCAGCTCTTCACCTCCGCCGACGCCGGCCAAAGCTGGCAGCCGCTGAAGTCCGACAAGGCAGCTGCCGCCTCTGCCCCCGTGCCCGCCCCGAAAGCTGAAGCCAAAGCGCCGCCCGCTGAAGAGGAAGAGAGCGAGGATGGGGAGGACGCCGACACGGAAGCCCCCGCCCCGAAAGCGGAAGGCAGCCCCGCGCCCGCTCCGCCTGCCGCCGCCCCGGCGAAACCGGCTGCCGAAACGGCCCTGAAAGAGACCTCTTTCTCCTGGGACACCACCCAAGCGCCCGACGGAACCTACCGCCTGAAAGTGGTGGCGACCGACCGCCTGAGCGACCCGGGAAGCCCTCAGAGCGCCGAGGCCGTCTCCGGCGATATCTCCGTGCGGAACGCCGCGCCGGAGGTGTCCGTGGACATCGCCCGCGAAGGCATCCCCGCCGATACGAAGGAACTCAAGGGATGGGCGGCGGGCAAAGGGGTGGAGATCGCAGGGGTCGAATGGCGGCTCGATGAAGGCGACTGGACGGCTACGACTCCCGAAGACGGCATCTTCGATTCTCCGCAGGAATCGTTCCGCATCGCCCTTCCTGCCCTCGCCGCCGGGGAGCGCATGCTCGAAATCAAAGCCATCGACGGCGCGGGCAACAGCACTACGAAAAAGGAGAAGGTGAAGGTCAAGTAGCGCCGAACTCGCTCCGGGAGAAGCCTTCCTTTCCCGGAGCGAAAAAATAAATAAAAAAATCCTTCGCAAACCCCTTGACAGCGTGTGCACCCTGTGGTATAATATCATTGTCAACGCGGGGTGGAGCAGTCTGGTAGCTCGTTGGGCTCATAACCCAAAGGTCGCGGGTTCAAGTCCCGCCCCCGCTCCCATATCGCCTCTTAAGATCGGCCTCGGACGCGCCAGCGTACCGGGGCCGGTTTTATTGTGTAGATTAAGGGGTACTTTGCTCTATCTCCCAGGATCCCGCAGGGTCTAAGCCCCCCTTAGCAAGGCGGAGGCTGGGGGGCTTTTCCCGCAGGCAAGGCAGCCTCAGCCATGGTATAATATCGCGGATGCTTGCAGGAGGAGACCATGCCGGCACAAGTGTATGAAGGCACTTGGGAAGAACTGCTGATACACGCCCGGGAGTTTGAAGGACGAAGGCTCATGGTGATTCTTCTGCCGGAAGGGAGCCATGATGCCGCGCTCAGCGAAGCGCGTTCGTTTAACCGCCGAAAATGGGAAGCCGTGATGGCCGACCTGGCACGAGGGGCGGAGAAGCTGCCGATTCTGGCAGACAAAGCCCTCACCCGCGCGGGCCTCTATCAGGACCACGACTGATGAGCTATCTAGCCGATACAGGGATTCTCCTCCGGTTTATCCATCGTAGCAACGCTTGACCTGATTTATAAGGGATGGAAACCCGAGCCGATGGGGGCCGAAGTCGGCCCCAGCCTGTATGTCCGGTAAGGAGCGTTGGATGCAACCATTCACTTTGGAGGAACTGCAAGCGCACCTCGGCCAGGTACGCTTGCAGGAAGCGCAGCTTGCGGCCCACCTGGACGAGCATCCCGATGACTGGGAGGCGATGCCTGCCGCCGAGGGCCTCTATCGCCTGAAGTCTGCGCTGGAAGACCTGATCGCCGAGGCCGAGCGCCCAGACTAAGACAAGGTAGCAACACTTGACCTGATTTAAAAGGGATAGAAGCCTGGCTGGCGGCTCGCTGCTGCTCAGCCGGTTTGGGATGATGCACCGGCCTTCGGATCGACCTCGGACGCGCTCCGGGGCCGGTTTTGTTTGTGGGGGCGGGCGGCTTCCCCTGCCCTTTTCGGCTCCTCATCCCTTATCGGATGCCTGGCCCCGGTTGAGGAGCGCCATGCCGACTCCACTTCGCTTTCCTGACCGATTGCTGCGGGATCGCTGGCCTGAGTCGGCACGACGCTTTCCGGAGGCATCATGGAAGCGCGATTCCGGTTGTGGTATAATAACGCCAGGAAAGGAGGCGATAGGCGATGACCCTCACGATTGACCTGACCCCGGAAGAGAAAGCCTTGCTGGATCGTCTGGCCGGGCTATAGCGGGTGGATGCGGCGGAATGCGCCCGGCGACTGCTGGCCGAACGGCTACCGCTGCTTGCCGGGACCTATCGCGAGCCGGAAGACGAGTCGCTCACCGTGCTGTTCGAGGCTGCGGAAGCCCTGAAAGCGGAGCCGGGCCAGGCCAGCGAGGACCCTTACGAACAGGTGTTCGGGGAGATCGTTGCCGATAAATTCCGGAGGCAGGGGTTCAAGGTATGACGCTCTGTGACAGCGGGCCTTTGCTGGCTCTGGTGGATGTTCGGCAAGGGGAGCTGTATCGCCGATGCAAGGCCGCGATGGTCGGGTTGCCGAAACCTTTGATCACGACCTGGCCTTGCTTGACCGAGGCGATGTATCTGGCGGGCAGACAGGGCGGTCGGCCTTTGCAGCGTCTTCTATGGCAATATGTGGACCGGGGCTTTCTGAGATTTCATCTTCCTGAGCGATCCCCCGACCTATCCGGGCTATGATATCTGAGCCTCAGAAGACGGTACGATACTCTCGGCCCAGGTGGAAGGACAACCGGCAATCTCGCCGAATTGCCTCAGATATAGGTATTCTCAGCCAAGAGAGGAGGAGCGCGATGCCCCTGATCATTGAACTAACCCTGGAAGAAGAAACTCGCCTTGCGGCGACCGCCCGGCAGAGAGGGATCGCTCCGGCGGAATACGCCCGGCGATTGCTGACCGAACGATTGCCTCCGCTGCCGTCCGGCGAGTTCGAGGATCCGACCCTGGCGCTTTTTGCACAATGGGAGCGGGAAGACGCCTCCATGACACCACAAGATATGGAAGAAGAACGGCAGGCATTCGAGGCATTCAAGCAGGGCATCAACGCCGAACGCGAGCGGGCCGGGGCGAGGCGCATTTTCGAATGAATCGAGCCATTCTCCTGGACGCAGGGCCCCTGGGCCTTGCCACCAAACGGCGCGGGGTTCCCGAAGCGGAAGCCTGCCGCCATTGGATCGCCGACTGCATCCGCCAGGGAGACATGATCTTCGTGCCGGCCATCGCCTATTACGAAGTGCGCCGGGAGCTTGAGCGCCTGCAAAACGCAGCCGGGATTGCCCGCCTGGACGCCTTTTGCGCTGTGGTTCCGGGCCGTTATGTGCCTCTCTCCGATCAGGCTCTTCATTTGGCCTGCCGTTTGTGGGCCGATGCCCGCAATGCAGGCGCACCGACAGCCGATCCCAAGGAACTGGACTGCGATGTTCTGATCGCATCTCAGGCGCTGACAATGGATATTCCTTCTTCCGACATCATCATTGCGACGACCAACATCGGCCATCTGGCTCGGTTTGTCGTGGCAGAACTCTGGACAAGGATTCTCCCATAACGCTAAGAGGTCACAGGGCAACGAACCCGCCGATGTTCAGCAATCTCACCTATCTGGCGTCGAGGCGAAAAAAGCTTGACGGCAAAGCCTGAAGGCGCTATAATGCTTCCGACCGCGAACCGCTTCGCCGCTTTTTCCGAAGGAACGGGCGGTTTCGGGAGTTCCCCCTGAAACGGTGTAAAACCATAGCCGGGGGTTGTGGTAAAAAATCGACAAGAGCAGTCTTACAGCGGGGGTGAGTGCGGTGCCGTGGTGGACATGGCTCATTTCCATAATGGGCGGCTGTGTTATTTTGGCCTTATGGGACTATTGGCGGCGGCTCAAAAGGCCATAAACTGTTCTACCTATACAGAGAAGCAACACATTGGCCGGGTATATTCTAAGCAGCCCACAGAAGCAAGAGGGCGCTTTCCCCGGGGATCAGGCCGTAGGGGCGAACCTCGTGTTCGCCCTAAAAAGGGCCTGGTCACAGGCAGGGCGAACACGAGGTTCGCCCCTACGGGTCGGCCAGGACGGCCCCAGAACGGAACGTTGCCTCCAACCGGCATCTTAGGAACCGACAAGGCCTCCTTATCGTTCGTTGCAGCAACACTTGACCTGATTTAAAAGGGATGGAAGTCTGGCTGGCGGTTCGCTGCTGCTCAGCCGGTTTGGGATGATGCACCGGCCTTCGGATCGACCTCGGACGCGTCCGCGCTCCGGGGCCGGTTTTATTTTAGCGAGGGGCTAAAGTTATGCCAGGAACCCGCGCATATACAGCGAAATGAAGAAGGTTTGCCACCTCAAGCCAGGAAGGGGCCTCTATACATGAAAGACGATCTTTTCGGCCGGAGGGAGTTTCTTATGGGAGCGACAGGCGTGGCGGCAGGGCTGAGCGCCGGGAGGGGCCGGTGGCGGGATGTCTCCGCATTTCTGGATGAAGAGCAGGCGGCAGGCGTATTCCCCGGGTCGGCTCTGATCGTCTCTCGAAAGGGCCGGATTCTGTTCGAGCGATACGCGGGAACCTGCTGCCGCTGGAAGCAGCCGGAAGCGCCCCTGACGGCGGACGTCTCTCACCCGCTCTATTCGTTCTCCAAGCTGATCGGCGCAACCGTCGTGGCGATGGCCCGGCAGGACGGCCTGCTGGACTACGACATGCCCGCATCGGCCTACATCCCGGAGTTCACCGGCGGGGGAAAGGACAGGATCACCCTTCGTCACCTGCTGACCCACTCCGCCGGGATCCCCGATATTCCGCTGGGGCCGGCCTATACGGACGAGGAGTGGCGGGCAGCCCTGAAGGCGGTCTGCGCGGCGAAAACGGCGTGGGAGCCTGGGACGCGGACCGCCTATCACGGACTCACCGGCCTCTTCGTGGCAGCCGAGGCGGTCCGGCGCGTGACGGGCGGGCGGCGATGGGAGGCGATCTTCCGGGAGCGGCTCTTCGACCCTATCGGGGCAAGGAGCCTGACCTTCGATCTGCCTGCCGAAAGCGCCCCTGCCGCGATCACCCCACAGCCTCAGACGATGCCCGCATCCCTCAAAGACGCCTTCCCCCTGGCCGGCCATCCGGCGGGTGGATGCTTCGGCACGGCCCACGACGCCCTCAAAATCCTCCAGCTTCACCTGAACCGGGGCGCATGGGGCCGCAGACGCCTGCTCCGCCGCCCGGCCTTCGATGAGATGCATACCGTCCAATACAGCGCGCAGATCGCCAAAGCGAGGGCCGAAGGCCGGAATCCGGAACACGAGCCGTGGGGTCTGGGGCCTTTGCTGCGAGGGGAGGGGCCGAAATACGGCGGGCACGACTGGTTCGGATTTGGCAGCCTGACCGCGCCCGGCGTTTTCGGCCATGCCGGCATCGATACCGTGATCGGGGTCGCCGACCCGGGGGCCGGGGCCGCGATGGTCTTTATCACCACAGGCTCACCCAAACCGCCCGAGAAAACGGTTCCGCTGCGAAACGCTGTCACGAACCGCGTCTTCGCCAGCCTGACATAGCGCCCGAACGGCCGTCCGGGCCTGTCAAACCCCCGGGATAAGGATGTTTCAAGGCGATCAGCCGTTCGGATCGATCCTGGATCTCAATCGGCAGCACCCCCGGTTTCGAAACCGGGGGTGCTGTCACTTGGAGAACGCCTTCCCGGGCATGTGTAGGTTAATTGAGCAATTATATTAAATAATGACCATGGTGTCAAGGCTGATGGGAGATTTCCCGCTCTATGCCTGACGGGAAAATCTCCCACCGGCAGGGCCAATCGCGCCGATTTCTTTTTTCGGCAGGCAGGATAAAATCTTTGGGGAGCAAATATATATTATAGCCCGAGTTGCCACCTTAACGGATTCATTTGTTTCCGAGGTAGGGGCGCGATAAATCGCGCCCAACGGCCTTGGAGGGCGCGATAAATCGCGCCCCTACGGGACGATCCTGCTGCAATTGTTCTTGGGTAGCAACTTGGGTTATTATAGGACTTTCTCTTGAGCCCCCCGGTAAGGGCAGG
>JADLDR010000019.1 GCA_020846535.1 Armatimonadota bacterium | reverse complement strand
TGGCGGACATCGAGGAGTTGAGCTACCAGGAGATAGCGGAGGCGCTGGGGTGTCCGATGGGGACCGTAAGGAGCCGGCTGAACCGGGGGCGGCGTCTGTTGCAGAAGGTCCTCTGGGACTATATGGAAGCGAGATGACGATGTTCAATCCCAAAACGATTCGACCCGAAGTGCGCGTCGCCGGATGTCTGGAGGTAGTCGAGCAGATCGGCGGCTATCTGAGACTCGAATTATCCGAAGAGGAGGTCGGATCTTTTCACCGGCACCTCAGCGGGTGCGAACGGTGCAGCCGCCGCGTTGCATTCGAGCAAACCCTCCTGGAAACCGTCCGCGCAGCCTGCCGGACCGGGGATAAAGCACCTTACGCCCTCCGGGAACGAATCCACCTTCTCCTGAATGAGGAGGACAGAAGGCAGGCGAAGGGGTAAGGCCAGCCGGTCTACCCTGAAATACGTTGTCCGCCAAACTCAGGCGGTTTTGCGGCCCTTTTCGCGATGCCCTAACAGGCGGCTGTGATCATGGGATCTTCCGATAACCGCGCTGCCGCCCCGTCCCGGAGGGGCTTGATGGAGGAGAAACCGGCCCGGGACAGCCACTTCACGGATTCCAGGGAGCAATCGAAGATGAGATTGAACTAACGCGCCCACTCTTCTTCGATATGCCTTTCGTGGATCACCATCGCAGCATGGGGTAGATGGTCGAAATTGAGATAAGCTTCCCGTTCCTGCCCGCCCCGATACCGTCTCAGCGATTCGTAGGATACCCTTAGACAGCCCCCAGGCCGGAGAACCCTGAAAATCTCGCTGAGAACAGCCTCGGGATCGGGGCTGTTTTCGATGGAACTGGCTGCCACCGAACCGTCAAATGTTTGTTTCTCAAATGGGAGCGGATTACCGGCTGGGACATGGATGAAAGAAGCGTTTTGGACCCCGATTCGCCGGGCGTTACGAGCGCATTCCGCCACGCGGCGCTCGGAGGCATCCACTCCCACCACTTCCTCGACAAACGAGGCTACCTCCAGGGAGGGCCAGCCGTCGCCGGGGCCGAAATCGAGTATCCGGCCCGGCAGCCAGGGCGTGATCGAGGACAGATCCCCGATCCGCCCAATGGCCCGGCTGGAAGGCATCGAAAGGAACGTAAATCAGCGGCAGTTGCCTGCCCGACTGGAACTCCATGGCACCATAGAGCAGTTCAGGACTGGCGCATGGCCTTGGTTTCAGGTAACGGAGAATCCATTCGATATAGACTGCCGACCCCGGTTTGCTTGGCTCAAGCTTGACGCCTGAACGCTTTGACGCTTCGATTCCTAATCCCCCCTCATACTCCCCAGCGCCTGCGAGCTTCCTCCATGGAGATCATCTCACCTTTCGTCCAGGCGTAGTGGGCGATGGGGTTTTCCCCGATCCACCGCTCGTCCGCCGGTTCGTCGGCTCTCTGGTAGCGGGTGTCGCAGCTCAGGCGGTAGCGGTTGGTGGCGTTGTTGAGGGAGCCGTGCATGGTGAACATGCCGAAGATCATGGCGTCTCCCGGCTCGAACTCGGTACTCAGCCAGCGACCGCCGTAGCGTTCCACCATCTCGATGGGATCGCTGGAGAACCAGCCTTCCACATGATCCCGGTCGACGTCCATTTGGCCGTAGGTTTCCTTGATGCGCTCGAAGCGGTTCGAGCCGCCCAGGACGGCCAGAGGGCCTTTCTCGTAGGGAACCTCTCCCAGAGGCGTCCAGACGGTGAAAAGGCGCAGCGTTCCCCGGCCCATATAGACTACATCGTAATGCGCTCCGGTGAAGTCGCCCTGACCGACGGCCCGCATCCACTTGTAATTATAGGTGAGGGCAGGCGCTCCCAGGAAGTCGCTGAGAAACTGCATCAACTCGGGCGATTCGACTATCGCCAGGAATTCGGGCGTGTGCGTGACCGCCTTCGCCCCGCCCAGAAAAGCCCCGCGAGCGCCGGACGCGATCACGGCCTCATCGAGCGGGAAGGCGGTATCGATCTGCCCATTGGCGGCCAGATTCTCGACGACCACGCGCCGGGCTGCCTTCACCTTTGTCGGGTCGTGGAGCTTCCGGATCAGGAGGTAGCCGTCCTCCTCCATGCGGGCGCGGAGGGCGTCCATATCGCCCATCAGGTGGGTCGCCTCCTCCAGCGTTCCCAGATACGGGCCGCCCAGCTCCAGTTCGCGCTTGCCCATCGTCAGCTTCATGGTGTGCCTCCTCTCGGTTGTAACCTCAAACACCATAAAGGTTATACTTTTGCGGGCGTTTCCCTTCAAAACGGGGCGATGTCGAGGCTGCGGATGAGATAGCCGCTCAGGGCGCGGCGGAGCCAGGCGAGGCGGCCCCCGGCGATAGCCGCGTCATCTCCTTTTACATCGCTTCCAGGCCGGGGAGGGGCCTTTCTTCGGCCTGGAGACAGGCCAGCGCCTCCCGGGATCTCTCCAGCAGGGGCCGGGCGATCTCCTCATGAGGCCGGGCGGTGAAGCCGGTGACCGCGGTTTCCGGCTCCACGGCAAACGAGCGGAGAGAGTAGGGGCCGAGAACGATGTTCCAGGAGGCATCCGCGGGGAGGGCTTCTCCGGCTGCCGGATCCGTCAAGCGGAGGGGCGGGCGGCTGAAATCGAGGGTGACCGGGATCGGGTAGTATTCGCGATTGACCAGGCAAACATAGCGCAGGCCGTCGTGGAGGAGGCTTCGGACGGTCACGGGGTCGTTCGAGACGCCGACGAGCTGGAACTTCTCGCGAGGCAGGGCGCGGAAATTGCGGGCGAAGCTTTGGAGTGCCTCGCTGTGGGATCTGTCCAGGAAGAGGCCGCCTCGGGTGATGCGGCGGGCGTCCAGAAGGAAAGGGTAGTTACGGACGTTGTAAGTAGGAGTCCATCCCTGGGTTCTGGCCTGCACATGGTCGTTCTAGAGCATGTTGTTGATGGTGCCCGCCCCGCCTCGGATCGCCTCCAGGTCGGTGTTCATCCTCCGCATCAGGCTTCCGAGGCGCAGGAGGGGCAGGGACGCCTAAGCAGCCCGTTGGAGTAAGGGTTCAGTTTTCCTTCCGACCAGGCGGTAGGGGCGAACGATTTGTTCGCCCTGAAAACGGCCCTACCGGCAGGGCGGGCGATCACAAGGATCGCCCCTACAGGT
>JADLDR010000018.1 GCA_020846535.1 Armatimonadota bacterium | reverse complement strand
TCCTTCTGGAAGGTCGGGGAGGCGAAGCCCCAACTGACGATATTGTAGACCAGTTTCAGGTCTTCCGCCCGGGCCAGGGCCACCAGTTCCCCGGAATAGGGGCCGGAGTTTCCGCCGAAGCCCCCGTTGCTCCCGCCCACATAGTCGTTGATCTCGCAGCCGGAGTCCCCCGCCGAGGCCACCACAAAGCCGCTCCCGAACTGCCCGGCGGCCAGGTACGGCAGGCCGCTGCCGGAGTTGTTCAGGATGGGAACCAGCACCGGATCGGGCGGGCCGGTCCGGTCGACATTGGTGATATGGAAGTTGCCGCGGGCCTTTTCCCCCAGTTCCGCGATCTCCTGCCAGGTGAGAGTATAGGGCGTCGTCAAAACGGGATGGTTCGGGCTGACGACAACCGTTGTCCCCACCGCCCCCTGGCTCCGGAAGTTCATATCCAGGAAGAAGGGAAAATTCGGGTCGATGGTGAAATTGCCGCAGTCCTCGATCCAGACGGTCGCCCCGCCGTCCGCCGCCCGGCGCAGTTTCTCCCGGTCCTCCGCCCTGAACTTCACGTTATTGCGGTGGTTGGTGATAAAGATGAGGTCGAATTGCGCCAGGGCATCCGCGGAGGCGGTGGTGATATCCACTTCCCAATAGCAGCCCATATTCTTGGTGACCGGCTGGCCCAACTGGTATCCCTGGCCTGTCCGGTCCATCCGGGCCTGCCAGCGATTTATGACGGCAGCCGTCACACGGGTCGGGGCCAGAGGGTTGACGAACTCCATGTTGAGGGGCTTGAGGTCGGTGCGCCTGTCCAGCACGTAAAACAGATAGGGGTCCGGATTCTCGTAGGCCAGCGGGTCGTTCTGCACAAACCCCGGAAAGATCAGGTTGCAGACCTTGACCTCTCGCCTCTGCGTGGAGTAGACGAACGACCCACCCCACACCGCCTGGATCATGCTCCCCAGAATCGCTATCCATATAACCCGTGTCATGTATCTCATAGGAACACCCTCTTGTTTAACTGAGATGCCATCGAGTTCCGCTTTCTTGAATATGAGTTCTCTGAAGCTCCCAATCCCGTTGAGAGCCTTGATCGGGCTTTGTTAGACTGTTACCTAACCCCCCGGCCCCCTTCCCGAAGCGGGAAGGGGGAGGGGCTGGTGCCGTAAAGCCCCTCCCCATCTATTCCCCTCTCCCCGTTTCGGGGAGAGGGATTAGGGGAGAGAGGTAACACAACCATCGCCACCCCGTTATGTGTCAAATACCGACAAGCCGATCTATGAAAGGGAACCATCTCAGCGTTACCCCCTCAATTCTTCTCCCTGATAGATCAAGACCGGGCTGAGCGGGAGGCGGGGGACGATGGGCAAGGTTCTGCCGAAGCGGTCCACTCGCAGGCGGGTCGGGAGGCCGTTGCCCTGGCGAAGGCCGGCCATCGCCATCCGGTCGTCGTATTCGAAGGTCAGGCCCGGGTTGAACTGAAGGTTCAGGGCGCTCAGGCCCTTCACCGGAGCGCCCGCGTCGTTATGGGCGGTGGGGCTGCCGGCGGAGGAGCCGTATTGATCGGGAATCCAGCCCCAGCGACGCATCCATTCGGTCACCTCGGAGGCAGTGGCCGCCCGGTTCTCGGTGATGGAACCCCGAAAATGGAGCCGCACATCGAGCGGGTCGCCGTAGAAGGGGAAGATATCCCATGTATAAGGAAACTCCAGGCCGCGCCGGTAGTTCGGGTCCTGGGCCGCCATCTGCCAGTAGTGCTCCCGGGTGTCCCGGGGGTTCGGGTTCAGCCACATGCCCGGAATGACGAAGAAGGTGCCTTCCTGGGCGTAGACCATCGCCTGAATCTTCATTTCGAGCGGCTGGATGGCATAGGAGCCGAGCCAGTAAGCCTGGCCCGGACTCAGGCCGATGCCGTTGGAGCCTGTGGTAAAGAGCAGGTAGTTATCGATCCCGCCCCCGAAAAGGTTGTCCATCGGTAGCTCGAAGGCCCGCTGTTCGTACTGGCCCACATCGACGGCATTGCTGTCCACCTGCGCCCCCAGGGCGAAGGCGGTCGGCCCCAGCCAGTATTCGGTCGGAGGGCGGACGCCTCCAGGCCGGTTCGACCCGTCGAAGAGCGTGATGCCATCGAAGCCGAAGAGATTCCAGGCTGCGGGGCCGTTGCCCATATTGACCCCCAGCGTGAACTGGGTGATCCCGCCGCCGCCCGGGTCGGCGGTCTGCCGGACAAAGAGCCGGGGCGGGACGTCCTGGCCGTTAAAGTTCTGGTCGCTCCCCATGCTGAAGTGGACAATCATCTCCCGGCCCGGCCCGACCACGTAATGGTAGGGCGGCTCACCGTTGGTGTCCGGGATCGCCTGCTCCGCGCCCTTCACCGGGCCGAAAAACTGGCTGGTGTTGACAGCCACATAATCCCGGGCCAGAAGCGCCAGGGAGGACTTTTCGTTCAGGTTCGGCTCCCCGGCCAGGAGATTGCCCTCGATGTATATGGTGCGGTCCGATACGATGGTGGCGCTGACCGGCTTCTCCGCCGTTCCCAGAACGCCGCGGATGCGGATATTCCCTTCGGCGAAAATCACGAGTTCCGCCGGGCGGCCCGCCGCGGGCGGGTCGGGATAGGGCCGGATGATGGAGGACTGGCCGGTATCGCTGCCGTTCTCGTCCATCCAGTGCCGGACATTGCCGCGCCGGGAGGCGTCCGTGTAGGTCAACACCATATCGTTGGGACGAAGCTCGATGACCACTCCGGGCGGCACGTAGAACTGGCCCCGCCAGTAGGTGCGGCCCACCCTCATGCTCTGCCCGGCCTGCGGGGCGGCCATCCAGTCGGCCCTCAAGGTGTAATCGTCGCTCTCGTCCTGGACGTCCTCATCGTTGCGGATATAGACGCCGGTGCCCCACCCGTACTGGCCGGTGTTATACCAGGAGCCGTCCTGCCTCTGCTGCCACACGCCGGAGTTGCGGGTCAGCATCCGGTAGCGGGTGACCCCGCCCACCGAGTCGGCCTTCTCCAGAATGGGAGGCTCCCAGTAGCGGGTGTTCCGGTCTTCGTCATTGTACAGCCCGCCGAAGGTGTCGAAGCTGGCCGCCGGGTCTTCGGGCCGGGAGGGCTGGGCCACGAACGGCCCCGCCAGCACGTTGCCCTGGGGATTGATCGTCCGCAGTTCCGCCCTGGCCCCTTCAAAAAGGTCGGCAGGGAGGCTGCTGATATCCCGCTGCGCCGGAGGGCCGGGAAAGACCAGGTTCCGGTTGCCGAAGCGGATGTCTCCCGCAACCTCGATCCGGTCGCCCCGCGAAGGATCGAGCAGCCAGTGGTTCCATCCGAACACCGAAAGATTGCTGTTGACCCGGAGCGGCCCGATAAAAATCGAGGCGAACTGATTCGGCAGCGGGGGCGGGGCGACATCGTTCTGTGGGTCGGTCTGACTCGGCTGCACCGGGGTCGTTATTCCCAGGTCACTCACCGCTGTCTGCCTGTCCTTGTTGGTCACGAACTTGATGTAATCGCCCAGCAGGAGGGGCTTGTAGGCCGTCTTCTCACGCCGGAGCTTGGAGGCCGCTTCCCCATAGGTGGTCGGGTCTTTGGGATCGACCTGCCCGATCCTGCCGATAGAGTGAATTTTGATGTATTTGCTCTTGGACTCGTCGGGCCGGGGATCGTAGCCGATCTTCAGCAAAAACCGCCCGCGCTCTCCCTGCTGGATGCGGGTATAGCCGTCCTTCAGCCAGGGCGCATCGGGATCTTCCGCCGGAACGGTGGCCGGGTCGGGGTAGGAGGGCACAGGGCGCCAGTCGGCTCCCTCCGGGCTGTTGACCAGTTGCTCATTGGCGTAATTAACGCCCGCCTGCGCGAGCTGATCGGCGGCGGAGATATCGCTGGTGCGCTCCGTGCGAGCCACCCCGCGAACCAGCATGGTCACAAAGATGGTCGCCAGGAACATCATCAGAAACATGACCACGATGGCGACAATCAGCGACTGCCCGCTTTGCCTTGCTTTCCGCCGCGTGTATGGAGTTGTCATGAAAGTTTTGCCGTTCATCATATGAGCCTCTGGCCTTTATATCGTCAGATGATGGGTGGGAAAAGCCCCCCCAACCCCCCGGCTTCGGGGGGCTGAGATCGTGCGGTCTCTTGGTACTCTCTCAAAGGCCCCCAAGGTCGCTCCCCCTGCCGAAGCCCGGCGGGGGCCGGGGGGGCGGTTGGCTTTAAGCCCCATAGGTATCAAGATAAGGTGAAAGGTCCTCCAGCCCTGGGGGGTGGGGGACCGCTCTCCCCTGGGATGGGTTACCTCTCTCCCCTGACCTGGGTTACCTCTCTCCCCTAGCCCCTCTCCCCGAAGCGGGGAGAGGGGGACAGATCGTGCGGTGCTTTACCCCCTCATCCCCTCCCCCTGCCCGTTTCGGGAAGGGGGAGGGGGGGTTAGGTAACGGTCTCTCAAAGCCCCGCACCCCACCCCGGCGGGACAGTCACCCTGATCTGGATACCTATGGGGGCGGTTGCTTTAAGCTCCTACCTCACCACGTTCCGCACCCGTATCTTATCGGTCAGTTCAAGGAGCTGGGCCGTGCTGCTGGCCCGGTCGTATTTTCGTACCGCCAGGTTCAGGGTGATCAGGCTCTTGGTGTGGTAGTCGGCCCGAACCAGGTCGTTGGGCTGGTTGGTCTGGAAGAAATAGGTTACCTTGACCGGCTCCACATCCACGATCTCGCCGCCGGAGTTGCGCCTGCGGGTCGGCAGATCGCCCTGGGTCTCTTCATTGAAATAAATTTCGTTGCGAACGTAGTCGACCGCGTATTCGTTCGGGCCGGGGCTGGCGTTCACCCTCCGGTAAGGGATGGCTTGGCCGTAGGCCGGGTCGCTCTGGGGAGCCAGGGCGTTCGGGCCGATCACCTGAATCTTGCCCACCACCAGCCGGGCTAGGGTGTTCACCTGCGCCGCCCCGATGATCTTTTTATAGATCGGAACCGTGACCCGGCGGGAACCTACCTGCGGGTTGAACATCTCGTTATTGATGTCTGCCGGATCGAGATCTTCCGTCACCGGCCCCATGGCGAAATTCACCTTGCCGGAGTCCGGCTCTACCGTAAAGAGCATCGGATCGTTCGTCACCCCGGGGCTGTTGCTCAGCAGGCGGATCGTTTTGTTCGGATCGCGCTCGTATTCGGTCACATCGAAAACAGCGTCATTGAGTCCGGTGGCGGAGTCGTATTTGTAAATCTTGAAGTGCGCGTCCGCCGGGTCGAACTGGCCGAAATAGATATGGTTGAAATAAACCGTCCGGTTGGGGTCGGCGAAATCGATCTGGTATTCATGATAGACCCCCACCGTGAAGGGGTACGTCCACTGGGCATGGGTCGCCTTGTAGGAGGTTGGCGCATCGTTTCCCACGATATCCGGCAGGAGGCTGTCGTTCGGGATCATGGTCGGGGCCAGGGTCACGCCCGGCACAAGCTGCTCCAGCACATTGTCGAAGCGCACCATATCGACCGTATCGGTCGGCACCATGGCGGTGGACATCTCTTTCCAGACGCGCCACAGCGGAACTCCATTGACTTCGCGTTTGTCGTAGAAGAAATTCGGCAGCGCATACTGGGGCATGCCGTCCGCATTATCGAACTGATGGAACCGCGGGTCATCCGGATGGAACTGGACGCGGTAGAGGATGTAGGTGTTCTCCGTCTGGTCGGAATTGTAGCGGTAGGTCTTGTTGTCCAGGTTCACTTTCAGGTACTGGTTTGAATACCTTCTGGACGGGTCGCGCAGGCCGATAAAGTAGCGCACGATCCACTGGTGCTTGTTGCCCTGGGCGTCCACTTCCACATCGGGGACCACCGGCTGGTAGATCCCCTGCGGCTGCCCCGCGTCCTGGAGTACGTTGTCCGGCACGATGAAGTCGATCTTGGCCGTGATGGACCGGGCGCTGAAATCTCTGGTGGGGTCGGTGGCGTTCCGGATGTCGGGCTGTGGCAGGTCGATGCCGGTTCCCACATAGATGGTTTTATACTCGGTCGGGGTGATGCTGTCCCGTATCTGGCGGATCGTTCCGGTGTTGTCGAAAACGATCATGGCGTCCCCGAGTTCGCGGGTCACCTGGTCGAGGGCGATGCGGGCGGCGTCCTGGGCCTCCACCTGGGTGTTGGCCTGCCGGGTCAGGTTGAAGCTCTGCACCAGCGGGCCGAAGATCAACCCGAAGAGAATGGCGGTGATCGCAATGACCACCAGCATCTCCACCAGGGTAAAACCTCGTTCATATCGCAGTCGGTTCTTCATGCAAATCACCTTTTCAGCCCAGCTATGGTTTCTATCTAATCGCCGCATTGGATATCGGAGGGGGATGGGTTACCTCTCTCCCCTGACCTGGGTTACCTCTCTCCCCTGACCTGGGTTACCTCTCTCCCCTGACCTGGGTTACCTCTCTCCCCTAGCCCCTCTCCCCGAAGCGGGGAGAGGGGGACAGATCGTGCGTTGCTTTACGGCATCATCCCCTCCCCCTGCCCGTTTCGGGAAGGGGGCCGGGGGGTTAGGTAACGGTCTCCCAAAGCCCCGGTTACGGGCTTGGACTACTGAATCTCCCTCGTCAGGTAGGTATCGATATCGGCCTTGTGCCAGCGGTTCGAGTCGCGCCAGACGGTGCGGATTTTGAAGGAAGTGCCTTTCACCTTATCGATGGATACGAGACGCTCCCCGCGGGCGGTGTCGATCTGGTCGAGATAGATCTGGCAGCCGCGGTTGGCGTTGTTGGGTATCTGCTGGGGCGTGTTGGCGATGGAATGGATCTCGCCGTAAACCCGCTGCATCTTGCCGTCTCTTTCGAAGGTGTAATCCACCGAAACGCTCTTGCCCGCATCGCAGATGGCGAACCAGAGCGGAACGCCGGTCTCTACCTGCGAGGTCAGCGGATCGTCGAACAGGTCGGACAGCAGAAATTGCTTATAGGTCGGCTTGCCGGTCGCCTGGGTATAGAATACGTTCGCCTTGGAAGGAGCCACCGCCCATTCGCCGTCCACCTTATAATAGAAGCGGTACATCCTTCCCACCCAGTAGCGGTCAGTATAGACATTCACCGTCCACTGGATCGGGTCCACGGTCGTCAGAGCGACCCGCGGCATGGTGATCACGCCGTTCTTGAAATCGATCTGCACATCGGTATCCGGGTTCTTGCCTGTGCCGGAAACATCGTTGACCACCAGTTCCCCGGTCGTTGCGTCCACAATCAGGATATCGGGCCGGTAGGGAAGGCCGTCCTGGTCTTTCAGCCCGGTCGGGACGCCGCCGTAGATGAACTGATCCACCGTGAAGTCGCCGACCGACATCAGGCGGGGCAGAGCCATGTGGGCGTCCAGGCTGTCCGGGATGCGCTTTTCCTCGCGGATGAAATGCCAGTCCAGAACAGTATAGTCGATCCTGGCGACCAGGTCCTGCGTATACCAGCCGAATCGCTCCTTGTAGGTCGCGCCGATGGGGTTGAAGGCCAGGATGCCCAGGGTCGGGTTCAAAATTTTGTATTCGTACGGGTTGGGGAACCGCTTCCACCACATATCCTGCGGCGGATTCGCCATCGGGCTGAACGGCTCATCGTTTTGCAGGAGGCGGAAGCGCCTCGCTACGGACTCGCTGCCCAGTTCGACCCCTGAAAAACCGGACATCGTGTTGACCGGCGTTCCCTTCAGAGGGATCAGCACTTCGGTGGAATCGTTATCCTGGAAATTGGGGTCGCCCGGCACATTGATGGTTTCGCCCACCACGCTCACCAGTTGGCCCGACTGCCAGAAGGAATAATCGATCTTGAAGCGCCGCGGGTAGGGCGTCGGGCGCAGCCGGAGAGCGCCTTTCTGGGCGTCGTCCCAGGTCATGCCGTACTGGCCTTCGCGGCCCGGGGTGCCGTCCACCCTCATCCAGGGGTTGCTGTAGACTACAATCGCATCGAACTGAGGGGCGGCATTGATATCGGTCGGATCCGCATTCGGGCCGTAGGGGTCCTGGCCTTTCAGGTCAATGGGGCTGTAGGCCAGGTTATAACGCGCCCGGAACTTGGTCAGGTCGGCATCCCGCTCGCTGGGAAGAGGAATCTTGGTCGTCTCGCCCAGGATGTACCGGAACTTGTTCACATCGGAGAAATAGGGCCGGTGGGGAGCATAGAGGCTATCTTTCCAATCCGCCCAGGGAACCTGAAGGGTTTCCATATCGTCCGGGTGTACCTCGTCGTTGATCGTGTAGGCAAGGAAGTTGGTGGCCCTCAGATCGGGTGGGTTGATGGGCAGGATCGCCCCGGGCAGGGCTGTCGGCCTGTTTTTCCAGTAATCGATGTCGGCCTGGGCCAGCCGGTCGGCCACCGTGCGCTCTCCGCTGGCTTTCAGGGAGGAGAAGCCTCCGGGGAAGAGCCGGACCACCGACATAATCCCGATCAGAAGCACCACCATCACCACCAGCACTTCCACCAGCGACATCCCTGATTTCGATTGCAAACGTGTCAGCTTCATATTTGTGAACTCCCCATCCTTCCCCTGTCCCGATGGGAGGTGAACCGTTCTAAGTTACTTCATTGACAGAAGAACCTGCCCGAATGTTCCAAAAGAAACTTAAGGCTTGGGCGGCAACTGCCACCCGTTGCTATCGATGACCTGCTTGGAGTCGCGAGGCTCCACATGGCCGTCCAGGAAGAGAACCAGGTCCATGCTGCCCGATTCAGGAATGCCATTCACATCGTAGCGGCGGTGGTAGGAACACCAGGTCACCACGGTGTTGTCCGGCGGGTTCTTGAATTTGAGCTGGCGCGGATCCTGAATGGAGGTGTCCACCAACTGGTCATCCTGCCGCCACTTGCTGTAATGTACGTCGTAGTAGAGCGTGCCGTTGATGTTGATCGTCTCCCCGTCGTAGGAGTCATAGGCATAGTAGCGGTGCAGCCCGTCCGAGAACTGCAAGGTGTAGGGCCTGATGAATTTGTCGTAATTGAGCTGCATCGGCACGAAGGGGTTGTTGGGATTGGCGGGCACGACCTCGGCCAAATTCGTACTCTGGCTCATCGGGCAGCTAAAATCCTGATAGGCCCGGATGAGGTCGGGGTAAAGCTGGCCTCTCAGGGCCGAATCCCCCAGAGCGAGGGGCATTCCCTGAATATCCAGCACCGCCAGCGGAGCCAGGCTGGACGGGTAGGAACCGTAGTCCAGCTTGTACTGCCTGAGCGCCACTCCCACCTTGTGCAGCGCGGTCGTGCAGCTCGTTTTCCGCACCTGGTTTCGCACCTGGGCGAAGACCGGAAAGATAATGGCTGCCAGAAGCGCGATAATCGCAATGACCGTCAGCAATTCGATCAGGGTGAATCCGTTCCGATTGTTGTTCTTTTGCATCGGAACACCTCCTTCATGCATATGGAACGCTGCCTTCAAGGCTTCATGCCTATGGAACGCTGCCCTTCGAAACTTCATGCTTATATGGAATGCTGCTCTTCGGAACTCCATGCTCATGGAACGCTGCCCTTCGAGGGGAGACGCCATCCGTCGTTTTCGATCACATCTTTGGAGCTGCGGGTCTCCACGCTACCGTTCAGATAGAGTACCAGGTCCATGCTGCCCGGAGAGACCGACCCGTCCGTTTCATAACCCCGGTGGGCCGAACACCAGGTCACCACCGTATCGTCGCGGGGATAGGCCACATTGAGCTGCCGCATCCGCAGAACGGGGTCGCTGAACCAGGGGTCAGCAGGAGTGGCCCGCACCTTCCGGTAATGCACCTCGTACAGCCCGTTCGGCAAATTCGAGCCGTCGTAGCTGTCGAAGGCGTAGAGATGATGGGGGGTTCCTGCGGAATCGAGAACCACCAGGCGCTGGCCGCTGCCGTCCTCCGCCACGGCGGTCACGTCCTTAAGGGTGTCCGACGGGCAGTGGTAGTCGCGCCAGTTGCGAATATATTCCGGGAAAAGAACGCCGGTCGTATAGATCGGCTCCGCCTTGTTGCCGGGATCGTCCCGCACCGTTTTATTGAGCGGGATCGGGTTTTCATTGCTGATGGCGTCCCCGCTGGGGTACTGCACATAGCCGAAGAGTACTTCCGGATATGCGCCCTCATCGATCCGGTACTGGCGGAGAGCCACATAGATATTGTGGAGGTTGGTGATGCACTGGGTCTTCTGCATCTGCCGCTTCACGCCCGCAAACGCCGGGAAAATGATGGCCGCCAGCATCGCGATAATCGCAATGACGGTCAAAAGCTCCATAATCGTGAAACCGCGCCGATTGCTTGCCATCTGCTTATCTCCATCAGGATTCATTCTACCTCATTGGACAGGAAACGCACCTTTTATGTTCCCGGAAAAGTTTGTGAACTTTGTCCCAATATAAGTTTACAATATCAGGGACTTCCGGTTCGTTGGGAGGGCGAACACAAGGTTCGCCCCTGCGGGGGGCTATGCCTGTAGGGGCGAACCTTGTGTTCGCCCTCTCACACAGCCTCCGAATACCTATGCGCTGAAGTCCTTATGGTTCCCTACGCCAATCCTGTCACCGTCAGATACCAGTCGATGATGCCCTGGCCGAAATAAAAGACGATAAAGACGCCCAGCACCATCATCGGGCCGAAGGGCAGTTGGCTGTCGGCCTGCTTGCGGCGGAGGGCCATCAGGCCGACACCCAGCACGGAACCGACCGTCACGGCGATAAAAAAGGAGAGAAGCGCCATCCCCAGCGGCAGAACGGCCCCGATGGCGGCGGCCAGCTTGATGTCTCCTCCGCCCATGGCTTCCTTCTTGAAAATTCTGGTTCCTGCTTCGGCAATGAGGTAGAAAATTCCTCCACAAATCACCAGTCCGATCAATGAACGGGGGATCGGGATTTGCGCTTCCAGGCCCGGAACCGGCAGGTGGGCGAAGGAATGCTCTTTCAAGGCCAGCCCGGCGATATCGGCGGCGACGCCGACCCCCAGGCCGAACAGGTTCAACTGGTCAGGGATGATATAATGCTCCAGGTCGATGAAGAAAATGGCGACCAGGGCGGCGGAGAAGAGGGCGTAACTGATGAAGTTCAGCCAGGAGCCTTCCTGAAGGACATACAGCCAGTAAAGGCTGGCAAAGCAAAGGGCCGTCAGGAACTCGATGCCGAAATAGCGCCAGGAGATGGGGGCCTTACAGTATCTGCATTTCGCCCGGAGCGCAACCTGGCTGAGCAGTGGCACGAGGTCCCACGCCCTGAGCGGTGTCTGGCAATGGGGACAATGGGAACCGGGCTTGGCGACGGAGAGGTCGTGCGGCATCCGGTAAATGCAGACATTCAGGAAGCTGCCGACTATAGCGCCGTACACAAAGGCGATGATGATTCCGATAGGTTCAGGCATGAGAGCTTCGGTGCTTTTCTCCTGACATACAACAAGGGCGGGTCCTGCTCAAACCCGCCCTCTGATAGATTCCTCAGATCGTTCGATTTTACTGCGAGCCGCTGGTCAGGTTCTGGATGACGGCGATCAACGGCTGGAACATGGCGATGACGATGAACCCGACGGCCCCGCCCAGGAAGACGATCATGACAGGCTCGATGGCGGCTGTCAGGCTCTGGAGGGCGGCGTCCACCTCCGCCTCGTAGAAGTCGGCCACTTTGGTGAGCATCTGGTCGAGCGAACCCGACTCCTCACCGATGCTGACCATCTGGACGACCATCGGAGGGAACATTTTGCTCTTCTGGAGCGGGCCTCCGATGGGGTCTCCTTCGCGGATGCGGGTGCGGGCTTCCAGGATCGCGTCGCCGATCACCACATTGGCGACCGTTCCGGCCACCGTTTCCATCGCCTGGAGGATCGGAACGCCGCTCACGAGGAGGGTTCCGAGCGTCCGGGAGAAGCGGGCCAGGCAGATGCGGTGGTTGAGCTTACCGAACACCGGCGCTTTCAGCTTGAAGAGGTCGTAGAGCCGCAGCCCGATCTTGGTCCGCACTAAAATGCGAAACACGATGATGAATCCCACCAGTATGCCGATGGCGAAATACCATTTGCTGGTCAGGAAGTGGCTGAAGTCCATGAGGAACGCAGTCATGGGCGGGAATTCCTTCACGCCCAGGTCTTTGAAGAGCTGCATGAACTTGGGCAGGATGAAGGTCACCAACCCGATCACAATGCCCAGGGCTACGATCACAACCAGCATCGGGTAGGTCATGGCGGATTTCACTTTGCGCCGCAGTTCCACGTCTTTTTCGAGGAATCCCGCAAGGCGCTGCATGGTTTCTTCCAGAACGCCTCCGACCTCTCCCGCCCGGATGAGACCGATGCAGAGGTTGTCGAAAAGGCGCGGATATTTGGACATCGCCCTGGAGAGCGGCTGGCCCGATTCGACCTCCCCGCGGATATCCAGGATGATCTGCTTCATGCGGACATTGGGCGTCTGCTCTTCGAGAACCGCCAGGCACCGGACGAGGGACACACCGGCATCGATCATGGTGGAGAACTGGCGGAAGAAAACCGAAAGGTCGGTCTTCTTGACCCGGGCGAAGCCGGAGAGCAGCCCGCCGTATTTCCTCTCCACGCGGGCCGCCTTGACCTCGGTGACGCTCAACCCCTGCTCGCGGAGTCGTCGGGTCAGAACCTCCTGGTTCTCCGCCTCCGTGCGGCCCGTCCGCACGGCTCCCGCCGAATCGCGGTACGTATACTCAAAATATGGCATCCTGATTCACCCCTTTTTATCTCCCTGTGGTTCCCATCCCCGCAGAGATCATATTCTTTAGTTCGTCCAGGTTCATCGCCCGGCTGATGGCATCATCATAGCTGATGTAGCCTCTCTGGTAGAGGTCGCGGAGCGATTGATCCATGGTCTGCATGCCGAGTTGGGCGCTGGTCTGGATCATGCTCATGATCTGGTGGGCTTTGTTTTCCCGGATGAGGTTGCGGATGGCGGGGCTGGCGGTCATGATCTCCATGCAGCAGACGCGGCCCGGAGCGCCGGCCCGCGGGATGAGCTGCTGGCAGAGAACCGCCTCCAGGTTGTTGGAAAGCTGGAACCGGATCTGTTCCTGCTGCCCCGGAGGGAAGACGTCCACCACACGGTCAACGGTCTGGGCGGCGTTGTTGGTGTGGAGGGTGGCGATCACCAGGTGGCCCGTTTCGGCGCAGGTGATGGCCGTAGAAATCGTGTCGAGGTCCCGCATCTCGCCCACCAGGATCACATCCGGGTCTTCCCGGAGCGCGGAACGAAGCGCGTTTCCGAACGATTTGGTGTCGGCTCCCAGTTCCCTCTGGTTGATGATGCTGTAGCGGTGGGCGTGCAGGTACTCGATGGGGTCTTCGATGGTGATGATGTGGACGCTGCGCTCTGAGTTGATCTGGTTGATCATGGCGGCCTGGGTGGTGGACTTGCCGCTCCCGGTCGGGCCGGTGACCAGAATCAGCCCTCTGGGCTTGCGGGTCAAATCCTCCAGGATGTTGGGCAGCCCCAGGTCCCGGATGGTCGGGATGCGGGCCGGGATCAACCGGAAGGCCGCCGCCACGCTTCCCCGATCCTTATAGACATTCCCCCGGAAGCGGGCGATCTTCGCCAGCGCGTAGGAGAAATCCAGCTCGAACGTACTCTCAAAACGCTGGATGTATTCGTCGCTCAAAATATCGTAAATCAGCCGCTGCGATTCCTGGGCGGTTATCTTCTCGAAAGGCATGGGGACAAGCGCCCCGTCCACCCGGATTACCGGCTGAACCCCTGGCGATAAGTGCAGGTCGGTCGCGCCTTTTTCGACGACCATCCTGAGCAAATCATCGATATGAATATCCTCCAGAGGCCGCGCCCTCCCCGGCTGCGCGGTCTTGAGCTGCGCCTCGGATGAAAACATGCCCTCCTGCACTCGGCCTCCCCCTTGAATTTCTATATACGTTCACGATGATGGTGGAAGAGCGCAACCGCCCCCCCGAGCTAAAAGCAACCACCCCCCAGCCCCCACCAGGCTTCGGCGGGTGGAATGGGCTCGGGGGCTTTGAGAGATTACTAAAAGCACGCAGGCTCTAACCCGGATTATTCATGATGAGATCAAAAGGCGCGCACTCCGTTATGGGAATCGAGATCAAATTCGCGTTCGTGAATAATCCGGGCTAAGCCCCCCAAAGCCCGGGAGGTTGGGGGGTGCTTTTTATTATATCATGAAGCAGGCATAAAATTCACGCCCTACTAGTCCACGCCTGCGGTGAAGACCACGCGCATGATTTCGTCCGGGGTGGTGATGCCTTCCAGCACCTTGCGGAGGCCGTCTTCGCGAAGCTCGTTCATGCCGTTGGCCTTGGCGGCTTCGCGGATGTCGGCCAGCGGAGCGCGGCGGACGACCAGTTCCCGGATTTCGTCGTTCACCCGCATCAATTCGTAGATGCCAAGGCGTCCCTTGTAGCCGGTGTGCTTGCAAGTCTCACAGCCGCGCCCCCGGTAGAGGGTCACCTTCTGGTCTGCGGATCCCTTGAATCCGAAGCGCCGCAGGTCCGCGCCGCTCACCTCATAGGGTTCCTTGCAGTTGGCGCAGATTTTGCGGGCGAGGCGCTGGGCCAGCAGGCCGATGACCGTAGCGGAAATCAGATAAGGCTCCACTCCCATATCCACCATACGGATAACGGCGGAAGGGGCGTCGTTCGTGTGGAGGGTGGAGAGTACGAGGTGGCCTGTCAGGGAGGCTTCAATCGCGATTTCAGCCGTTTCCAGGTCGCGCATCTCTCCGACGTAGATGATATCCGGGTCCTGGCGGAGGAAGGAGCGGAGGGCGGTGGAGAACCGCAGCCCGGCCTTCACGTTCACCTGCACCTGGGCGACCCCCGGAAGCTCGTATTCGATGGGATCTTCGATGGTGATGATGTTTTTCTCGATGGAGTTGATTTTATGAAGCACCGAGTACTGGGTGGTCGTCTTCCCGCTCCCTGTCGGGCCGGTGGAGATCACCATTCCGTTCGGCTGGGAAACCAGTTCTTCGAGCTGCGCCTGGATCTCCGGGAAGAACCCCAGCTTGTTCAGACCGATCATGATGCTCGTCTTATCGAGGATCCGCATGACGATCTTTTCCCCGTGGTTGGTGGGGAGGCAGGAAACCCGGAGGTCGTAGTCCTTGCCTTCGAACCGCACGCCGATGCGTCCGTCCTGGGGGATGCGCCGTTCCGCGATGTTCATCTCCGCCATGATCTTGTAGCGGGAGATGAGCGGGGCCTGGATATATTTGGGCAGGGACATGACTTCATGGAGTACGCCGTCAACCCGGTATCGGACGCGCAGGTTGCGAAGCTGTGGCTCGATATGGATATCCGATGCGCTGTCCCGGACGGCCATCTGGATGATGGTATGGGCCATGCGGACGATGGGCGCTTCCTCGGCCATCTGGGACATGGCGGCATCGTCGTCGGAAACGTCGCCCCTGGCCCCGTAAGCCGCAATCGCCTCGCTGATGCTGGACATGCTCACCGGCGCGTTGGCCGCCCCGTCGCCGCCTCCGCCGCGCATGGGGTTCATCCCCCCGACGCCGGCGCTGGGCGCGCCGCCGCCCTCGATTTTGGCGTAGTGGCGCTGGATGGCTTCGTCGATGGCGCTCGGAGTCGCCAGCACGGGCTGAATGGAACACCCGGTCGCCAATCGCAGGTCGTCGCTGGCGAACACGTTGTTCGGGTCCGCGAACGCCACCGTCAGCCGGTTGCCGTTCTTCATCAGGGGCATGACATTGTGCCGCCGGGCGATATGATCCGGAACCACGTTCACCGCGCTGGAATCCACCTGAACGGCGTTCAGGTCAACGAACTGCAACCCTAGCGTCTGGGCCCGGGCCTCCGTGATCTGCTTTTCGTCGGCGTAGCCCATATCGGCCAGCAGTTTGCCCACGTCCTGCGAGGTGCTTTTCTGGATTCTCCGCACTTCGTCCAGTTGGGGCGAAGAAATCACGTTTCTATCGACTAAAATATCGCCGATATCCTTTTTTGCCATTACCATGTCGGGTCCCCCTGCCTTTCCAACTTCCGTTGAGAACGCATCTTAATAAGCTATGACGTAGGACGGCCTGATTATATCATAGAACTTTGACATATGCAAGAAATTTCCTGCTTTTCACGGTCTCAGCCTTGCAGCCACCGTTTTGCGCATGACGTCCACCGGGGCCGCCCGCCCCGTCCACCGCTCGAAGGCGATGGCCCCCTGCCATACAAACATCTCCAGGCCGTCAATCGTGGCGCATCCCCGCGCTCTCGCCGCCCGGAGGATGGCCGTTTCGACCGGGTTGTACACCAGGTCGTAGACCACCTGGCCGGAGCGGAGCATCTCCGGCGGGATGGCCGGAGGCGACTGGTGATGGGGATACATCCCTACAGATGTCGCGTTTATCACAATATCGGCTGAAGTGAGGATTTCCTGGAGAGCCGCCGTCTCCGTCAGCGAGGCCGCCCACGCTCTTTCGACGTTGAATGCTCCGATGATGTCCTCAGCCAATACGCGGGCACGTTCGGGCGTTTTGTTCGCGATCCATACGGAAGCGCCTTCCGCCGCCAGAGAGAAAGCCACCGCACGAGCCGCCCCGCCCGCGCCGATGAGAACGGCCCGTTTGCCCTTCAGACTGCCCAGAAGGGCCTGGAGGGGCTTCAAAAAGCCTTCCGCATCGGTGTTGTCCCCGACCAGCCGCCCCTGGGTGTGATGGACGGTGTTGACCGCGCCGATCAGGGAGGCTCTGGCGGTGATCTCGTCAAGGCCGGGGATCACGGCCTGCTTGTGGGGGATGGTGACATTTACCCCCACCAACCCCAGCGCCCGAACGCCTTCGAGCGCCGCAGGAAGCCGGTCGGGGGGAACTTCAAAGGGAACATAGCAGAAATTCAGCCCCATTGCTTCGAAAGCGGCGTTGTGCATTTCAGGCGAGAGGGTGTGCCGGACAGGGAATCCGAAGACTCCCACAATCTGTGTCGTGCCCGAAATTTTCATAAGGTACACTGACTCATTTTTTTGACTGAACTAGCCGATGAATTGTTCCATATTTCAAAGTGGATTGACATGATTATTTCATAGCTATTTTTCCGGACTCTGAATCCTTCCCTGGCGACGCAGCCGTTTCAGCACCAATTTCTCCATCACCCGGTTTATTTTCGTGCCGGCAAAATCGCGGGAGGTGAGGGGCTTGACCAGGATGGTGTACAGCCCCATCCGGTTCCCGGCCAGAATATCCGTAAAAATCTGATCGCCTACCATCACGGCAGCCTTCGGGCCGATCCCCATGGCTTTCAGGGCGGCTCTCAGCCCGCCGCGCCGGGGCTTGGCGGCCCGGGGGGCGAATCCGATGCCCAGGCAGGAGGCCAGTCGCTCCAGGCGGCTGCTGTTGTGCGTGTTGGAGGCGATGCAGAGGCGAAAGCCCTTTCGCTTGGCCCCTTCCACCCATTCCAGGATGTCCTGAGGCACGTCCACGCAGTGCCAGCCCACCAGGGTATTGTCCAGATCGATAATGATGCCGGTGATCCCCTTGCAGAGAAGCCCGTCCAGATCGATCTCGGAAACCCGCGAAACCCATTCATGAGGACAGAGGTAGCCCATCCAGTCCATCATGGCGACTTCCTCGAACGCCGCGCCTCGCGGATGGCCTTCCGGTGCTCGTCGAGCGTCCGGGTGAAGATGTGGCTGCCGTCGGCCCGCGCCACGTAATAGAGAGCGTCTTCCTGCGCCGGCTTGAGGGCCGCTTCGATGGAGGCCAGGCCGGGGCTGGCGATGGGGCCGGGCGGCAGTCCGGCGTTTAGATAGGTGTTATAGGGCGACTCCACCTTCAGGTCGTCATAGAGAAGCCTCGATTTGTGCTTGCCGAGGGCATACTGGACGGTGGCGTCGCACTGAAGCCTCATGCCGATCTTCAGGCGGTTCCACAGGACGGCGGCGACCATGGGTCGTTCTTTGGGCTGGCGGGCCTCGCGCTCCACCAGGGAGGCCATGGTCACGATTTTATGCAGGTTCTTCCCGCTGGCCTGGATCGCTTCGTCCATCGGCCCCAATACCTTCTTTTTGAAGGCATCCAGCATCATACGAACGATGGCTTCCTCGTTGGTCACCTTCGGGATGAGGTAGGTGTCCGGAAAGAGATATCCTTCCAGGCTGGCTGTCGGCACATCGAGCATGTCCTGGAAGCGGGCCGAATTGAAGCGAGCCGATTGAACGAATTTCCGCTCATCAGCCAGCTTCTTTTCTTTGAGAAGGGCCGCGATGCGTTCGATGGTATAGCCTTCGGGAACGGTCACCCGCAGGCTCAGCGTATCGCCGCGGAAGAGCTTATCGATGATCTCCATCAGCCCCATCTTGCGCTCGACGGCGTATTCCCCGGCCTGAAGTTTACCGCTCTCTCCCAGCACCCGGGCCACCAGCACAAAACCGGTGGCGCTACGGATCACCCCCGCCGCCTTGAGCCTGCGCCCGATCTCCCAGGTGGTGGCTTTGGGCGGGATCATCACATGCGCCCTGCCGCTCCCGCCCGCCGGGGTAAAGAGGCTGGCGACCCCTGCCGCCAGACCCGCAAACAACAGGATAAAAAGAGCGAAAAATCCGAGCCGTTTCAGCCAGACGCGCACAGCTTTCCTCAGGTGGATGATTTCCGGGCCGACTTCCAATCCAGGTAATTCTGCAAAATGACGGCCGCCGCCATCTTATCGACCACGCGCTTTCGGCGGGTGCGGGAGATATCTGCCTCCAGCAGGAGCCTTTCCACCTGCACGGTGGTCAGGCGCTCATCCCAGGTCACCACGGATATATCGGTTTTCGACCGAAGGAGCGCAACCACTGCCTGCGCTTTCTCCGCCTGGATCCCCGCGCTCCCGCTCAGCATGGTCGGCATCCCCACCACGATTTCCCCGACCTCCTGCGCCCGGACCACCTCCAGAACGGCCTCCGCCAGCTTTTCATCATCGGGCGTCCGGGCCAGCACCTGATACGGGCTGGCGATCATCTCCAGCGGATCGCTGAGCGCCACCCCGACGCGCTGCGCCCCGATATCGAGAGCCATGATTCGCATGATGGAACCCCTTATATCCGCCCGGTGCCCGCGCAGGCCGACCCGGCTTTCAGTATCGCGTCCAGGAGCGAAAAAGCCCAGCTTCCCATGATGAAGGCCAGGGGCACGACGCCGGAATCGTTGGCGAGGAAGGCCATAGCGGAAGCCGTCAGGATGGCGGGCAGAACAGCTTGCAGGGAAGGGCGCAAAGCGAAGGCCCTCCTGATTTGGCCTTTCAAGGAAGCGGCAAGCCAGGCCAGCAGCGCCAGGGACGAAAGGGCGGGAATCCAGGCTTGCGGGCTGAGCAGGATGTCGAGGTGCATCCTCAGCTTGCCTGCGGCGACCTCTTCTAAAGGTTCGATACCGCCCGACCGAATCCTTCCCAGCAGCCGCCCGATATGCGTCTGGGAGGAGGCGTCCCGCAACATATCCCACACCGCGAAGGCGGCCACCATCAGAGCCAGTCCGGCCAGAGCGAGCAGGATGGAGCGTCGGTTCAGGCGCGATCCGGTCAAAGACAGGGCGGCCACCACGCAGGACGGAGCGGCAGCGACCGCTCCCCCGAAATTGGCCCCCCAGACGGGCAGGCCGATCAGCAAAGCCACTCCTAAAAACCATATACCTATAATGATTTTACAATAAACCTTGTTTTTTGGCAACAGCAAATCGTCCGCCAGGAGCGCCGGGGCTGCTAGACCCGCTCCCAGCAGGACGCCCATATACTCGTTCCCCAAGCCGTAGTAGCGGATGCCAGACAGGATAAAGCTGCTCAGCATGGAGTCGCGCACCAGCGGGCCGTGAAAGACGGTATCGATCCCAATCACCAGAAACGTCCCTACAAAAAGCCAGGACAGGCCCCCGGCCGGCGTTCTCCGCTCCAGCCCGCAGGCGACAGCCGCGAGCAACAGGGTGATGACAACCGACTGCCAGGCAAGCTGCCCGACGGTCCGAGGCGTGAGCAAAGAGACCAGCAGAAACGCTATCGGCGAGGCTGCCGCTGCCATCAGGCCCCACCGGAGGCTGAGCCGCAGGCCGGGCGGCGTTTTCAGGCAGGTGAGGGCGGCGACTGCGGCTCCCAGCAGCAGGATATAGAAGGCCCCGAACCCGATCATCACCGGCATGGTGGCCCTATGGTTCAGGGTGGCGAGGCTGTCCACGCGGCGGAGGTAGGTCCAGGGCTTGGGGCGCGGCTGAACGCGGATGGGTCTGCCGGTCATTTCGAGGGGAGGCGGGAGAACGGCATCCCGAAGCAAGGTAGGGGCCACATCGATATTGGCGACCACGCCGGGCATCTGGGTCGTGCCCGATGTCAGCACTCCTTTCCCCTGGCCGATATACACCACCGGGGTCAGGCGTTCCCAGTGCCCATCGGGCGGCTCCGGCGGACAGGGCGAGAGAATCCAGACTTTGGCCCCCGAAGCGGCCACGGAGATCAACGCTTTCCAGAGCGGTTCGTAGCGGGTGACGGCCCTCCGCCGGAGCCGCTGGCGTTCATCCTGGCTGAGAGGGGACATTTCGATCCGGGTGGTGTCCCCGATATCGATCAGGCACAGGTCGCAGAGGGGCAGGATTGCCTCCAACGCCCCGGCCAGCGCCAGGGGCCGTTTGGCCGGGCCTTCGGGATCTGAAGCGATCTCCGGCCAGACGGTGGCGGTGGCGATCCCGGCGGCCGGATGGAGGGTTCCCTTCCCGTCGAGTTTGACCCCGCCGAGATGGGCCACCCGCACGCCCGCCTGCCGCAGCATGGAGTCGAGGGTAGGCAGGCCCGTACGGTCCGGATAGCGCCCCAGCCCCAGGGTCAGGTAGGCGCGGTCCGCGGTGTTGGGGCCGCCTGTCGCCGGGTTCATCAGGCCGACAGCCCCTCGCGCCATCAGCTTTTGCAGGGAGGGGCTGGTCGCGGCGGCCAGGTCGTCCAGAGTGATTCTGTCCGCTATGACCGCCACCGTTTTCGCGGCAGACGGCCCGGCGAAGGCCAGCAGGCAAAAGGCGCACAGGGCAATGATCAGGCGCGATTGAGTCAAGGGATGGAGTGATCTCCTGAAAGCGTTTCGATTGTGCCTCGCGTTTTCATCGCAGGCATAAGGAAACGCACTTGTCGGAACAGCGATAGGCGCTCTTGAAAGCGCAGGGTAAACATATACGCTATCGATGCAGTCTGCGAGGAGCGAAAGCTCCTCGCAATGACAGCGATTATTTCCTCGCCTGGGCCTCGATGAGTTCGGAGGCTTTGGCGAGGGCGTCAGGCAGGCGGGCGGGGTCTTTGCCCCCGGCCTGGGCGAAATCGGGACGGCCACCGCCGCCGCCCCCGGCGACTTTGGCGACCTCGCGAAGCAGGTTCCCGGCATGGAAGCCCCGCTTCACCAGGTCGGGCGTGACTTTGGCGATAAAGACGACTCGGCCTCCGGTGGCTCCGCCCAGGACGACCACCCCGGAACCGAGCCGTTCTGCCAGGCCGTCGGCCAGGGATTTGATGAGTTCATCCCCTTCCCCTTCGACCCGGTGCGTGACCAGGCGGACATCGCCGAACTGGACGGCCTTTTCCGCCACGGTGTCAGCCTGGAGGCGGGCGTTTTCGGCCTGGAGGCTCTCGATCCGCTTTTCCGCGTTGCGGAGGGCGGAAACCGCTGCCCGGGCGCTCTCCGCCGCGTCCGCAGGGCCGGTCTTCAGAATATCGGCCACGCGGGCCAGGATTTCCTCCTGGTGGCGGACGTACCGATAGGCGGCCATACCGGTCAGGGCTTCGATGCGGCGGATGCCTGCGCCCACGCTCCCCTCGGAGACGATCTTGCACAGCCCGGCCTGGGCGCTTCGCTCCAGGTGGGTTCCGCCGCAGAGCTCGCGGGAGAAATCGTCCATCGAGACCACGCGCACAACCTCGCCGTATTTTTCGCCGAAAAGGGCCATCGCGCCGCCCGCCCGCGCTTCCTCCAGGCCCTTATAGTTGACCTCGACCGGATGATCCTGCAAGATGCGCCCATTGATCAGGACTTCCACCCGTCCCACTTCCTCGTCGCTCATGGCGGCATAATGGGAGAAGTCGAAGCGGAGCCGGTCTGGCTCCACCAGGGATCCGGCCTGCGCCACGTGAGTTCCCAGCACCTGCCGGAGCGCCCAGTGCAGGAGGTGGGTGGAGGTGTGCGCCCGGCGCAAGGCCTGCCTGCGGCCGGAGGCGACGACCGCCTGCACCGGCGTTCCCTTCCGGAGCGCGCCTTCCTCCACTGACACCTGATGATAGATAAGACCCTGCTTCTTCTGGGTATCTTCAATGGCCGCCCGAAAGTCCTCCCCCCGCATCATGCCGGTATCGCCAACCTGCCCGCCGCTTTCGGCGTAGAAGGGAGTGGCCCCCAGCAGAACCTCTCCTTTTTCCCCGGCGTCAAGCTTTTCCACCGCCCGCCCTTCGCGCACCAGTGCCAGCACTTTGGATTCCGCCTCCTCGGTTTCGTAGCCCAGGAAAGCGGTTTCGCCGAAGCGGGAAGCCAGTTCGGTGTAAACATTCGCCGCCAGGCCGCCGAAGATATCGTCGCTCTGGTGGGCGCGACCCCGGGCGCGCTGGGCCTCCATCGCCTCCCGGAAGCCCTTTTCGTCCACTGTGAAGCCGCGTTCCTCGGCCACCTCCTGGGTCAGGTCCAGGGGGAAGCCGAAGGTATCGTAAAGGCGGAAGGCGTCCGCGCCGGAAACGATCCTGTCGGAGGTGTCGGCCAAACGTTCTTCCAGGAGATTCATCCCCTGGGCCAGCGCTTCCTGGAAGCGGTCTTCCTCCAGGCGGGACATGGTCTGAATGCGCTCGCGGTCAGGGACAAGCTCCGGATACGGCTCCTCCATCACCTGAATGACGGTGGGAACCAGGCTGTAGAGGAACGGCTCACGCACCCCCAGCCGGTAGCCGAAGCGGGCCGCCCGACGGAGGATGCGGCGCAACACATAGCCCCGGCCTTCGTTGGAGGGGAAGACGCCGTCCGCGATCAGGAACACCACGGCCCGGATGTGGTCGGCGATGACGCGCCGGGCGGAGGTCAGCAGGTCTTGCCCGACCCCTTCCGGATTGCCTGACTCTCTGACGATATGATCGATCCCCACCATGATAGGGGCGAAGAGGTCGGTATCGAAGTTACTCGGCACATTTTGGATAATGGAAGCCATCCGATCCAGCCCTAGCCCGGTGTCGATGTTGCGCTGGGGCAGCGGGGCCAGCACGCCGCCGTCTTTTCGGTCGTAGACCTGGAAGACCAGATTCCAGAACTCCAGGAAGCGGTTGCTGTCCGTGGCGGGGTTCGCGCCGGGAGCGTCGGAGCCGTAGGCCGGGCCACGGTCCAGGAATATCTCCGAGCAGGGGCCGCAGGGGCCATTCGGGCCTTTGCTGGGCGCGGAGGCGGGCCAGAAGTTGTCGTCTTCGCCCAGGCGCAGGATGCGCTCCTTCGGGACGCCCACATTCAGCCAGTGCCCCTCCGCCTCGTCGTCATCCAGGTAGACGGAAACCCAGAGTTTGTCCTCCGGCAGCTTGAGCCACTGAAGGCAGAACTCCCAGGCCCATTCGATGGATTCCTTTTTGAAGTAGTCAGCGAACGAGAAGTTGCCCATCATCTCGAAAAAGGTATGATGGCGGGGCGTGCGGCCCACGTTCTCGAAATCGACCGTTCTCAGGCACTTCTGGCATGTGGTCACCCGGCGCGAGGGCGGAGCCTCGGCCCCGATGAAATAGGCTTTGAAGGGATTCATTCCGGCCCCGGTCAGCAGGAGGGTCGGGTCATCGGGAACCAGGGAGGCGCTGGACAGAATCTTGTGGCCTTTGCTCACGAAAAAATCGAGATACATCCGTCGCAGTTGATTGGTGGTATGCATGGTCTTCGATTTCCTTGTCTATTCGTTGTGCCAGAGGAGCTTCAACGGGATTTTCAGTTCCGGGAAGAGGGAGGGGCGGAAGAGGTCGTCCTCGCCGGCCCCTGCCTCCACGATATAATGATTCTCTTCCAGCCGGAAGGCTTCGAGGATATGATGCTCCGGGTCCACTATCCAGTAGTGAGGGATCCGGAACCGAGCGTAAAGGGCCATCTTTCGCACCCGGTCATGAGCGACCGAGGAGGGCGACAGTATTTCCACCACCAAGTCGGGACCGCCCCGGACTGATTGTTCTCGGATAATCGCCAACCGTTCACGGCTCACATAAACAAAACCGGGCTGAACGGTGTTTTCCTCATCGAGCATCACGTCGAGCGGGGCTGCATAGAGCTTGCCTAGTTTTGCTCGCGAATATGGCTTCCCAGAATAACCGATAGAGACATCGATATATCCTGATGCTGTATATCGGGCGCGGGCGGCAAGAGCAATTCCCCCTTTATAATTTCATATCGTTCCGCCGCATCGGGCAGGGCGTTGTAGCTGCCGTACGTCCAGCTTTGCGGCCTGATCCATTCTGCGATTGCCATCGTGTTCCTCTCTTATCCACCCCATAACTTTTTCAAGGGAATCGCCAGCCCTGGAAAAAGGGAGGGGAACAGGACATCCTCTTCTTCTCCAGCCGCCTCCAGCGCATACTGCCTTTCCTTGAGACGATACAGTTCCGCGATATGATTCTCCGGATCGAAAATCCAATAATTCGGAACCTCGAACCGGGCATAAAGGCGCATTTTCCGCACGCGGTCCCGGGTGATCGAAAAGGGAGACAATATCTCCACTACCAGGTCGGGACTGCCTTCGATGCGGGCGCTTTTGACGATCTCACGCCGTTCCCGGCTGACAAAAACGACATCGGGCTGAACCACGTTTTCTTCGTCGAGTACCACATCAATAGGGGCATTCAGCGCCAATCCCAACTCATGTTCCCGAACATAGGTTACAAGCATCGCCGACAGCTCGATGACAGCGGTCTGATGGGCGACATTCGGCGCAGGTGGCAAGAATAACTCCCCCTTTGTGATTTCATATCGTTCCGCCGCATCGGGCAGGGCGTTGTAGGCGGCGTGCGTCCACAGACGCGGTTCGGCCTGTTCTGCGATTGCCATGGTTGCCCCTTTTAGAGCGCGTGCTGTTTCATAAACTCCAGGGTTTCGTTCAGGGAGCGGACGCCTGTGGTGGCTCCGAGGGCCGTAACGCACAGAGCGCCGACCGCGTTGGCGAACCGGCCCGTACGCTCCAGATCCCATCCTTCGATGAGGCCGGTCACGAAGCCTGCGGCGAAGGCGTCTCCCGCGCCGAGGGCGTCTATCGCGCTCACCCGGTAGATGGGAATCGACAATTCGGCGTCGGGCGTGCGGATATAGCAGCCCTGGTCCCCCATCTTGAGGGCCACGTTCCGGACGCCGCAATCCATAAACACTCCGGCGATGTCGCGGGGGTCTTCCCTGCCGGTACACATTTTGGCCTCTTCGATACTGGGAACGGCGAAATCCACATAAGGCAGGCAGGGCGCTATATCCTCCATCCACCGGCTCTTGGGGTTCATCACGGTATCGAGCGTGGTGGTGATCCTCAGCCCCTGCGCGAATTTGAGAATTTCGGCGACCGGCTGGCCGTCCATTTTCGGCATCAGAAGCGTTCCGGCGATGTGAAGCAGCCTGCACTCACGGATGAGGTCGAGATTCACGTCCTCCGGGGTGAAGGTGGCGTTGGCCCCGATGTAGTGAATGAAACTCCGCTCCCCGTCACCATGCACCATCACCATGGTGGAGGAGGTGGCGGCACCCCGGTCGCGGGCCACGCCCCGGGTGTCGATGCCGACCGACTGGAAGGCATTGACCATAAAATCCCCGAAGCCGTCGCTGCCCACCTTGCCCATGACGCCGGTGGGGATTCCGATCTTCGCCAGGGATACCCCTGTGTTGGCGGCGCATCCGCCCGAATGAAGCTCGATCCGGTCCACCAGCACCAGCTTGCCGCGCCCCGGCCACTGGTCGACCGGCTTGCCCACGATATCCGCCACCAGAATACCCAAACAGATCACATCCGGCATCAAAAAACACTCCTTTGTATGATTTGCCCGCACCCGGTCGCGTAGTTACATAAAGCTGGCGACCGCCACAGGCCGAGCAACCGCCAGGGCCTTGCGTTGCTGTTTAATGCGCTCGATTTTGTGAAGCGTTTCTGCGGTCAGATAGCTTTCCCCGCAATTTGGGCAGCTTATGACCGGGATGCTTTCGATCACCAACAAATCGGCTCCCCGTCCGTAGCTTCGAGCCATCTCCCGCATTTTGGCTCCTTCTTGGCCGCATATATCGCATTTCATCTCTTTTGTCTCCCCTCACGCTCCGGGTGGGATGCCTTTCCACCTGTCTTCGGCGGGTTTGTCCGGTTCGGGAGGGATGAGGCCATATTTGCGGAATAGCTCCCGGAAGCCGTGGGTGGTGAGGAGGCTGACGGTGCCGGCCTCCAGGACCATCAGGAAAACCCAGCCCGGTCGGGTCATCAGGAAGGCCCCGGCGAAGATTAGTATAACAAAGAATAGGGCGAATGTAAAGGGCAGGTTGTCCAGCGCCAGCAGCGCGGAACGCTTCCAGATTTTCAGGACCCCGGCATCCTTCTGCTCGATGAGCAAAGGGAAATGGTACATCATCGAGGTCAGCCCGAAGAGGGCGGCGTACAGCCAGAGGATCAGCACCAGCCTAGCCCAGGGCGCGGGGAAGCGGGCGTAAAAGTAGAGATTCACGGCGATGAGCGCAGCCATTCCCAGGTCGGCGAAGGCCAGTTTCCAGGAGGGGACGAGCCAGCGGCGGAAGCCTTCCGAAAGATCGGCCAGGGAAGGGTCGTTGTAGGAGGCGACATTCCGCGCCCAGACGCAGATCCCGGCCCATAACGGGGCCGCCAGGAAACAGCCTGCCAGCGCCCCGGCCATCGTTCCCAGAACCGCGCCCCCGTCCTGCCCGATTTCCCCGACCCGATAACCGGCGGAGACCGGGACGGCAAAGGCCGCAAAGAGACCGAAGCTTGCGACCAGAACCGCCCCCAGGCGGTCGTAGATATCGCGGAATCCGCGCTTGAGGGTCAGCTTGAGGCTAGGCTTATAGGTCGGCTCGCCACCCGGCTCCGGCTCGGTCATCTCATCCCCCGACCATCACCTTCAGCGAGCCTTCGGAGCGGCTCAGCGCCAAGGCTTCCTCCAGCCTTTCAATCGGCAGGCGGTGGCTGATGAGGAGCCTGACCTTCACGCGCCCGCTGGCGAGCATATCCAGGGCGCGGGAATGGGTGAAGGGGTTGATGAACGACCCGAAGACCGTCAATTCGTTCAGAAAGACCTCATAGGGCCGAAAGAAAGCCTTCGCCGCCTCGTGCGCCACGCCGAACAGCATCGCCTTTCCGCCCCGGCACACCAGGCCCATCGCCTGCTCCGCCGTCTGCGGCAGCCCCGCGCACTCGATTGCCAGGTCCGCCCCCACTCCGGTCAGGGCCAGGATGCGCTCCCGCAGGTCTCCGGCAGTCGGATCGAAGGCATCGTCCGCGCCCAGGCTGAGAGCCAGTTGCCGCCGGGCAGTCTGCGGTTCGCTGACCCAGACCCGCCCGGCCCCGGCCAGCCGAGCCAGTTGAAGCTGCATCAGCCCGATAGGGCCTGCCCCCAGAATGACCACATCCTCCCCCGGCTGTATGGCCGCCCGGTCGATGCCGTGTACGCAGCAGGCCAGCGGCTCCACAAACGCCCCTTCCTCCAGCGACAGACGCTCCGGCAGCCTGTACGCCTGGCGAAACGGCACGCGGGCGAATTCCTCAAATCCCCCGTCGATCATGACTCCCAGGGACAGGAGGTTTTCGCAGAACTGGGTCTTCCCCTTCCGGCAGTAGCGGCAGTGCCCGCAGGGGATATTCGGATCCATCGCCACCTTATCCCCCACCTTCAGCCCCGACGCCTTCGGAACCTCCGGCCCGACCTCCACCACCTCCCCGGAAAACTCGTGCCCGGCCACCACCGGAAACTTCACCCGGAACTCTCCCTCGAAAATGTGCATATCCGTGCCGCAGACGCCGCAGGTATGCACCCTGACCAAAATATCCTCCGGCCCGATCTCCGGCACAGGCCGGTCCGTCCGGACTGCCAGCGTACGCGCCGCCTCGAAGATTGCTGCTTTCATAAGGCCGCTCCTTGGTGGTTAGGGGATAGGGTTTGGGGTGCTGTGGCGAGAGATAGCGCGTGCTGCAAGGCCCGCTTTCTATACCCTACACCCTATCCCCTAATCCACGCCTGGCTTCTTGATGCCGTCCGGGTTAAAGGGGCTGCGGGACAGGACGAGGGCGTCGATGGAGGCGGCCCAGGCGGGGGAGGGCTGGGCGCGGCTCTGGGCGATCCGCAGGCGCAGGGTATGCTTGCCACGGGTGAGCTGGGCCGCGCCGACGCGCGTCCAGGCGAAGCCCTGCCCGTAGGACTGGGTGGGGGCGGTGTCGGCGACTCCCTGCCAGGCGGCGTTATCGATAGACCAGAGGAAGGGCGAGTATTCCGGGCTGTTCTGGGGGCTTCCGGCCAGCCAGAGGGTGTATTCCGCCTCAGTTCCCAGGCTGAATTCATAGGTGGCGCTATAACCCTCGTCGCCGGGGGCGTCCTGATTGAAGAGCTTCAGGTAAGCGCCGTTGCTGCACCCTTCGTTCAGAGCCACCTCGTCGAAGGTGTGGCTGGTGGGCTGCTCGCCCTCCATCCAGAGGAAGGGCGTCAGGGCGGAGCGCAGGATTTGCAGCGGCGTTTTGATGGAGCCGTAGATGATGGCCGCGGTGCCCTCGTTGAATTTGTAGAGCGTTTTCACGCCTTTCAGGGTATCCTCGAAGGGCTTGACCTCCAGTCGGCGGGCCTGGGCCACTTTGAGCAGGCGTTCGAACTCGCTCATGGCGCTGGCCGCGATCTGCATGGGAAAGACATCTTCTGCCGCCAGGCCCTTGATCTGCACCGGCTCCGGGCCGACCTCCAGGGTGAGGCGAGGGCGCTTGCCCACCGGGATGGGCGTCCCGTCAGGGCCGAATGCCTGCACTTCCTGACCTTTGGTGATCGGGATATCGATTTTTTGCGTCTCCCCGTTCGACCAGAGATATGCCCTCGGGCCGTCCTGCTCCTGAATCAGATAGCCGCTCATCTGGTCGCCCAGGTCGAGGCGTACGCCGCGCCGGAGGGTGGGAACCCACCAGACGCCGGGCCGGATCTCGCTGATGCGGCTGGGAGGGAAGAGATTGGTCGGGAAGAAAAAGACCCGGGGGCGGTAGGCCGCAAAGCCCGCATCGGATTCCAGTTCCCGCTTGAAGCCGGAAAGCCAGCCGAGCTGTTTAGGGTCGCCCGTCAGAGCGTAGGATTTCCAGGTATCCTCCGGCAGCAGTTGGAGGCCGAAGAGGAAGAAGCCCTTGGCCCCCATATCGCGGAGCCAGCGGAGGTGTTCTGCCATCGCCTCGCGGCTGGCAAAGCCCAGTTGCGACTTTTTCGGGTCTTCGCTTGTCTGGGTTCCGGTGACCACGCACCAGAGCGTCTTTCCGGCCTCCTCCGCCTGGGCGAAGGTGTAGGCCGCCGCATCGGTCACCAGGCTCTTGCCGGAACCGTAGGCTTCGATCCCAAGGCCGTCGTAGCCGCTTTCGGTGGGGTTGCTGAAGATGGAGCTGTGCTGCGACCAGCTATAGACCACCGGCACATCGGCCACGGTGCTTTTAAGAATATCGCTCATCAGGCTCATAGCCTCCCGGATGGAGCGGTCCCGGAACTCCTGGAAATCGCTCCAGAGCCTGGAGTTGCCGACATCCGCATTCAGGTAGAGGCTGCGGGCCGGGTCGTAGACGGCGGCCTGTCCGCGGTTGCCGTACCAGAAGGGGATCATCTGGGTGGCGTTCTCGAAGGTGCTGGCCCCTCGGCCGCGCAGGCCCCAGGCAAAGTTGAGCTGCCCGACGGTGCGGTAGCGGGTGCGGAGCCAGTTTTCATACTGCATCCGGAAGATCGGGCCGGTCGGGAGAAGCCTGGCGCTCTCGCTCTTGATCGCCAGCTTGCGCCCGAAGGGGTCCAGGTAAAACCGGAAGCCCGGCCCGAATCGGACCTGAGAAAGATAGCGCACCAGCCGGTCGCGGTATTCGTCGAAGCCGTCCCAGACATCGGGAAGCGGCTCCCCGGAGGCGCGGGAGGCCGTTTTCTCCGGCAAAAAAAGGAGAGTGTAGCTGCGCCCTTCCCGCACGCTGACCGGCACGGAGGCCCGCCCTTCCCGGACCGGAACGCGGCCCGCCTCCACCACGCGGCTCAGGGCGGAGCTGATCAGGGCATAGGCGATAGATCGGGCCGCCGACACCTGAACGGTCTGCGTGCCCGACATCGCTATATCGCCGATCCGGTAGGTGTCCGGGCTGACGACATAGCCGACCAGGGGATTGGCGGGCCGGTCGTTGATAGACAGGCCGTAGCGGAAGCCTGCGGCGTCCAGATAATCGATCAGCTTTTGCAGGGCCGCAGGGGGAACCCGGGTGATGCCGTTCGGGGCCAGGAGATAGAGATCCAGAATGCCGTTGCTTTTGATGACTTCCAGAGCAGAGATGTCGGCCTTCCAGGTCTCTTCGGTGGGGCTTTCCAGGTATTTGGAGGCGAACATGCCCCCGACCGGCACATAGGGCGCATCATCCCAGTAGAGAGTATGGGCGTCATCGATGCGCCAGCGGTGGATGGTTCCGCTGCGGTCGGTAAAAAGGCCCCTGGTGGCCGGCTTGGCCGCCCATGCGGGGATCGCCAGATAGCAGAGCAAGACCAACCAAAGCCCTGTTCGGACGGCGCGGCTCATAAAAGGTCACATCCTCTCCGGTGCGGAAACGCCGAGAAGCGTCAGTACATTTCGCAAAGTCCACCGGCTGGCCTCGACGACCACCAGCCGGGCTGCGGTCAGGGCGGGATCATCGCCCAGCACACGGCAGACCGTGTAGAACTGGTGGAACAGGATCGCCAGGTCGATGGCGTAGCGGGTCAGGCGGTGCGGCTCGTAGGTGGTGGCCGCCTCCCGGATCTCATCGGGCAGGGAGGCCAGCTTGCGGATGAGTTCCAGTTCCGCAGGCTCCCCCAGAACGGTCAGGTCGGCCCGCTGCGCTCCCGGGAAGGGCACGCCGCGTTCCTCGGCCTGCCGCAGTATAGAGCAGATGCGGGCATGGGCATACTGGATGTAATAGACGGGGTTTTCGTCTGTCTGCTTTTTCGCCAGCTCCAGATCGAAATCGAAGACCGTATCCGCGCTTCGCATGAGGTAAAAGAACCGTGCCGAATCTTTCCCGATCTCTTCCAGCACCTCGGCAAGGGTGACGAACTCCCCGCCGCGCTTGCTCATCCGCACTTCCTTCCCCTGGGAGAAGAAGCGGACGATCTGATGCATCACGATCTCCAGGTCGTCCGGGTTATAGCCCAGGGCCAACACCACCGCTTTGGTTCGGGCGATATAGCCGTGATGGTCGGGGCCCCATACATCGATGACCTTGCTGAAGCCTCGCTCGAATTTATCGCGGTTATACGCCGCCTCGGACGCTATATAGGTGGGCAAGCCGTTGCTGCGGACGATCACCCTGTCCTTATCGTCCCCTACGGCGGTCGAGCGCAGCCAGAGCGCCCCATCGGCCTCGTAGGTATATCCTTGCTGGCGCATCAGCTCGATGGATTCTTTCACCTTGCCGCTCTCATGCAGGGCGCGCTCGGAGAACCAAACATCGTATTCGATGCCGAAAGCTTTCAAGTCATCCTTTTGCCCCTGGAGGATCTCCCGCTCCGCCGTCTCGCTGAAGAGGACGGCCCGCTCCTCGGGATCCGACTGCACATACCGGTCGCCGTCGCGCTCGTAAATGGTTTTGGCGATATCGACGACATAATCGCCCCGGTATCCGTCCTCCGGCATGGCCGCTTCAGCCCCGCACAGCCGCAGGTAGTGATAGACCGCGGAAGCGCCCAATTTCTGCACCTGAAGGCTGTTCAGGGCGTCATTGAAATAGTATTCGCGCTCCACCCGGTAGCCGATAGCACTGAGCAGATTGGCTAACACATCCCCGATGGCCCCGCCGCGGGCGTTCCCGGCATGGATCGGGCCGGTGGGATTCGCGCTCACGAACTCCACCTGAACGCGCCTCCCCTGTCCCTGATCGGAGCAGCCGTAGCGCTCCCCTTCGGCGACGATCCGGCGCAGCTCTTCACCCGCCCAATCCGCCTTCAGATAGAAGTTGAGGAACCCCGGCCCTGCGATCTCGATCCTATCGATCCGCCCCTCGCCGGCCTGCATCAGAAAAGGGATCAATTGCGCGGCGATCTCCCTGGGGATCTTTTTGGCCGGGCGGGCCAGCGACATGGCGATATTGGTCGCCCAGTCGCCGTGATCCCGGTTTTTGGGGATCTCCACCGTGAATTCCGGCGGCTCCACCGCAGGCAGATCCCCGGTAGCCTGCGCCTCCGCCAGCGCCCGGGCCACCAGGGCGGCCAGATCAGCTTTCTGCATCGTATGGGACTCCTTCACATGAAACTGTTTTGGTATTATAACCCAAGTTGCTACCTACCCGAATTGAGGTCCATGCGGGGTAGGGGCGCGATTCATCGCGCCCTGCCAAGCCGTGGGGCGCGATGAATCGCGCCCCTACAATGGAAAACGGGACTGGCCCCGGGCTAGGTGGCAACTTGGGTTATTATACAGGATTTGGGGAGGGTACGGCAAGAGAGGCGTGTCGGAGGGCTGGCTCTAAAACCCCGGGCCGAAGAGGATCGCGAGATATTTCGGGCCAACGAGGAACAGCATCAAGGCATAGATAACGAAGAATCCGGCGGCGACCTGGAGGATTCCGGAGTGCCAGAGGCGGCCCCTTAGAGTCATCCGGCGACCGGGCTGGGCGCGGTAGCGTTCCAGGAGGGCTTCGCCGGCGCGGATGCCGCTTTCGAGCTGCTTGAGGGAGGCGGGGCGGGTGGTCACATAGTACTGGAGCATCTCGCCCACGGGCCGCCAGGTCGCCATCGTAACCAGAGTGGCGATCACCACGCTCATCTGGATGGGGATGCGGATCGGCTCGATCACCGTGACGACCAGCATCATCACCATCAAGCCTGCCATGAAATTGGTGCCGCACCGGGGATGGACGCGGGGCATCCGAGAGACGACCTCCGGAACAAGTGGCTCCCCGTTCTCGATGGCGTGAACCACCTGATGCTCCGCCGCGTGATAGCCCGCCAGGGGAGAGAGGCGCACCAGTATCAGGAAGAAAGCGATGGGCAGGATGTCCATCATGACCGCCAGCAGGTTGGGGGCCTTCGCATACAGGAAAGCCCCGCTGCCGAGTCTGCCTGCCTCCTGAGGCAAACCGAGTTCGACAAGCCGGGCGCAACCCTGGGTCAGCAGGAGCGCCAGGCAGTTGATGAGCATCAGCGAGGATCCGGCCAGGAAAAGCCCCAGGCTCCTGGCCCCGATGCCGAAGGTTCCGGTCGTCAGGTAGACGCCCAGCGGGGTCGCCATGCCGCCGATCACCGCCGGGCGCAGGCTCCGGCACTGGTAGCTCAGCAGATCAAGTCGGCTGAGCAGGCCGATATAGAAATCGGTGCCGTCCACCACCGGCAGAGCGGGGCAATCCGTACGGCTGAAGAGATCCGCCGCCTGCTGGAGCGTCATCTCCCCGGAGAGGGATTCCGCCGGTTCGCGCATGACCTCCTGCACCGAAGCGGACCGTGTCCTGTCCGGACAGGGACAGTCCTCGTCTCTGTCTCTCAGGCAAATCGCCAGGTCTTCTTCAGCCACGATCCCCAGGACGCGCCCGTTCCAGACGACCGGGAGGGCCGATGCGGGGGATGTGCGGAGAAGTTCCGCCGCCTTCCCCACGCTGTCCCAGGGGGTCAGCGTCCTCACGGCCCGCATGATGTCCTTGATGGCGAGTTGCGTCATGAAAGGGTTTCGCTTCTTCCGCCCGGTCGGGCTTTCTGTCGAAAAATCGCTCCGGGTTGAAAAAAAGGGGTTGTTTATGCTATGATAACGATTGGTTTGCCTGTGATGCCTGAAAAATGCCCTGCCACCTGGATTGCCTGATATAAAGGAGGTTTTTTATCATGTCGCGAATATGCGCCGTCTGCGGCAAAGGCCCTCAGAGCGGTCAGAATATCCGCCACGTCCACTCCGGCCAGTGGGCTTTGAGAGCGCCCCGCACCAAGCGAAAATTCCTGCCGAACCTGCAAACCGTGAATATGCGCCACGCCGATGAAGTGGTGCGCCTTCGCGTCTGCACCCGCTGCATCAAGGCCGGAAAGGTCCAGCGCGTCATCTGATTTCCAACGGCTCCTTACCGCGTCCCCCCGAGACCTCGGGGGGACTCAGGGGTCCGACTTCACTCTCATTATACTATATTGCCCCCGGCTTTGCAATCGGCAAAATCGCCGGTTCTTCCTCATTTGCGCCGCACCTTTTCTTCGAGTTCCTCCAGTTTCACCACTTCGGCCCCGGCCCGGACGAGCGATTCCCATTCCCGAGCGGCCTGTCCCTGGCAGAAATCGCGATCCTCTATCGGAAGGCCGTCGAGCAGGAAAAGTTGCCGGCCCTCCGCCAGCGCCTCGCCGGCGATTTCGAGCTGCCGGATATTGCCGTATCCGAACGGCATGGCCGCCACGACCACCACATCTGCCTCTCGCATGGATTGCAGGCTTTCCTGATAGGCCCTGTCGGAAATGGGAGAAAAGGGGGCCTCCTCCACATAGGGGATATCGAGCATCTCGGCGGTTTCCTGGTCGGTGTCTCCGACATTGAGCGCGCCCACCGTCACGGCGCACCCGGTCTGGCGCAGGTAGCCCAGCAGCGTGTTCCCCGAGCCGCCTCCGCAGAGGACGTGTACCCGGACGGCCCCGGAAGGCGCAGGCGCGGCCCGGTCGTGAATGGGGATGAAGTAGGGCTTACCGGTCACCGGATTGCGCCGGATCCAGACCCGGCTCCCGTATACCGACCGGATATGCTCCGCCGAAAGCACTGACTCGGCATCTCCCAGGGTAAAAATCCTGCCTTCTTTGAGCAGCAGGATCCGGTCGCAGAACTGGGCCGCCAGGTTCAGGTCGTGGAAGACGATGAGGGCGGTGATGCCGCGTTCGCGCACCAGGCGGCGCAGCAGCCCCAGGATTTCGATCTGGAAGCTGATATCGAGGTGGGCGGTCGGCTCGTCCAGGAGGATCACTTCCGGCTGCTGGGCCAGGGCGCGGGCGATCAGGACGCGCTGGCGCTCGCCGCCGGAAAGGGCCTGGATGGACCGGTCTTTCAGATGAAGGGTTCCGGTCTGTTCCATCGCCTGCCGCGCGATCTCGCAATCGCGGATCCCTTCGGGCTGGAGCCGCCCCAGGTGCGGGGAGCGGCCCATCAGCACGATCTCCCAGGCCGTAAAATCGAACTCGACCCGCGTGTCCTGCGGCACGAAGGCCATCCGCTGGGCCAGAGTCTTCGGGTTCATCTTCAAAAGCTCCGCCCGGTCCAGCAGCACCGTTCCCCGGTAAGGAGCCAGCGCCCGGGACAGCACCCGCAGCAGGGTCGATTTCCCGGACCCGTTCGGCCCGCAGACCCCCAGGCATTCCCCCTGCCCCACCTCAAACGAAACGCCCTCCAGGACCGGATGGGCGTTATATCGGCAAGCAATATTCTGAATATCGAGCAGGATTTGATGCTCCATGGTCTTTTCGGCGCGGCCCTTCTGGGCTATGCCCTTCGTCTCTTGGGCCGCCTGGGATCGGGGCGGCGCTTCGCGGGGGCGGGCGGCTTTTCGCCCTTCAGGACGGCCACTTCATCAGGGGTGAGGAATCGCCATTTCCCTTCCGAGAGGCCGCGCAGGGTGAGCGGGCCGATGGCGGTGCGCTCCAGGGTGATGACCGGGTGGCCCGCAGCCGCCATCATCCGGCGGACCTGGCGCTTGCGCCCTTCTTTGAGGGTGATCTCCACCACGCTCCGCTCCGTTTTGGCGGAATAGCGCAGCCTGCGGGCGCGGGCGGGGGCGGTCGTGCCCTCCTCCAGCGGGATCCCCTGCTCCAGTTGGCGCAGGGTGGCACTCGGGACCATGCCGTGAACAGCGGCCCGGTATGTTTTGGGAACGCCCTGGCTGGGGTGGGTCAGGCGGTAGGCGAACTCCCCGTCGTTGGTGAGGATGAGGAGGCCCCTGGTTTCCACATCGAGCCGCCCCACGGGGAAGAGCCTTCCCTTGTCGGGAACCAATTCCAGAACGGTATGCTCGGCATGGGGGTCCGAACGGGTGGAGGTGTAACCGGCGGGCTTGTGGAGGAGGATATAGACCTGCCGCTCTGGGGCGGGCAGGGGGTTGCCGTCCACCCGAATCTCATCGGCCTCCGGATCGGCTTTAACGCCGAGATCGCGCACGGTCTGGCCATTGACGGAGACCCGGCCCTTCAGGATCAACTGCTCAGAATCTCTTCGAGAAGCGACCCCGGCGCGAGCGAGAATTTTTTGCAATCGTTCCACCGACACGCACTCCTACCGCCATCAACGCAATCGCCAGGCCCCAGCCCTTCATCCAGTGCCAGACTCCGGCGAAAAAAGTACGCTCCACGCTCCGGTCTGCCACCAGCGCGATTTCATCCACCGACCGGCCATTCACCGACACCCGCACTGTCCCGACCCTCTGCCCTGCCGACACCGGGGCCTCCACCGGCTCCAACCGCACCTCTTTTTTCAGGCGCGGACGGCTCTTGCGGAACACCGCCAGGCAGCCGTCGCGCTCGCTAAGGGCAGTTAGGGGGGTGCGCCCCCCGGCCACGGGCACTTCCTGCATCGGCTCGCCTTTGCGGGCGTACCAGAGGGGCTGAAAAGCTTGGAAGCCATAATCGAGCAGGTTTTCCGTATCGACCCCGATATTGGGGCTTTTCAGAATGACGGAGATGAGCCGCCAGTCGCCGCGGGTGGCCGAGCCGACAAAGCAGTGGCCCGCCTGCCGGGTATAGCCGGTCTTGATCCCATCCGCCCCTTTATAGTGCTTCAGGAAGCGGACGCATTTGTTCCTGACAACAATATCCTGCCGGTTCAGGGATCGCTCGATCTTTTTCTTCTGCGTTCGGACGAACTCGTTGAACTCCGGTATCAGGGCCGCGTGGCGGGCGATGAGGGCCAGGTCGTAGGCGGAGGTGTAATGGCCCGGCGCGTGCAGGCCGTTGGGGTTCACGAAACGGGTGTCCCGGCAGCCCAACTCCAGCGCCCTCCGGTTCATCATCTCCACGAACTTCTCCACCGACCCGGAGATGTGTTCGGCCACCGCCACGCAGCTATCGTTGGCCGACCGGAGGAGCATCCCGTAGAGCAGATCGCGCATCTTGATCTTCTCGCCCGGCTTGAAGTTCATGGAGCTGTAGGGTGTCTCTGCCGCCGACTTGCCGACCGTGACAATGTCATCGAGGCCGACGTTCTCCAAGGCGACGATGGCGGTCATGATCTTGGTGGTGCTAGCCGGAGGGCGGCGGAGACGGGAATTCTTTTCCGCCAGGACTTGCCCCGTACGGGCGTCCATCAGCACGTAAATCCGGCTGCCGACCTGCGGCCCCTGCGCCTGGGCGGCACTGAAGGCGAAAAATAGGAATATGAAGAGAGGATACGCGGCTTTTCTCAAAGCATTTCCTGTCAGAACGGCCTCAAGCCGATGGTTCAAGGATGGATAATTATACCATTCAAAAAGGAGGATGTCAATTTTTCGAGGCAATGGAAGGAAAAGTCATCATATTTCCGGCGCGGGTACGGAATAATGGATTGATGGGTCTATCCCGATGGGGAAACCATTCCATCATCATACGGACTTTTATATATCTTCAAGAATAGAGTCATGTCGCCATCATTGCGAGGAGCGCAGCGACGCGGCCATCTCCGGCCTAACGCCAACCAAGGAGCAGCCATCGTCGCTGTCATTGCGAGGGCGAAGCCCGAAGCCATCGCCAGCGTAGCGCCAACGCACAGAGCCTTGTCGGGCTTTGGGGCGCTGGAGATGGCTTCGTCGCTTCGCTCCTCACAATGACAGCGACGATACTCCTGCCTATTTTACCTGGAGATTGCTTCGTCACTAAGGTGCCTCGCAGACTGCATCGATACCTAACGCAAGGAGCGCCGATGAAACAGATGAAGCTGGGAACATGGTTCAGAGAGGTTGCGGCAGTGGGTTTGGCCCTGGCGCTGCTGTTCGGCACCATATCCGTGCCGCTGTGGAAATAGGACAGCCGGAAAAACCGGCTGTCCCTGAGATGCTTTACCGCTCGCCTGCGGCGATGACGCGCTGGACGAGGCGGATCCGCTCGCCGGAGAGTCCGTCGGCGACGTAGAGGTTGCCCGAGGCGTCCACCACGAGGGCGGCGGGGCCTGCAAACTGGGCGGCATTGCCCGCTCCGTCCGCCGCTCCCGACGTTCCGGTTCCGGCAACCGTGCTGACCGCGCCGGTCGCGCTCACCCGGCGGATGCGACGGTTGCCCGTGTCGGCTACGAAAATCGCCCCGCTCGGCCCGACCGTGACGCCGGCCGGATTCGCGAAGTTGACCGCCGCCCCGCTACCGTCAATATAGCCGGAAGAGGAACCGGCCAGAGTGGTAACCGCTCCATCGGGCGTGATTTTGCGGATCCGGTGGTTGCTGGCGTCGGCTACATAGAGGTTCCCGGCCCGGTCCGCCGCGATGCCGGCAGGCTGGCTGAAACGGGCGCTGCTTCCTGCGGCATCCGTAGACCCCGCGCTTCCCCCTGTATCTCCTGCAACCAGACTGACCTGCCAACTGGCCGCCTGGGTGGGATCTCCTCCTTTGTACTGGAGCCGCCGGACGCGGTTGCCGCTGAATTCGGTCACATAGAGGAGGCCGCCTTTATCGAGGGCGATGCCGTAAGGACCCGTGAAGCGGGCGGCGTCTCCGGTTCCGTTATCGCTGCCTGCCGTCCCGGCCTCGCCCGCAATGGTGCTGACCACCCAACTGCCCGGGTCCTGTGGGTCGCCGCCCATCAGGTCGATGCGGCGGACGGTCTGGTTGGTGTTATCGGTCACATAGAGGATATCGCCCGCAGGCGTGACGGCCACTCCTGAAGGGGAGCTGAAGCGGGCCTCGTTGCCGAATCCGTCATTGCTGCCGTCCGTCCCGATGCCGACATCCCCTGCCACCGTGCTGACCGCTCCTTCCGCGCTGACCCGCCGGACGGCATGGTTCACAGCATCGGCGACATAGAGGTTACCTGCGGCATCGACCGCCACCCCGTTGATCCGGTTGAAGCGAGCCTGAACGGCCAGACCGTCCAGGTAGCCGAACGACCCGTTCGCCGCCCCGGCCAGCATCCGGACCTGCACCCTGGGCGAACCGCCGCCCGTGCCGCCTGTGTTGGAAACCGACTCGGGAGGCGACCAGACCGCGGTATTGGCTTCCACGGTGACCGTGAACTCGAAGGCGGTTACGCCATCGGGAACCTCGAACACCCAGCTTTTCGCCTCAGTCGTCTCCTGCCCGCCCAGAGCGCCTTCATAGACTATATAAGGAAGGGCGCTGCCCGGGATCACCCCGTCGGCGTTCGCCAGTTGTACCGGTTCGGACGGGGCGCTACCCGTCGCCTCCCCCACCGGGAAGAAGCCGTTCGTCGGGCGCAGCCCCTTGATCTTGTGTACCCCCCGCTCCGCGATATACACCTGCCCGCTCCCATCCGCCGCCAGCAACCGCGGCGAGTTGAATCGGGCCGCCGTGCCGCTCCCGCCCACGTCCCCCGCCACGCCGCCCAATCCGGCCAGCGTCTGCACCAGCCAACCGGAAGGACTCGATACCGCCGCGCTCCCCCCGCCGCGCAGCCGCAGTTGGCGCAGCACCCGGCCTCCCGCATCGCTGACCACCAGCACGCTCCCCACCTGCACGATGCCGTAGGGCGCGTTGAACGTCGCCGTGGCTCCTGTCCCGTCTGTGAAGCCCGCCACGCCCGTCCCGGCGATGGTGACGACTTCCCCGCTGTCGCGCACCAGCCGTATCCGATGGTTGCTCGTATCGGCTACGTACAGCAGGCCCGGCCCGCCGATGGCGATTCCACTCGGCTGGTTGAACAGCGCTCCGGCCCCTACCCCGTCGGCATACCCGGCGCTCCCGCTGCCCGCTAGGGCGCTCACGGTGTAACTGGATGCCACCGTCGGGTCGCCGCCCGTCAGCGCGATCTTTCGCAGGCGATGGCCCGTATACTCGCTCACATAGATCGCGCCCGAGGAGTCCACCACCACCCCCATGGGGTTGCGGAAAGTCGCCCCAGTCCCCGTGCCGTTCGCGTCGCCCGCCACACCGGTTCCGGCTATAGTACTCACCCGTCCGTCCCGCCCCACTCGCCGCACCCGATGCCCGGTGTAGTCGGTCACGATCAAGGCCCCGTCCACCGGGTTCACTGCGAGGCCGTAGGGGGCGTTGAAGGTGGCGGCGGCCCCCAGGCCGTCGGAGCCGCCAGCGGCCCCGCTGCCCGCCAGGGTGGAGACCGCCCCGCCCGCGATCTTGCGGATCCGGTTGCCGATGGTATCGGCCACGTAGAGCGCCCCGGTATTGTCCGCCGCCACGCCGCTGGGCGCGTTGAAGGTGGCGCTGCCTGCCGCGCCGTCCGCGCTGCCCGCCGCTCCCGTTCCCGCCAGGGTATTGACCGCCACGCGGGGCCGCAGGTCGCTCCAGGCCCCGACATTGGTGAAGCCGCCGAACAGCACCTTCATGCTGGTCGGGAGGCCGTCCGGCATCTGTCCGATGGCCTCGTTCCGGTTGTTGACCAGAGAGACCGAAAGGGCTTTCCTGCCGGTGGCCCCCGCCTCGTCCACCAGGACGCTGCTCTCGAAGCCCACCGCCGCCCCGCTGAAAACTGCCCGGCTCCCCGCCTTCTGAAGAGAGGTCACGGTCACCTTTCCGGTCTTGACATCCACATGAAACCGGGCGGTGCCGGACTCCTGCGTTACGGCAGGGCCGCCCCCGTCGGTCGCTGTAGAAGGCGAGCCGCCTCCGCAGCCGGTGAGGGCCAGGATAGTGATACAGGACAATAAAACCAGTTCAATCCAGAGCCATGCTTTCGATTTGATCATCAAATCATACGCTCCTTTCCTGGAATTTGCTACAGTTATAAAGGCATAATATAATTATGGTATATTGTGGATTTTTACTCAGCCTATTTTATCAAAACGATACCGGAATGTCAAGAGAAAAATGAAGAAAGGTTGCTTGAATTTGAGGGCTTTTTGGGGTGCGGAGGAATCCCTGCTTGAGATGCAAGTGGATATAACGATACAGTCTGCGGGGAGCGATAGCGATGAAGCCATCTCCCATTAATATAGACAACCGTAAATCGATACAGTCTGTGAGGAGCAAAAGCGACGAAGCAATCTCCAGGGTATCACTAACGATCAGAGCCTTCTCATGCATTTATTGAGCTGGAGATTGCCGCGCCGCTGCGCTTCTCGCAGACTGTATCGATTTACGGTTGTCTATTACTTGGCATTGCGTTGGAGATTGCCGCGTCGCTTTCGCTTTTGGCCGGCTGTATTGAAGAAGCTACTTCCCGCCTTTCGCCTTTTTTGCGATGATCTTCAGAACCGTCAGGAGATCGCCTCGGGCCTTCTGGCCTTCGCTGGCGGACATGGCGGTCAGGAAATAGCGGCCCTGAGACCAGTAGAGCATGGTCGCGCCGTTGGCGGAGACAGTGAAGCCCTCGCCCGGGGCGGGGGTTTTGCGGATTTTTTCTCTGGCGTTCGTCTTCTTCCAGTAGGCCACGAAGGAGCGGGCGGAGGCCGCATCCTTCATGAGATGAGGGGTTACGGTCAGGATGTCGCTTCCCTTGCGATAAAGCTTCTGCGCAGCCTCCAGGACGCCGCGGTCCACATACAGGTTGTATCCCCCGTTGTAAATTTCGGTCAGCGTATCGCCTTTGCCGTACTGGAAGCCGCCCGCAATCTCCTGCCAGCCCTTCAATTCCGCCGCTACGGGCAAAAGCCGGGCGCTGGCGCTTTTTTCGCCCTCGGCGAACAGGGAGAGGGCGGTTGCAAAGATGCCTATGATGATGAATAAGTGTTTCCTGCTGGGCATGAGTTCCTCCGTTGGAGTAGGGTGTTATCATTGTAACACGGATGAAAAGCGGACAAGGTAGGATCAGGTCGGGATGCACACCCGATCACGATCTCCGTAATCCTATCCGTGCCCATCCCGGCCTTTATCCGTGTTCATCCGTGTTACAATAATAACACCCTACCCGATCTTGATCAGCCGCATCTTCTGCGGGTCGTTCGTTCCCAGCCCCATTTTCGCGCCGGTAGCCAGGTGGCGGACCGGGCGGCCCGCTTCGGCCAGAGAGGGCAGGCCGATTTCCTTCCGGCGGGCCTCGATGATCTGCCAGCCCTGATAATCCAGAGCAATCGGGTCGGTGGCGACCAGAATGCCGTTATAGTCCCAGAGGAACTCGTTGTGCAGGCTAGGGCCGCCGTTCGCCAGGGGGCGGATGGCGTCACAGACGATCAGGCGCGTCTTGTCGCGGACCGCAGTGTAGGAACAGAGTTCCGCCAGGAAGGGGTCGCAGTTGTTGCCGTGGTACGGCCCCGGGTTGTCGAACGAGCCGTAGTGGTTCTTGCAGGCAATCGTCACGCCGCCAGTGCCGTGGTCTTTCAGGATCGGCACATTCACCAGAGCTGTAATCTTCTGGGTCAGGATCCTGCTGAATCTGCCCACAAAGGAGCCGATGCGGACAGGCTTGTCCTCGTAATCGTCGTTGGTGCCGTAACACTTCACCCCGGGGCCTTCCCGGTTGATCGGGAAACCCGATTTCGCCAGGTCGCCGTCGCTCCTGTCCCAGACGATGATATTGTTCGCCTTCACCCCGGCCAGCTTCAGCCCCTCGACAACGGCAGCCACCACCTCCGGATGTGTGGAGGCCCCGCGCCCGAAGAGGCAGTTGATCTTGATCCCCACCACATCGTCCGGGGCGAAATAGCTCTTCCAGGCCGAAGCGTCGGTTTTCTTTCCGCTCAGCTTCTTCATTCCCTGGAAAACCATCTTCCGCACCACATCGGGCTGGAGGCGGTGGTTCTCCCCCTGGGCCGCCGGATCGCGAGCCAGCACCACCAAAGCAGGCTCCTTCTTATCCTGAGCCAGCACCTGCTTGGCTGCCCCCATGCCGACAACCCCGGCACCCACCACCGTCATCCCCTTCAAAAACTCCCGCCGCGACTGCTTTTCCATGTAGCCTCCTCCGGTGTTAGGGCGTAGGGGGCAGACAAATGCGGAAGCTCCGCTATACCCTATACCCTGCTTCCAAAAAGGCCCGTTTCGCACGCATCCCCGAAGACGCTGCCCTCTGCCCGATCCGTAGCGTTGTGGAGGATGCGCGCGAAACGAGCCTCTCTTTCCCGCTCGCCGGAGATCGGCTCCGGCGGTTTCGCTGCCTCATCTAGAACATTATTTCACAATCTCTTGAGTTTATGATAGCAGATTTCGGGCGATTTGTCAATAGGGATTTTTGCTGCCTTGGCCCCTGCGAAACCTTTCGAGGGCGAATAGTTCGCCATTGTTTGCCGTCTCTGCATGACGGTAGCAAAGGCTCTTTAATAACCGGATAAGAGAACGCCAAAAAAAATATATCGGGTGGAGGAAAAGGCTTGACATATAATCAATAATGTGGTTAAATAGGGAGAGTCAGGGGGGAGTGCGGGGGCACTCCAGGGGGACTTTCTTGTTCAGAGGGTCGTTCGAACACGGGCTGGACGATAAGGGAAGATTTATCCTCCCTCAGAAGTTCCGGAGGGAACTGGAGGAGGAAAAATACTTCATTATCTCCCGCGGCGTCGGGCGGTGTCTTTTCATTTTCAAGGTCAAAGAGTGGGAGAGCCTGGAAAGCTATCTCACCTCCCGCTCCCTCTTCGATATGGACGCCCTGAAGCTTCAGCGGTTTCTGCTGGGAGAGGCTGCGGAGGTGCAGGTGGACAACCAGGGCCGCCTGGCGATCCCCCAGCCCCTGCGCCAGTACGCCCGCATCGAAAAGGATGTGATCATCATCGGGCTGGGCAGCCGGATCGAAATCTGGAACAAGGGCCGCTGGGAGGCGATGGGGGCCGAATTCTCCGACGAGAACCTGGAAGCCTCCGCCCGCGCCATCGGCATGGCCCCGAACCCGACAGGAAGCAATGTGCTATCACCGCTCGGTTCTCCTTGACGAAACGATTTCCTTCCTTCAGGTGCGACCTGAGGGCGTTTATGTGGACGCCACCCTCGGCGGGGGCGGTCACGCTCTGGAGATCGCCCGGCTGCTGGAGCCGGGCGGGCGGCTGGTCGGCCTGGACCAGGACCCGGCGGCCCTGGAAGCCGCCGCTCAAAAGCTGGACGCCGTTCACGGCAATATCAGCCTGATTCGCGCCAATTTCTCGGATGTGGCTTCCGTTTTGAGGCGAGCAGGGCTGCCCGCGGCGGACGGCATTCTTTTCGACCTGGGGGTTTCCTCCCATCAACTGGACACGGCATCGCGGGGCTTTTCATTTCGCGATGAGGCGGCTCCTCTGGATATGCGGATGGACCCGTCCCTGCCCTTCAGCGCGGCGGACCTGGCAAACTCCCTGTCCGAGCGAGAGCTTTCCGACATGCTTTTTACACTCAGCGAAGAGTCGTGGGCCAGGCGGATCGCCCGCGGGATCGCTCTTCGCCGGCAGATCCACCCGATCCGCACGGCGGGAGACCTGACCGATATCGTTATGGCCGCCATCCCGAAAAAGGCGTGGCCGAGAGACATCCACCCTGCGACCCGCACCTATATGGCCTTTCGCATCCGCGTCAACCGCGAGATGGAGGCTCTGGAACAAGGGCTTCAGGAAGCGGTGGGCTGCCTGGCTCCGGGAGGTCGGGTGTGCGCCATCTCCTATCATTCGCTGGAAGACCGGATCGTCAAAAACAGCTTTACTCGCCTGTCTGGAAAATGCCAGTGCCCGCCGCAGCTTCCGGTATGCGCCTGCGGGGCGAAGGCTGTTGTGAAAATTCTCACCCGCAAACCGGTCACCCCCTCGGCACAGGAGCTTGCGGACAACCCGCGCAGCCGGAGCGCCAAACTCCGCGCCGCCGAAAAGATTTGACGTGGGGCTTGCTGTATATATGAAAAGCAACCGCCCCCCAGCCCCCGGCGGGGGGAGCGGCCTTGGGGGACTTTGCGAGAGTACCAAGAGACCGTACGATCTCGCCCCTCTTAGCTAGGGGGTCTTCCCTCCAGCCGCCGCTTTCGTGTCGCATAAATTTGGCTGGGCGTGGGTTGCCCTCCCGCCCCTGATGTCCCATGCCGGAGGTACGCAATGGTTGAGACCAAGACCAGGGGAAGCGCCGCCTTGAAGTCCGCCTCTGCCGCGCCCGCTCCCAGGCCCCGGCAGAGGCTGGCTCGCCGCTCGCGCACCCGCCCGCGACAGCCCATGGTGATGGTAGCCGCCGCCACAGCCGTCGTGGCGGCGCTGGTCTTTTATGTGGCCGCATACGCCCAGGTGGCGACCGGCAATTACGAGAGGTATCGCCTCCAGCAGCGCCTGAACGCCATGAAGATCCGACATCAGATCCTCGATGCGCGGTACAACGAATTGCTGATGCGGAAGCGCATCTCGTTCGAGGCCCGGGGAAGTGGCATGGTGTTCAACGCTCCCACCGAAGCGGTTGCTCCGGACGCTCTGGCGACACCCACCTCTTCGGAGCCGAAGCCATGAGAAAGAAGCCGGCCATCATGCCCTATAATCGATTTGTCCAAAAGCGGCTGGAGTGGGTTATCTGGGGATTCGGGCTTCTGTACGTCAGCCTGTTCGCCCGGCTCTGCTGGCTTCAACTGTACCACCACTCCTTTTTCGTCGAGAAAGCGGAACACTACCGCCATAAGACCCTTCCAGAGCCGGCCAAAAGCGGCCCGATTCTCGACCGGAACCGGCAGTATATGGCGATGGATTATCCTGCGGTTCAGGTCAACATCTCTCCCCGCCAGATCGATGACGATGAACGTCAGTCGGTGATCTCTTCGCTGGCCGAAATCCTGAATTTGGACCGCCGCTATGTTGTCTCTAAGATGAATACGCGGCGGAACAAGGTTGTTCTTCAGAGAAACCTTCGCTCTGCGGCGGTCCGGGACGAGATGATCGCTTCCCGGCTCCCCGGCGTTGACGTGGCCCCCGAATTCGACACCCGGCCCGACCGGACGGAATGGCAGGTGGTGGTACATCCTAAAGCCATCCCTTCCGATGCCTTCCCCTCCGTCATCACCGCGCTTTCCGATATCCTGAAGCTGGACAGGAAAGCGGTCGAGGAAAAAGTCAGCGCCCCGCCCGACGGCATCATCCTGAAGCGGCGCATCCGATCCGAGGTGACGAAAAGGCGGCTCAAGGAAGCCAAGCTGCCCGGCGTCGACCTTCTAGCCGACCCGATGCGCCTCTATTCGGGAGAAGCGCCGCATGTGGTCGGCTGCACCGATGTCGACGGGGTGGGCCTCGCCGGGCTGGAAATGCGAAAAAAGGCTGTCCTGGCCGGCCATGACGGGGAGTTCGAAGCCGAAGTCGATGCCAAGAGGCGCGTTCTCCCGGGCACGAAGCGCGAAACCGTTCCGGTAAGGGATGGCAAGGGGCTGCTGCTGACCATCGATGCCGATATCCAGCACGATGCCCAGCAGTTTCTTCTCAATGCCCACAAGCAGTTCCAGGCCGTGGGCGGCTGCGTCATCGTGATCGATCCTTTCACCGGCGAAATTCTCGCCCTGGCGAATGTCCCTACCTTCGATCCAAGCAACCGCAAGCCGGGAGAGGCTCGGTCGATGTGGAACTGGGGTGTTTCCAATCTCTATGAGCCGGGTTCGACCCTGAAGGTCATCACCGCGGCTGCGGCCCTGGACTCCGGAGCCGTCGCGCCCCATTCGGTTTTCTACTGCCCGGGCCGCCAGAAAATCGGGAGGCACACGGTCGGCTGCATCATCCACCGCCCCTTCAAGGGCAAGCACGGCTCTCTGAGGGTGGAAGAGATCATTCAATGGTCGTGTAATCTGGGCGCAGCCGCCATCGGGCGGAAAGCCGGGTATCGCGTCATCTCCGACTACCTGCGCCGCTTCGGCTTCGGTGATTATACGGGCATAGATCTGCCGGCGGAGGCCAGAGGCAGCGTGCGGAGCGCCGCCAAAAAATGGCCCGAGATCAGCCTGGCGAACATTTCGTTCGGGCAGGGGCTTCACGTGACCGCACTCCAGCTCGCGATGGCCTATGCCGTCATCGCCAACGGCGGAACCCTGATGAAGCCGCTGCTCATCAAGGGCATTACGGACACTAAGGGGAAGACGGTGCTGCAGAGCTTCGATCCGCAGCCGGTGCGCCGGGTTATCTCCGCTGAAACCGCCCGTACCCTGACCGGGTTCATGGAAACCGTAGTCGAGGAGGGAACCGGAAAGACCGCCAAGATTACCGGCTACACCGTGGCCGGGAAAACGGGCAGCGCCCAGAAAGCGGAAGGCAAAAAGGGCTACGTTCCCGGTAAATACATCGCCTCGTTCGCGGGCTTCTTTCCCGCCAAAAAGCCACGCTACGTCATGGTCGCCGTCCTGGACGAGCCGAAGGGAACGCACTGGGGCGCGACGGTGGCCGCCCCGGTCTTCAAGGCGCTGGGAGAGCGCATCGCCCTGATGCAGGCCGTCCCGGAAGACGACCCGGAAAGCCGCCTCAAGCAAGAGCGCAAGCAGGCCCGCCTTTACGGGCAGGCGGCCCCGCCCGATCCGCAGGCCGCCGCCCCTGCGAAAAAGGATCGAACCGGAGCGAAGCAAAACAGTTCTGATTAATATAGGAGGCCGATCTCCACCCCCTGCGATCCAGGGCTTTCGCTTGGCATCCCGAACAGAGCGCTATCATGGCGAGGAGCTTTAGCTTTGCGGCAATCCCCAGCTTCCCAAATGCACGTGAAGGCTCTGTCCGTGAGCAAGAGCCTGGAAGATGGCTTCGTCGCTCACGCTCCTCGCCATGACACCGATACAAGGCTTATCGCGGTGGTAAGCGATGGTTTCCCAATCAATGCAGTGAGTGTTGCAGATGCGTTTGCTTGACCTTATTGTTTCTCTGGCCGGCATTCGAGTCCGGGGCAGCCTGGATATCGAGGTCGCGGGCATCACCGACGACTCGCGACAGGTGCAGCCGGGCTTCCTTTTTACTGCCGTCCGCGGCCTTGAGGCGGACGGTCATCGTTTCATCGGGGACGCCCTCCGGCTGGGAGCCTGTGCAGTGGTGGGGGAGGATCGGGAAGCCCTCGCCTCCTGCCCGCCCGAAGTGACCGCTATCCACACCTCCGACAGCCCCCAGCTCCTGCCCGCTCTGGCGGCCCGCTTCTACGGCCACCCGTCCCGGAAGCTGAGAATGGTGGGGGTTACTGGCACGAACGGCAAGACCACCACTTCCATCATGGTGCGGAACTGCCTGGGAGCCGCCGGAGGCCGTCCGGGGCTGATCGGAACCCTGGGGGCCGAGATCGGCGGCGAACCGCTGCCCTCGTCGCTGACCACCCCGAAAGCGCACGCGCTTCAGGAGCTTCTCGCCGAAATGCTGCGGCGAGGGGCGGACGCCGTTTCGATGGAGGTTTCCTCCCACGCCCTGGCTCTCCGGCGCACCGATCATATCGCTTTCGACACCGCCGTTTTTACGAATCTGACCCAGGATCATCTCGATTTCCACCGCGATTTTGAGGACTACTATCAGGCCAAAAGGCGGCTCTTCACGGATTACGCCGCCGCCTCCCCGAAGCCGTTCAGTGCCGTCATCAACCGGGACGCCCCCTACGGCAGGCGGCTCCTCTCCGAATCGTTCGGAAAAACGATGAGCTACGGGCTGGAAGAGGCCAATGTCTCGGCCCGCGATATCAAGGTAGACGCTTCCGGAGCAGCTTTCACGGTCTGCTACGGCGGCCTGGCCGCCTTTCCCGTCAGGCTGCGGGTGGGCGGGATGTTCAATGTCTATAACGCCCTGGCCGCCGCCGCTGCCTGCCGCGCCCTCGGCCTGCCTACAAGCGCCGTCCGGGAGGGGCTGGAGCGGACCGCCGTGCCCGGTCGTTTCGAGCCGGTGTCGACCGGAAAAGATTTTTCGATCCTGGTCGATTACGCTCACACCCCGGACGGGCTGGAGAATGTCTTGAAATCGGCCCGCCAGATCGCCCCGAACCGGCTGATCGCCGTCTTCGGCTGCGGGGGCGACCGGGATCGCACCAAGCGCCCCTTGATGGGCCGGATCGCCGCCGAACGGGCCGACTGCGCGGTCGTGACCTCAGACAACCCGCGCACCGAAGACCCGGGCACCATCATCGCCGAAATCCTGACCGGCATCCCGGAGTCGCGCCGCCCGGCTGTCCGTGTGGAGCCGGACCGCCGTCAGGCCATCGCTCTCGCGATTGAAATGGCCGCCCCCGGAGATGTGATCGTGATCGCCGGAAAAGGCCACGAAGATTACCAGATCATAGGAACCACCCGACACCCGTTCGATGACCGCCAGGCGGCCCGGGAACTGCTCGAACAATGCTGCGACTGACACTACAGGATGTTCTCGACCACACCGGCGGGCGGCTGCTTGCCGGGGATGCGGCCATGCCTGTCACCGGAACAGCCACCGACAGCCGGGCCGTCCGGAAAGGCGACCTCTTTTTCGCCCTGAAAGGCGAGCGGGCCGATGGGCACGATTATCTGACCCAGGCGTTCGAGCGCGGGGCGGCAGCGGCGGTGGTGGCCCGCGAAGTTCTCTGCCCTCCCGGCAAGGGGCTGGTCCTGGCCGGTGACCCCCTGAAGGCGCTGGGCGATCTGGCCGCCGGGTATCGGCAGAGGTTTCCGGCGCAGGTAGTCGGGATTACCGGCAGCGTGGGCAAAACATCGGCCAAAGAGATGGCCATCGCCGTCCTGGGAGCGTGCTTTTCCGTTCTCAAAAGCGAGGGCAACCTGAACACCGAGATCGGACTGCCCTCCACCCTCTTTCGCCTGGAGGCGGCCCACCGGATCGCGGTTCTGGAGATGGGCATGCGCGGCCCCGGAGAAATCGCCCGGCTCTGCGAGATCGCCCGCCCCTCGGTCGGGGCGATCACTAATATCGGCATCTCCCATATCGAGCGGCTCGGCTCCCGAGAAGCCATCGCCCGCGCCAAGGCCGAGATCCTGGAAAGCCTTCCGCCGGACGGCGTTGCAGTTCTGAACGTGGACGATCCTTTTCTGGGCTTTTTAAAGAGCCGTTTCAGCGGCAAGGCGTTCACCTTCGGCCTCTCCCCGGCGGCGGATGTCCGGGCAGAGGCTATTGAAACCGTCACCCACCGGGAAGGCAAGCCAGGCCTCCGGTTCGATCTCATCACACCGACAGGGCGGACCGAAGCCTTCCTGCCCGCCCTGGGGCGCTACCATATCGCCAACGCCCTCCTCGCCTGCGCGGTCGGGATCAGCTTCGAGATGCCTCCGGAGGCCGTTGCGGAGGGGCTGGCCGCTTTCCGGAACGCGCCCATGCGGATGGAGCCGGTGTCCCTGAAACGCGGGGGGCTGCTGCTCAACGACGCCTATAACGCCAGCCCGGCCTCCATGCAGGCCGCCCTGGACACCCTGGCCGAAACGCCCGGCTCGCCCCGAATCGCGGTTCTTGGGGATATGCTGGAACTCGGCCCGGAAAGCGAGGGGGCCCACCGGCAGGTCGGCGAGATGGTGGCCCGCGCCGCTTTAGGCTGGCTGATTACCGTAGGGGAGCGGGCCAAAGCCATCGCGAAAGGAGCCGCCGCTTCCGGCATGGGCCGCGACACGATCTTTGTCTGCGAAACACATTCCGAAGCGGCCCTTATCGTTCGCGAGAAAAATACGGGTCAGGCCGTCATTCTCCTGAAAGGCTCGCGGGGCATGGAAATGGAACGGGTGGCGGAGATATTGGATGGGCAATGATGCGATGCTGGCAGGCGTTCTGGCGTTTTTGATTTCAGTGGCGGCCGGCCCCAGGGCCATCACCCGGTTCCACCGTCTCAAATACGGGCAGACCATCAGCGAGGACGTCCCGGAGCGCCACCGCGCCAAAGCGGGAACCCCCACCATGGGCGGCGTGATCATCCTGGGCGGGGCCGCCATCGCCGCTCTAATTTTCGGGGGCCTTGCCTCCCTCCGGTATCTCTGGGTGATCCTGGCCCACGCCGCCCTGGGCTTTCTGGACGATTACCTGATCGTCCGGCGGGGCAAGTCCCTCGGACTTCGCGCCCGCGAAAAGCTGACCGGCCAGATCATGCTGGCGATCTTTTTTGTGGTGTCCCTTTCCTTCCAGCCGGGGAGCCATCCCGCCTCTTCCTGGGCTGGGATGATCTCGGCAGGCAACTGGCTGATGGCATTCCTGGCGGTGGTCTGGATGGTGGGCATCTCCAATGCCGCCAACCTGACGGACGGGCTGGACGGACTGGCGGGCGGCGTCTCTGCGATAGGGGCGGCAGCCTGCGGCCTGGTGGCCCTGGCCTCGGCGCAAGGGACATCCCAGGTGGTTTCATGGTCCATATCAGGCGGATGCCTGGGCTTTCTCTGGTATAACGCCCATCCCGCCCGGATTTTCATGGGAGACACCGGCTCCCTGGCGCTGGGAGCCTATTTCGCGACGGTGATGCTGACCAGCCCGCACCCTGCCGCCATGGTCGCGATCAATTTCATCTTTTTAGCGGAGACCGTCACCTGGCTCATGCAGGTGGGCTATTTCAAATTGAGCGGCGGGAGGCGCATCTTCAGGATGGCTCCAATCCACCACCACTTCGAGCTGGTCGGCTGGCCGGAGCCTCAGATCGTGGCCCGCTTCTGGATCGCGGCGGCGGTCAGCGGCGGCATCGGCGTCTGGATGGTGTGGCGGTGGATGGCAGGATGATGTCTCGAACAGGCTGGCACAACAAGCGTATTCATGTGATCGGCATGGGCCGCACCGGCATGGCGGTCGCCCGCGTGATGCCCGCCCTGGGCGCGAAAGTGGCGCTCCATGATAGCAAGCCCGCCGGAGAATTGGCAGAGGCCATCCGCGAGGCGGCCTCGCTGGAGCTGCCCGTTTTCGCGGGCGAGGCGGCGTATCGGGGCATCTACGAGGCCGATCTGATCGTTCCCAGCCCCGGGGTGCCTTGTAAGCATCCCGTCCTGCGAGAGGCGGTCCGGCGCGGCGTCGAGGTGCTTTCCGAGATCGAGATCGCCTGGCGGATCTCCCCTGCCCCGATTCTCGCCGTCACCGGCACGAACGGCAAGACGACCACAACGGTGGCCCTCTACCATATGCTGGAAGCCGACGGCCAGAAGGCGGTCGTGGCAGGCAACATCAGCGCCGGGGAGATAAAAAAAGCGCTGATCGCCGCCGCATACGAGGCCGATTCGCAGACCTGGATCGCCGCCGAGATCAGCACCTTTCAACTGGAGTGGGTGCGGGGCTTTCGTCCGAAGGTGGGGGCGCTGCTCAACATCACGGAGGACCACCTGGACCGGCATCCTTCTTTTGAAGCCTACGCCGCCCTCAAAGCCCGTCTTTTCGCCTTCCAGACCGAAGAGGATGTCGCCATCCTGAATGCCGATTCCCCGATGGCGCAGCAGGTGGCCGGGGCCGTTTGCGCCCGGAAAGCGGGCTTCAGCCGGACGCGCCCCCTGGAGGCGGGCTGCTTCCTGCGGGGCGGCACGGTCTGCGCCCGGTGGGAGGGCAGCGAATTTCCCCTCTTCGATGCGCGGGAAGTCCTCCTTCCCGGAGCGCACAACCTGGAGAACCTGATGGCCGCGGCGGCGATGGCGGTGGCTTGCGGCGTTCGCCCGGAAGCCGTCGTGGAGACGGCCCGGACGTTCCGGGGCGTGGTGCATCGCCTGGAAGCGGTGGCGGAGATCGGGGGAGTGCGCTATATCAACAATTCGATGTGTACCAACCCCGCAGCCGGGCAGCGATCCCTGGAAGCCTTCGAGGACCCTGTGCTGCTGATCGCCGGGGGGAAAGACAAGGCGATGGATTTCGGGCCGATGGCCGAGGTGATCGCCCGCCGGGCAAAAAAGCTCTTCCTGATCGGCGAAACGGCTCCGGTCATCGAAGAAGCGGTGCGCGCCTTCGGGTTCGACCGGATCGAGCGGCCCGGGTCGCTTCAGGAAGCGGTGAGGAAGGCCCATGGGGAAGCCCAGCCCGGAGATATCGTACTCCTTTCGCCCGGGTGCGCCAGCTTCGATATGTTCTCCGGCTTCGAGGCCAGGGGGAACGCTTTCAAAGAGGCCGTGCGAGAATTGCGGCAGGAGGAGACCACGTGACCGCCAAGCGCCAGATGCCCGACTACCCGCTCTTCGCCGTCGCTTTCATCCTGACCCTGATCGGTGTCATTATGGTTTTTGACGCCAGCTATGTCCGGGCCAGCCAGAAATACGACGATGTCTACTACTTCCTCGAACGCCAGGCGATATGGGCGGTTCTCGGGCTGGCCGTTCTCTGGATCGCTTCCAAGTTCTACTATAAAAACTGGCAGCAGTTTTCCGTGATCCTGCTTGCAGTGTCTGTCATCCTGCTGTGCGTCGTGATGCTGCCGGGCGTCGGGTCGAGGGCGAACGGGGCGGTTCGCTGGTTCGAATTCGGGCCGCTCAAATTCCAGCCCTCGGAGTTCGCGAAATTCGCTCTTATCGTCTACCTGGCGCACACGATTTCCCTGCGCCAGAAGAAGATGCAGAAATCGCTTTCCGAAACGGCAGTTCCCTTTGCCCTGATTCTCCTCATCATAACCCTCGTCCTGCTGGGCAAGGACATGGGCACCGCCGCCTGCCTTTACACCACGGTTCTGATCATGCTCTGGGTCGGGGGAGCGCGGAAGCGCCATATCGGGCTGCTGATTCTGATCGCCCTTCTGGGCGGGGTCGCCCTGGTGTTGAAAGAACCCTACCGGCTGGAACGGATGGAGGCTTTCCTGGCTCCCTGGGAGCGGAGCCAGGAGGAAGGCTTCCAGTTGATTCACGGCCTGATCGCCATCGGGACCGGCGGCCTCTTCGGGGTCGGATTCGGGGAGAGTATCCAGAAGCACCTCTACCTTCCGGCAGAGCATACGGACTTCATCTTCTCCGTCTATGCTGAAGAACTGGGTCTGATCGGCACCGGCGTTCTGCTGGCCCTCTTCCTTACTCTCACCTACCGGGGCTGCCGCATCGCCCTCCGGAGCAAAGACCTTTTCGCCCGCCTGCTGGCTGCGGGACTGATCTCCATGGTCACGGTTCAGGTCTTTTTGAATATCGCGGTCAACACGGCCTCCTGTCCCACAACAGGCGTGCCGCTGCCCTTTATCAGCTACGGCGGAACCTCCCTGCTGCTCATGATGGCAAGCATCGGGGTCCTGCTCAATATCTCCCTTTACACATCCAAAGCCGGCGAGGCGATCAACCGTGAAAATCGCCCTGAGCGGAGGGGGTACGGGCGGGCACGCATATCCGGCGCTTAGCGTTGCGGAAGCGATTCGCAGAGTTGCTCCTGATGCAAATATATGTTATATTGGAACAAGCAAGGGGCCGGAGGCGGCTCTGGCCGCCCGCTCCGGCCTGCCCTTTCTCGGCATCCCGGGCCGGAGCCTGAGCCGCAAGCTCTCCTGGCAGACCCCGGCGGCCCTGGGAACGCTGGCCCTGGGACTGGCCCAGGCGTATCTGGCTCTCCGGCGGACGCGCCCTGACACGGTTCTCGCCACCGGCGGCTACGCGGCGGCGGCGACCGTTCTCGGAGCCGCCCTGCTGGGCATCCGCATTGTCATTCAGGAGCAGAACACCATTCCGGGCCGCACCAACCGGTGGCTGGCCCGTTTTGCGGAAACCGTCTGCGTCACCTTCGAGGAATCGCGCCGCTTCTTCCCGATAGCCAAAGTGGTGGTCACCGGCAATCCCCTGCGGGCGGCTCTCCTGGAGCCGATGCCCACCGCGGAAGCCCGGGCCGCCCTGGGACTCGATCCCGACCGGCTTACCGTACTGGTGTTGGGAGGCAGCCAAGGGGCCAGAGCCGTCAATGAGGCCGTATGCCGGGCCGTTCCGCTCTGGGACGGCCGGAATTACCAGGTGCTGCACCAGACGGGGCGGAGGCAGCACGAGCATGTCCTGCAGATCGCTCCCAGGCGGGACTGGTATCACCCCCAGCCCTACCTGGAAGATATGCGCTCCGCCTACCGCGCCTCAGACCTGGTGGTCTGCCGGAGCGGATCGACCATTGCGGAGATTGCGGCGGTCGGGCTGCCGTCGGTGCTGATACCCTACCCGTTTTCCTTCGCGGACCACCAGACCGCCAACGCCCGCGTGATGGCCGGGCGGCAGGCCGCCCTTCTGGTACCGGAAAGCGAGCTTTCCGGTGAGCGATTGGCCTCCGGAATCAGTCAGATACTCGATAATGCGCCCAAACGCCACGCTATGGCCCAGGCCGCGCTGTCCATAGCCCGCCCCCATGCGGCGGAACAGATCGCCCGCATCCTGCTGAAGCGGGAGGCGGCGGAACCGGACCAGGCCGTAGCTTCAGGAGATAACGCTTGAAAGTTCAGGATATCCGATCCGTCCATTTCATCGGCATCGGGGGAATAGGGATGAGCGCCCTGGCGAAGCTGCTCCTTCATCGAGGGGCCGCAGTTAGCGGCTCCGATATGAAAGACAGCGCCATCCTCCAGGAGATTCGCTCCCTCGGAGCTATCGCCTGGCCGAGGCATGACGCCTCCCATGTTCCTGCCTCGGTCGATCTGGTGGTGATGTCTGCCGCGATCCCACCCCACAACCCCGAAAGGATGCAGGCTCAGAAGCTGGGGCTGCCGGTCATCTCTCGCGCTCAAATGCTGGGGCAGATCATGGAGGGTTGCTACGGCATCGCAGTCACGGGAACGCACGGCAAGACCACCACCACCGGCATGGCCGGGCTGGTCCTGGCGCACGGCGGCCTCGATCCCACCATCCTGGTGGGGGGCGAGATGGCCGCCTTCGGGGGCAACCTGCGGATCGGAAAAAGCCGGATCTTTCTGACTGAAGCGTGCGAAGCTTTCGATTCGTTCCTGCACCTTTTCCCTGATCTGGCCGTCCTTACCAATATCGATGCCGACCACCTGGACTACCATCACACGATGGAACATATCCTGGACAGCTTCGACCAGTTCCTGAACCAGACCGCCGAAGACGGCCTGATCATCGCCTGCGCCGACGACGCCCGGGTCGAAAGCCTCGTCGCCTGCGTCAATAGGCGCGTTCTGCGGTACGGCATCTCCGAAAAGGCCGACCTGCGAGCCGCCCAGGTATATCTGTCCCCCTGGGGTTCCCGCTTCTCCTGCCTCCTGAACGGCGAAGTGGCAGGCGAGGTCAGGCTGAATGTCCCGGGCCGGCAGAATATCCAGAACGCTTTGGCCGCCCTTGCCGTTGGCCTGGAAGCCGGTCTGTCCTTTGATGCGGCCTGCGAGGGCCTGGGCGAGTTCCACGGCGTGGGCCGCCGGATGGAATTGCTGGGAACGGCCCGGGAAGTGATGGTGGTGGATGACTACGCCCATCACCCGACCGAAATCAAGGCTACGCTTCAGGCCGCCAAGGAAAGCTGGAGCAGGCGCGTGGTGGCCGTCTTCCAGCCGCATCTCTACAGCCGCACCCGGCTCCTTTTGGACGACTTCGGCAATTCGTTCGGCCAGGCCGATGTCGCCGTGATCACCGAAATCTACCCGGCCCGCGAGCAGCCCATCGAAGGCGTCACCGGCAGGCTCATCGCCGATGAAATCGTCAAAAGAGAGCCGGGCAAGGCCGTTCACTTTGTTTCCGATAAAAACGATGTGCCGGGCTTCGTCGCCGGCCTTCTGAAGCCCGGCGATGTCATGCTGACCCTGGGCGCAGGCGATATTCGCGACGCCGGCGAAAAGCTGCTCGAAATGATGGGCGGCCCGGCCTCCAGCCCCAAGCCCCTCCCTCCCGTCGGCGACGCCTGCGGGGCGCTGGGGTAAGCATGTGCCAGCGCATCCATAGTGCCAGGAATCTCATATAATGCAGAATAAAATCAAAGTTGCGGTTCTGATGGGCGGGCATTCCTCGGAACGGGAGGTCTCCTTAAAGACAGGCTCGATGGTGCTTCGGGCGCTGGATGCTGAAAAGTATTCGGTGCTGCCGGTGGATCCCGCCGGGCTGCTGCCGCCGCAGGCGCTGCTGGCCCTGGGAAATGATAGCGGCACTCCAGGGCTGCCGTCAGTGCAGGAGGCGCGAGATATCATGCCTCTGGCTCGGGCGCTCCAGTCCGCCGATCTCGGGCGGCCGGATGTGGCCTTCCTGGCCCTTCATGGCCGTTACGGGGAGGACGGGACGATCCAGGGGCTTCTGGAGCTGATGGGGATTCCCTATACCGGATCGGGCGTTCTGGCAAGCGCGCTGGCGATGGACAAGATCATGACCAAGCGTATCTTCGAGTCCAACCGCATCGCCACCCCGCGTTTCGAGGTCGTGAAATACGGCAAAACGAACGGGGCCTTCAAAAATCTGCGCCTGCCTGCGGTGGTCAAGCCCAATACCCAGGGGTCTACCATCGGCATCAGCATTGTCCACGAATGGGACGAGATGCCGGAGGCTCTGGCGCTCGCCGCCCGCTATGACCGCGATATTCTGGTGGAGGAATTCGTCTTCGGCACCGAGATCACGGCGGCCCTGCTGGGCAATGATAACCCGCAGACGCTACCCCTTATCGAGATCGTCCCTTCCGGCGGATTCTACGATTACGAGGCCAAATATACGCCCGGGGCCACCGAAGAGATCGTTCCGGCCCGCATCCCGGAGAAACAGGCTCAAGCGGCCCGTGAAATGGCTCTGGCCGCGCATAACGCCCTGGGCTGTCGGGGCATGTCCCGGGTGGACATGATCGTCAACTCGCATGAAATCTACGCTCTGGAGGTCAACACCATTCCGGGGATGACGCCCACCAGCCTCCTGCCGAGGGCGGCGCAGGCTACCGGGATTTCCTTTCCGGAACTGGTGGACCGACTGATCCGGCTGGCCCTGGAGGATTGAATGCCGAAAGCCGCGCCCCAGAAGCCTCGCATACCCCGGCGACACCGGCGCAACCGGAGAAAGCCCGATTATTTTCTCCTGCGCTTGATCTGCCTGCTGGCGACCCTGATAGGCGGGGCGGCCTATTATCTCCTCACGGCCCCCTATTTCGAGATCCGCTCCGTCCGGATAACCGGCTGCCACCTTCTCAAACCGGAGCAAATGGCGAAGCGGGCCGCCATCCCGACCGGAGCCAATATTTTCAAAGTTTCCCTGGGCCGGGCCGCCGACCGCCTGATGGCGGAGCCGATGGTCGGACGGGTGAGCCTGCGCCGCAGCCTGCCGGGAACTATCGCCATCGATATCACCGAGCGGGTTTCGGCGCTGACCCTCCGGTTGGACGGGCGCTATTATGAAGCGGATGCGGGCGGCGTCCTCTGCCGCCCGGTCAAAACGCCGGATCCGCGCAAGCCCTATATCGAATACCGGGGCAGGGAGCCGCTGGCGGTCGGGGAGCCATTCCGGTCGCCCGGCCTCCGGGCCGCCCTGGAATGCGCCGGGTTCGCCGCCCGGAAGAAGGTCTTTCCTCTCCAAAAAATAGAAGTTGACCAAAACGACAATATATGCTTAAATATGAATAAGGGACCGAAGATTAAGCTGGGCCGCTTCCCGCAGTTGAATTTCAAACTGGCCGTTCTCGAAACCGTCTGGCGCGACCGGAGGGTCCGGGAGCAGTCCGAATACGTCGATCTGACCGTCCCCGACAAACCGGCCCGGAGGCCGATCACCACCCAAACGCCGGCGGCGGTTCGGAAGCCTCTGGGTTAAACCCGGCCCTTTCCGCGCATCGAGCGGGGCCGGTTCGCAGTAATAGCAGGACGCCTATGAAACCGCATATTCATTTGGTCGAGTTGAAGAAAGGGGCGTGGGTCACACAGGCGACGATCCTTTGCCTCGTTCTTGGGATGCTCCTGGCCGCCTCCCTAAAAACGCAGCAGAATATCCGCTCGATGTCCCTGCCCTCCAGCCGTTTCGGGTCCCTGGCAAACGCCTACACGGAACTCAAGAAAAAAACCGAGGAGCAGAGCAAGGAAATCGAGGCGCTCAACAAGAAGAATACAGAGTATGAAGAGGCGATAGCCACCGGTAGCCGTGACAAGCAGGCTCTCAATGACGAGCTTCAGCGCGTGAAGGTGCTGGCAGGCCTGGTCCCGATGAAGGGGCCGGGACTGATCATCACTTTGAACGACAGCAAGAAGCGTCCGGTCACCGGGGCGCAGCCCGAAGACCTGTCGGCCTATATCGTCCATGACACCGATATCCGCAACCTGATCAACGAACTCAACGCCACCGGCGCGGCGGAGGCCATTTCGGTGAACGACCAGCGGGTCATCGCCAACACCGCCATCCGGTGTGTAGGGCCGGTACTCCAGGTCAACAAGGTGCCGACCAGTCAGCCTTACATCATTAAAGTGATCGGGGATGCCAATATGCTGACCAGCGGCCTCAAGCTGCCCGGCGGCGTCTTTGAAACCCTCGATTTTCTGGAAATGATCAAAATCAAACCAGAAAAGGAGATGTTCATCCCGCCCTATTCAGGCAGCACCCAGTTCCAGTTCGCCCATCCTGCCGAAGCGAAAAAGACCGAGGAGGGCCAAGAGTGACCTGGGTGCCTGTCGTCGGCCTTGTTATCGGTTTCATCATTATTTATGCGACGAAATTTTCGGTCCCGGCTGATTATGCGAGCTACCTGTCTCTGGCGACCCTGGCAGGTCTGGATACGATTTTCGGGGGAGTCCGGGCGGCCATGGAGGGCAAGTTCGACGAGAACATCTTCGTCAGCGGTTTCGTGATGAACACCCTGCTGGCCGCCGGTCTGGCCTATCTAGGCGACCAGCTCGGGGTGGACTTGTTTCTGGCCGCTGTCGTCGCGCTGGGGGGGCGTATCTTCCTCAACCTGTCGTTGATCCGCCGATATTATCTGTCCAGAGTACACCTGTCGAAGAAAAAAGAAGAGCAGACCGGGGGCTAAGGTGGCGAAAGGCGCAATTCTCGTCGGCATCGATGTCGGCACGACCAAAATTTGCACCCTCATCGGGGAGTTGCAGGAGGACCGCCGGATCGATGTCATCGGGATCGGGACCAGCCGTTCCGAGGGGATGCGGCGGGGTTCTGTGATCGATATCGATGCCACCGTTCACGCCATCGAGGAATCGCTGGAAAAGGCGCAGCGGATGGCGGGCGTGGAGATCGGCTCCGCGGTCGTAGGAGTGACCGGAGAGCATATCCGTTCCCAGAACAGCCAGGGCGTCATCCATGTCAATCGCCCCAACCACGAGATTGCGGAAGAGGATGTGGCCCGGGTGCTGGACAACGCCCAGGCCGTTCCGCTGAGCCCGGAGCAGGAGATCGTCCATGTGATCCCCCGGGAGTTCAAAGTGGACGGGCAGGATGGGATCAAATCGCCGGTCGGGATGTTCGGCAGCCGCCTGGAGGTGGAGGCCCACGTCATGGCCGGAGGAACCACCTTCCTCCAGAATATCCGGAAGTGCCTCCACCGCACCGATCTGATAATCGAGGATGTGGTGGTGGAATCCCTAGCGACCGGGGAGGCGGTGCTGCATCCGGACGAAAAGGAACTCGGGGTGGCCGTCCTGGATATTGGAGGGGGCACCGCCGACCTGGCCGTTTTCAACAAGGGCGAGATCGCCTTCTCGTCGGTGATTCCGGTGGCCGGGAACCATGTCACCTACGACCTGGCCGTCGGGCTGCACACCACCCAGGAGGATGCGGAAAAGATCAAGATCGGTTCCGGCTGCGCCCTGCCGGAGATGATCGATGAGGATGAGGTGGTTTCCGTGTCGGACCTGGGCAGCCAGGAGGTGCGTGAATACCCGAGGGCGATCCTGGTCGAAATAATCAAGCCGCGGATGCAGGAAATTTTCGAGATGGCGAAGAATCATCTGGACAGGTCGGAATACGGTCACCTGCTGCCCGCAGGCGTGGTCCTGAGCGGGGGCGGCTCGCTCCTGTGCGGGGCCACCGAGCTGGCGACCCAGGTGATGGGATTGCCTGCGCGGGTCGGGATTCCCTACAGCGTGGGAGGATTTACAGACAATATCGGCAGCCCGGCTTACGCCACAGGGGTCGGGCTGCTTCTCTATGCCGCCAAGCACCATTATTTCAGGCGGGCCGCCCAGCCGGAGAATCTCTGGACTCTCTGGCTCCGGCGTTTTCAGGCATGGTTTCATCGTTTGCGAGCTTGAAGCGGAAAATTTCAAACCGGCGGGGCCTCCGGGGAAGGGTTCCGGCGGGGCAATGCGGAAATCATTTTCATGCACTTACGAAGGGAGTCAGAGCCGATGGCAAGGGCAGAGCATTCTCATGCGAAAATTAAGGTGATCGGGGTCGGAGGGGGCGGGACGAATGCGGTGAACCGGATGATCGAGGCGCAGGTGGCCGGGGTCGATTTTCTGGCGATGAACACCGATTCCCAGGTTCTCAGTATCTCCGCCGCCCCGAAAAAGATCCAGATCGGGGAGAACCTGACCCGCGGCTTGGGCGCAGGCGGCAACCCCGAGATCGGGCGCGAGGCCGCCGAGGAGAGCCGGCAGGAGATCAAAAAGGCGCTCGAAGGCTCCGACATGGTGTTCATCACCGCCGGCATGGGCGGCGGCACGGGAACCGGAGCCGCGCCCGTCATTGCTGAGCTGGCGAAAGAGGCTGGGGCGCTGACCGTGGCGGTGGTCACCAAGCCGTTCAATTTCGAAGGCCCCAAGCGCCTCCGGCTAGCGGAAGACGGCATCGCCCACCTGAACCAGCAGGTGGATACCATCATCGTCATCCCGAACGACCGGCTGCTGAGCGTGGTCGAGAAGCGGGCGACCCTGGTGGAAGCCTTCCGCATGGCGGACGATATCCTCCGCCAGGGCGTGCAGGGCATCTCCGATATCATCACCGTTCCCGGCATGATCAATGTGGACTTCGCGGACGTGAAGGCTGTCATGGCCGGGGCGGGTTCGGCCATGATGGGCATCGGGACGGCCTCCTCCGGCGAGCACCGGGCCGTCGAGGCCGCCCAGAACGCCATTGCCTCGAAGCTCCTGGAAACCAGCATCGAGGGCGCGCGGGGCGTTCTGATCAATGTCACCGCCGGGCCGGACCTTACCCTCAGCGAAATCTACGAGGCCGCCGACCTTATCACCAAAACCACCGATTCCGAGGATGCCAACATCATCTTCGGCGCGGTCATCGATGAGCGCATCGAGGGGCAGGTGCGGATTACCGTCCTGGCGACCGGCTTCGAGAACCGGACGTTCCGCCCCTTCACCCGAAAGGCCGCCGAACCGAAAGAAACCAAAGAAGAAGAGCCTGTCCGCGTCCCCAGCTCCGACGACCTGGACATCCCGGCTTTTCTCAGACGCCGCTAATCCGGATTCTGACTCCCTTTTCCCTTCACGCCGTTTCGATTCCGCATCCGGCTTTTTTGCTGCCGGATGCGGTTTTCCTATGCTTGGTCTGATCAAAGGGCGCGGCTGGGTGCCCGTCCTACGGAGGCACAATGCCCTGGCAGGAGTTTGCCGGCTTTCCCGAAAGCGATATCGCAATGCTCAGGCCGGCCTCGCTCTGCGCTGCCGGGCCTGTCCAGGCGGCCTTCAGCACCCGGCGCGGAGGCGTCAGCCAGGGCCGCTACGCCAGCCTCAACATGGGACTGCATGTGGGAGACCGCCCTGAAGACGTAGTAGAAAACCGCCGCCGCTTTCTCTCCGCCGCCGGGATGGAACCGGCCCATATGGTGGCGGCGGAACAGGTGCATGGCGACATTCCCTGCCCGGTGGATGCCGGAATGCGGGGCAGAGGGGCCTTTGATGCGGCATCCGCCCTGCCTGGCGTGGACGCCCTTCTCACCGATGCGCCGGGCGTTCCGCTCACCCTTTACTTTGCCGATTGCGTGCCGGTCTTTCTCTTCGATCCCTGCCGGCCCGCCGTCGCCGTCGCCCATGCGGGCTGGAAGGGGCTGGCCTCCGGGGTGATCCGGAATACGCTGGCGGCCATGCGGCGGCATTATCATACGCAACCGGCCGACTGCCGGGCCGCAGTGGGGCCTGCCATCGGGCCGTGCTGTTATGAGGTCGGGCCGGAGGTCGTTACGGCCATCGGCAACGCCGGCATCGGCTCAGAAGAAACAGCCCTTTCACAAAAGAGAGAAAAACACCGAATCGATCTGCCGGGGCTGGCGCGATTATGCCTTGTGGCCTCCGGAGTTCCCGAAGGCTCGATAGAACTCAGCCACGACTGCACCGCTTGCCGGAGAGAGCGGTTTTACAGCTTCCGCCGCGACCGCACGACTGGACGCATGGCGGCAGCAGTCATGTTAGAGATTTCAGCCCCGTAATCGGATCACTTTATTTCAGGACAAAAGGATATGCCAGAAACCAACGAGAATACCAATATCGTCGTCTGCGCGAAATGCGGTCGGCCTGTGAACAATTTTCCGGGCTGGCTGGCCCGCACCAACATCAAGGCTATTTGCGAGCAGTGCCGCACCGGCCATCCCCCCGCAGCCGCGCCTTCGGATAAAGCACCTGTCGACGCCGCCGACGAAGCCGAAACCCTCCGCCCTGTCGACCTCGGCGAGCATGATGACGAGGGATCCGACGAAAGCGTCGACCTCGACGCCGAAGACCCGGACATCCCCCTAGACGATGTGGACACCTCCGACGACGATATCGTCCGCGAGGATAATTGAGAGGTCTGTCAGATAAAAGCAGGATAACGGCAAATGTAACCACGGGCTACTGGGGGCGGTTTCGCTGAGGCAAGATCAAGAGGCAGTACATGGATTGGCATTTGGAAGATATCGGTTCGTACGAACGCCTGGAGCGTTTGAAAGGGTATCCGACCCACTCGCACTTCTGTCGGGATTTCTATCGGGTCATCCACCGGCGGATCATCGCTCTGAAAGACCCGCACGAAGCCTTGAGCCGCCTGTTCAACGATTTTCTGGAATCACAGATCCATTATCATGAGGGATTGGAAAGGCGGCAGATATCCGACGAAAACTTCGATGAACGGCTGACCGAGGCGGTTCCGGTACTGACGCGCCGCATGGCCGCCGTGAAACGGCTCCTGGAGCGAATGGACGTTGCCGGCGAAGCGCAGGTGGACCGGCTGATCCCCCTGCGGCTGATGCGGGCCGAGTGCCATTACCAGATCAACGAGACCGAACAGGTGATCGAAGACCTGGAGGCGGCCCATTCACTCGGCTGCCATGAATCCATCGTCCAGTTCGCCCTGGGTTATAATGTCTACGCCGCGGCTCTGGAGGAGTGCGCCGACTACGACCCGGAACAGAACCTCTTTCGGGTACGCGATTTCGAGCGTTTCCAGGAGGCGTGCTTCCGGGCGGCCCGTTCATTCGAGCGGGCGCTCTCCGGCTCCAGCTTCGATGTCCAGATCTTCTGGTGGCTGGGGATGGTGCTGGAGGCGGCAGGCGACCACCGCCGTGCTCACTCCGCCTACCGGCAGGTTTCCGCGACGGCCCCGGGGGCGATCCAGGAGGAGGCCCGCAGGCGCATAGCCCGCCTTCTTCCGGCGGTTCCGGACGCTTCCGGGCAGGAGGAGCAGTCTCGCCTTGCCGAACTGCCCGCCATCACCGAGCGAGAGTCCGACTCTCTCCTAGAAGGGGTGGAGACTGTGGGCGACCTGCTGAAAAAGATTGAATAATCACGTTCCGATCATGTGGGCCAGCAGCCCGGCCACCACGGCGGCCCCCAGTCGAAGCCCCGTCCCGAAGAAGATGGGAATGCCCATTTTCCGCAGCACGGCGGTTTCGATGGGCAGGCTGTGGGAGATCCCGAGCATCAGCCCCAGCACGGTCACCTCATGCCTGTCGAGCTGGAGCGGAACCATCGCCCCGATGCCGGCGTAGAGATTGATCACATTGCCCACCACCAGCGCAATCGCGGCCCGGCCCGGCAACCCGAACCATCCCATGGCCGGGCTGAGCATCTTGGAGAGCCACGGCACGACCGGGGTATGCTTCAGGACGGCCACCGCGATATAGATAGGAACCATCACGCGGCCCAGTTCCCAGGCCGTGATCAGGCCGTTCCTGACACCGGCAACCGTCCACCGCCCCAATGTATTTCGGAAGTTGCGTTCCACGTCGATGAAATTCTTTCCGGACGGCAGCCTTTCCTGCCCCTCCTGGAGATTCGATGCGCCTATTCTATACCGACCTGCACGTGCATATCGGCAAAGCCGGCAATAACCGGGCCGTCAAAATCACGGCCTCACACGACCTGACCTTCGCCAACATCGCCCGCGAATGCCTGGAGCGCAAGGGGATCGATATCGTCGGGGTCATCGACTGCGCCTCCCCCTGGGTACTCCAGGATATCCAGGCCATGATGGCGAACGGCGAGATGGAAGAGCGGCCGCAGGGCGGACTCCGCTACCGCGACAGCGTGACCGTCATATGCGGGGCGGAGATCGAGACCGTTGAGCCGGAGGGCGGCATCTCCCACCAGCTCTGCTATTTTCCCACCGTAGAGGCGACAGCGGCCTTCAGCAGGCAGATGTCCGAATACATCACCAATATCGGCCTCTCCTCGCAGTCCTCCCGGCTGCCCGCCCGCAGTCTCTTCAATATCGTCCATGCCCTGGAAGGCGTTCTGATCCCGGCCCATGCCTTCACGCCGCACAAATCGGTTTACGGCAGCTGCGCCGACCGGCTGGCCCGGATATTCCCGGAAGTGGCTCTGGCCGCCATCCCTGCCATCGAGTTGGGCCTGAGCGCCGATACCGACCTGGCCGACCGCATCGGGGAACTGAGCCGTTTCGCCTTCCTGACCAACTCGGACGCTCATTCCCTGCCCAAGATCGGCAGGGAATACAACGCCCTGATGCTCGAAGAGGCGACCTTCAAGGAGTGCCTCAAGGCCATGCGGCGGGAGGAAGGATGCTATATCGCCGCCAACTACGGCCTGGACCCCAAACTCGGTAAATATCACCGCACCTGCTGCGAGGACTGCGGCCATATCGCCCGAAACGAGCCGCCGGTCGAAATCTGCGAGCGATGCGGCTCTGTCAAAGTCACCCGCGGCGTCCTGGACAGGATCGCCCGCATCCAGGACTGGGAAGCGCCCCGCCACCCGGAAAGACGACCGCCCTACCGCCACCAGGTTCCCCTCCAGTTCGTTCCCGGCTGCGGCGCGGTGGCGCTTCTGCGCCTCATCAACCGCTTCGGCAGCGAGATGAACGTGCTGCATCAGGCCGCCTTCGAGGAACTCAGCCACACGGTCGGCCCCAAGGTGGCGGCCAATATCGTTCTCGCACGGGACGGACAGCTTCATATCCATGCCGGAGGCGGCGGCAAATACGGTCGCGCCCTCTCCCAGCCGGAAGACGGGCAATTGGATCTGTGGTAAAGTTTCAGAACCAGTTCTCCAGCACCTGCGACTCCTTCAAATCGTGGCAGCGCAGGTAGTAGCGGACGGTTTCCAGGAGGAATTCCTGGGAAACCGCCCCGATCAGTTCGGATTCGGCGACATCCACCCCGTAGCGGGCCGCCTCCAGGCGCACCAGCTCGAATACCCGGTAGAGCGAGGTTTCTCGGGGCAGAGTGATGTTCATGGAAACCTGGGCCGATCCTTTGGCCTTCAGGTCGACCCCGATAGCTTTCAAACCCTTCAGGCCGCCCCCTTTTTCGCGCACCCGGGTCGCGATGGCGCGGGCGATTTCCGGATTATTCGTGGTCAGATTTATATTGAAGGCGATCAGGGGCCCCCGCGCACCGATGCAGGCGGCTCCCGCCGAAGGGTGCGCCCGGCCTGGCCCGGCGTCCGGCTGGCGCACGTCGGCCAACATGTTGTCCCGGATCGCCTCGAAACCGCCGCGCCGCACATCGGCCAGATTGCGCCGCTCCGGAACAAGGGCGGCCTCCTCGTAATAATAAACCGGAACCTGAAGTTCCCCCCCCATCCATTCTCCCAGCCGGTGCGCCAGGGCGACGCACTCTTCGAGGCCCACGCCTTGCAGCGGCACGAAAGGAATCACGTCCACCGCCCCGATTCGCGGGTGGCTTCCCTGATGGTGGTTCAAATCGATCCTCTCGACGCCCACCCGGACCGCTTTGCAGAGCGCCTCCAGCACGGCCTCCGGCTCGCCCAGGATGGTGTAGACCGACCTGTGGTGGTCCGGGTCGGCGCTGTCGTCTGCCAGGGCGACGCCCTCCACGCTCCGGAACGCCCGGCGAAGGGCCTCCAGGACATCCGGGTCGCGCCCCTCCGAAAAATTCGGAATCGATTCCACGATACGCTTCAAACGCTTTCCTCTCCTTAACCTTGAAATGATGCCAAATTATCCTACACTCTTTTTGATTTGCTGTCAACGAGCCTATTTCCGCTGCCAGCAGGAAAAAACGGCTCCGGTGAAGAATGCCGTATATAAAGGATCGGGAACGCGCGTGATGGAGTATAGCGATGACAAGACAAGCTAAAAAAACCGAAGAACCCGAAGCGCCTGAAATCATCTATCCCGAAACGGACGGTGAGCCAATGGGAGAGACGGAACTGCATGTGGTGACCATTTTGCACCTCTTTGGCGCACTGCGCTATTATTTCAAGGACGTGCCGGATATTTATGTGATTGCCGATATGTTCCTTTATTACGAAGAAGGCAAGCCTTCCTCGCGCAAAGCGCCTGATGTGATGGTGGTCAAGGGCGCTGACAGGCGCGTGCGGCGTATCTACAAACTGTGGGAGGAAAAGGTCGCCCCCTGCGTGATTATCGAGGTGACGAGCAAATCGACCTGCATCGAGGATTTGATTTCCAAGAGCTTCCTTTATGCCCGGCTGGGAGTGAAGGAATACTTTCTCTACGACCCTCTGGGTGATTATTTGGAGCAGCCCCTTCAGGGCTTCCGCCTGAAAGACGGCATCTATGAGTTGATCTCCCTGACCGAAGATGGAACCATTTCCAGCGAGGAGCTCGGCGTCGTCTTCCGTCCTATCGCCCGGGTGCTGCACGTGATCGACCCGCAAAGCGGCCAGAGCGTTCCCGGCCTGGTCAACGCCTCCGAAATCCTGGAAGCCGAACGGCGGAGAGCAAAGGAAGCCGAAGAACACATCGAAGCGGCCCGCCAGGAAGCCCGCCGGGCAGCGGCGCAAGCGGATCAAGCTCAAAAGCAGGCGATGGAAGCCCAGGAACAGGCGGAGCAGGCCCGGCAGCAGGCAGAGCAAGCTCAAAAACGGGCGGAGCAAGCCCAGCAGCAGACAGAACAGGCCCGGCAGCAGGCGGAGCAGGAACGCCTGCGGGCGGAAGCGGCGGAGAAAGAGATGGCTCGCCTGAAGGCCAAACTGGAAGGCCTGGAGAGAGGCAAGGAGCGCCCGTCGTAAAAGGAAACCTTACAAATTCAAGGGCGCTGCCGGTCTGGGCAAGCCTGCTGGCAGCGATGCGGCCCCGGCAGTGGAGCAAAAACCTGCTTCTCTTTGCCGGGCTGGTCTTCACCGGTAATATCCTGAACGCGCCCCTCCTGGTTCGGAGCATCGCCGGGTTTGCCTGCTTTTGCCTCCTCTCCGGGGCGCTCTATATCGTCAACGACATCCTGGACGCTCCTCGGGATCGGCTTCATCCTCTCAAACGGCTCCGCCCGGTGGCCGCCGAAACGCTGCCGGTCGGAACAGCCTGGTTCGGCGCGGCGACCATAGGGGCGGCGGCGCTGGCCGGATGCTTTGCAATGGGCGCGCTGCCCGGCCTGATCGCCCTCGCCTACGCCCTTCTGAGTCTGGCCTACACCCTGTGGCTCAAGCATGTCGTGCTGGTGGATGTCTTCGTGATCGCCTTCGGGTTCGTGCTGCGGGCTATCGCCGGGGCGGTGATGATCTCGGTCAAAATCTCGGCCTGGCTCCTGCTCTGCACGACCCTGCTGGCGCTCTTCCTGGGGCTGGCGAAGCGGCGGCAGGAGATCGTGCTGCTGTCGGAGGATGCGGCCGGCCACCGCAGGATCCTGGAGGAATACAGCCTGGCCTGGATCGATCAAATGCTTTCCGCCATTACGGCGGCGACCATCGTTTCGTATGCGCTCTATACCTTCAATTCGGAGACGGCCAGCCAGCACCCGCTTCTGATGGCGACCACCCCCTTCGTCATGTACGGGCTTTTCCGCTACCTCTATCTGATGCACCGGAAAAGCATGGGGGGCAGCCCGGAGGCGGCGCTGCTGGAGGACCGGCCCTTGCAGATCAATATTCTGCTGTGGATTGCGGTATCTGCCCTGATTCTTTATTTCAACCATCCTTGACAGGCAGGCCGCATTGTGCTACACTAACACCAATCGCTCAATCTAAAGGAGAAAACGCCATGCACTGGGGCCGCATCCTGGGAAGTTCGCTCTCTGTCTGCTGCCTGACCGCCTTCGCTATCGCCGCGCCGGTTCAAAAGCAAAAGGCGGCGTCGCCCGCCTCCTCCCTCAAAACGGTGTCCTACCTTCATGAGAAGACCGGGGATGCGTTGTGGGCGCGCAGCGACTACTGTTTCCACAAGGGACGGTGGAACGATTCCATCCGCATCTGCAAGGTGATGATGAAATCCGAGCCGACATTCGAGGAAGCCTACGGGGATGCTGGCTACCTCCTGGACAGCCTGGGACGCAAAAACGAAGCCCTGGCAATCTACAAGCAGGGCCTGGCCGCCAACCCCAAAAGCCCCGATATGTATTTTGAGGTCGCCCGTTTCTATACGATCAACAACCGCTTCGGCGAGGCCCTGCCCTATCTCCAGAAGGCAGTCAAATTCCCCACAGCCGATGTCCTTACCTGGAAGCAACTGGCTCACACCTACCGCAAGCTGAAAATGTACGATAAATCCATCGCCACCTGGCAAACCATCCGGCAGAAATTCAAAGACCCCGTGGCCGAAAACAATATCCGATCCATCCAGAACGAAATGCAGCAAAACCGGATGTAGACGGGAGAGCCGGAGACGCAACTCTCCGGCTCTTTCTATTGACCTACCGGCGAATCGGAACGATCACGCCTTTTTCGATGCTTTCATGCACAGCCGAAGCCATCCGGGTGGCCTCCAGTCCGTCGAGGCCGCCCGGATAAAGACCCTCCAGGGCTTCCAGGCTGACGCCTTTTTCCAGATAGAGCAGGTTTTCTACAAAATTCGCGATGCTTTCGACGCCGTAGCCCAGGTAGATCGTTCTCCCGTAAGGGTCTACCGTCTCTCGCAGGTAGCCCATGTTCAGGGTGCGCGTTCCGCCGGCGGAGGAGGAGATGCGCGCCCCGCGGTACTGGCTGTCCACCTCCAGTATCCCTTCAGTTCCCACCAGCCTCAGCGTCTGGTTGACCACCGCTTCAAAAGCATCGGGAAGTATCCATGAGGTGTCGAACGAAACGCTAACCCCGTTCTCGAACTCGAATTTGGCCTGAATGGAATCACAGGTGTCGATGCCCATCGAGGTCAATTTCCCCTTCTTGCCGGTCGCATAGACCTGAACCGCGTTGCTTCGCATGATCCAGCGCACCAGGTCGTAGAAATGCACTCCCAGAAACCAAGCCGGGGAACTCTGCGCGGCCCACCCTGGAAACCAGTCCCGAGGAACCTCCAGCTTGTCTTCCATATGGACATATCCATACTGAAGCCGCCCAAACTCGCCCAGCCGCGCCAGCCGGGCGGCCTCCTGGTGGTAGGGATCGTAGCGTTTATGAAAATCGACTTGCAGGAATTTCCCGGCCTTGCGGCCTGCCTCGATAATCTCCAGGCAGCCCTCCACCGAGGTATCGAGCGGCTTTTCCACCAGCACATGCAGCCCGGCGGCGAAAGCGTCCAGCGCCATCTGGCGGTGCAGGTGATCCGGGGTGCAGATGCTGACAGCGTCCAGCTTTTCCTTTGACAGCATTTCCCGGTAGTCCGTGTAGCCCCGGATGCCGAACTCTTCGGCCCGCTGTTTCAGCCGCGTCTCCGTGGCGGCGGCGCAGCAGACCAGCTCCGACTTCCCGGCGTATTCCATCTGGCGGAAAGCCCTCAAATGGTTGATCCCGAAAATTCCCACGCCAATCGTTCCGATCCGAACAGGCATCAATGCCTCCCTTGCGCTTTTATTTGAGCCGAAACGCAATAAATGCTTTCAAGCTCCAGACCATCCAACCATTCGGGAGGAAGCCCAAAACTCCTCCTGCCTCTGCTGGCCGCCTTGACAAAACGGGGCTTATATCGTATATATAGGATAGTAGACAGCAGGAGATCGCGCCTTGTGGGAAAAAATCCTCTATGTAGGCATCGGGGGCTTTCTGGGATCGAATGCGCGCTATTGGGCAGGGGGCTGGCTGGCGGAACGGTTCCGGTCCTCGCTTCCCTACCATACGTTTGTGGTCAATGTCAGCGGCTCCTTTTTACTGGGCTTCTTCATGGCGCTCAGCCTGTATTTCCCCTGGCATCCCCGGTGGCGGTGGGGCGTGGCTATCGGCTTCCTGGGAGGCTACACCACCTTTTCCACCTTCGAGTATGAAACCCTCCAACTCCTCGGCCAGAGAAGCGGCCTGTATGCCCTGGCGAATATGGCCGGGAGCCTCTTCTTCGGGTTGGCCGCGGTATGGCTGGGCCTGGCGGCCGGTCGCTGGATCACGAAAGGGCTGTCATGAAAATCACAGGAGCGGCCAAAGCGCTGCGGATATACATCGGGGAAAGCGATCAGTGGCACGGGCAGCCCCTCCATACGGCCATCGTTTTCCGGGCCAGACAGGAGGGCATGGCCGGAGCCACCGTTATCAAAGGCTTCGAAGGCTTCGGGGCGCACAGCCGCATCCACACAGCCAACCTCCTTCGCCTGTCCGAAGACCTGCCGGTCATCGTGGAAATCGTCGATATTGCGGACCGCATCAACGCCTTCCTCCCCCTGCTCGACGAAATGGTGCAGGAGGGCCTGATCACCCTCCACGATGTCGAGGTCATCAAATACGTTGCGCCGCACAAGGGCAAATGATGTCGCCCCTGCCATCTCGCTTTTATCTTCTCTCCCGAACAGCCTCATCGGAAGGAATTTCCTTCATCCCCTCGAATT
>JADLDR010000017.1 GCA_020846535.1 Armatimonadota bacterium | reverse complement strand
TCGTCCGCAGCCCTGCGGCTGCCACCCCGTGACAACATCCGGGCGGGTGCGAAATTCAACGTTTACAGTTTACCATATTCGAGGGGTTAAAATCAAGGGGCAGGCATTGAGAGGCAATGGGAGGGATAAAGGAGATGGGGAACCGGAGATAAACACAGATGAACGCAGTTCAAGGATAGCCATTCCCTGCGTTCATCCGCCACTGCAATATCGGAACAAAAGTTTTATGTATATGTAGCGAAAATTTTGTGTCATTCAAATTTATATATGGCTACATATATCGCTGCATAGGGGTTGAAACTATCTTTAGTTCTTCCCTTGCGAGGATGTCTGCTTCATAATGTCTCCCGCAAGCGGCGCTGCGAGGCCGATTAGCTTGTTCCGAAAGGTTTTCTCGGCGGCATATCCTATCGCGCCGCCGGGCACATCCGGCCCGTCCAGCCGCAGGCCCCGATTGCCCCATCGGAGGCGGTAGACCTGCCCTTTGGTCTTGAAAGTCAAACAATCGCTCCCGGTGGCTTCCGGTGCTTTGTCGAGGGGCGTCAGGGTCGCCAGTAATGCCCCCAGCGCCGCCCAGCGGGCTTTCTCCTTTGGCTGAAGAGTCACGGATCGGGTGTTGGATGCCGGTATGGACGCGCTTTCCGAGCGTACCCACCGCGATATCAGGAAGGCTTTGGCGTTGGCGCTAAAAGGAATTGACTTCAATCTCCGGGAATCCCCTCTGACCGCGTCGCCCCCTAACCATTCGCCAGTGGCCGCATCCACATAAACGACGCCTAAAGCCGACCCATCGGTATGAGCCACAGCGGTCATCCAGACCAAACGGGAATAAGGAACCATGCCGGGATAATCGGTCCAGTGATAGTTGGGATGTCTGATCATCAGCTTAATAGCCGTGGGCGGGTTGCGTTCGCTATTTGCATCTCTGACAGCCTGTATGCCCCTTGTGGCGAAGCCTTCTATAGCCAGCCGGGTCGCCTCCTCTTCATTGATATTGATTTCGGTGTCACATGTAGGCATCCCTTCCCAATTCACCATAAAGTCGACTATACGTTCCTCGTAAGGGTCGATCCATACTGAGAAATAATCTGTCATCGGGTATTCTCGATAGTAACGGCGAAAGGTGATCGCCCATGTTCCCACCCCTGTCTCTCCAGAAGGAGCGTTCTCCAGAGGAATGATATGCGGGGCAGGGTGTCCGATTTTCGTCTCACCGACCGGTAGTCCCATCTTTGAAGCGAAATCACGCGCCTGCCGTACCGCTTCCTTCTCGCTCAACATGGCGGCAGGCATTTCCCCTCGTGCAAAGCGATCCCATGAGGTGTTTTTTAGGTGAGTGTGACCGAACCACAAAATCTCGCCTGATTCCGCGCTCACATTGACAAACGCCTGAGACCATATGAACGCCCACACCGAATGCCTGCCCAATGTTATTTTGCGCTTTGGGGAGCTATCCATATCTAGGGTGGTATTATCAACGGATACTTGCATAGAACGCAGAAATGCCCTAGCCTTCTCCAACGCCTGTTCCCGGTCTAAAGCCGCAAAAGCGTTGGGGATGAAAAGCAACGCTAAAATTACTATTAGCAGAAGAGCACTTGTGGCTTTCATTTCAAGACCTCCTTATTAACGGAACCATCCCGATCCTTCATATACATCGGACAGCTTTGTTTTAGGATCTCCCCCTATTGTCAATGTTGCAGGATAACGTTCATGACGATTATTATCGTAAGCTTGCTGGGTGGAAACTTTCGCTTGTGTTACTTTATTTTTATATCTCATACAGTCCCAAAAAGTGGTTCCAGCACATTGTCCTCCTTCTATATCAACTTCGTTATCCCACCCCAGATAAGCCCTATTTATAGGGTTGTCCGGTATGCTAAAAGCAACCTGCCAATCATGGTTTGTGTTAGTCATAGTTTGGCATCCATTAAAAAAGACTAGGTTGATTTTCGCGTCTGCTGGTGCTGTGCGGTTCGCTACAGCACTGCTCATCTGCGAGGTCGTCACAACATTATCTAAATCATCTAACATTGTTGTCATAGTGCCATGCGTTGAGTAATAAAGAATGCTATCTACCTTCGCGCTGTTTAATACCTGTTGCCTTGTCCAGTCATGGTCGGCAGCAGTCGTGATCTCATAATGCATTGCTATCATATGGTCACGGATGGTAGAAAGGGTAGGCATCGGTTCTTCGTATGTATCTAAAGATTCTTCAAATTCGCTTCGACAGAAAACTGATCCTTTATTATATATTTTATCGAGAAATATTCGATTGCTACGCCCTTCCTGCCCTATATTGTTATGACCTACTACTAGTAATTGAACTGAACTGCCATGTGTAAAGTGAGTAGAGTCCCAATTGACAGTAAAATCGATTCGAGTTTTAGTAGGATCGGTATTAGTAGGTATAGATTTTGTTGGTTGCCCATCAATATAAATAGTTGCATTGGTAACATATCCGACGTCAGTGGTAACAAAAGCATTTATAGTACAATTGGTGCCTGAAAATGTCTTGGAGGCTTGAGGTAAAAATAAAAAGCCAGCCGTGCAAGTGGCTTTCGCAGGATAGCTGGCTATGCTTATACTGAGGCCTATCATAATGAGAAATACTACAAACTTGGCCCGCCATTTCTTTAACAGCCTCATTGCGCTTTCCTCCTGTTTGAGATTCTCGTGGATTATTCCACAAGATTTTGACCATTATACCAGGAATATCCGTTCATGTCAATGCCTTTTTGGTCTTTACGCTATATAGAAAAAAAAAATTATTTTGCACTGGATATTTATATCTGAGCCAACTGGTACGATTTATTTTGTTCCGGTGAGGAACAAGCACACACCCGAATAATCAACCCAGTAATAAGACAGGTGATAGATATCTCCTTATCGGAACCCGCCAGAGGCGCTCATGGCCGAATCCCGAAAGCTCCTTCGGCATGGAAGGCGGCTGCACGGGCCTCTAACCCTTCTCCCACACCAGGGCCGCGCAATCCGTCCCCTTTCGCTCTATCGTAAAGTCATGGATTCTTGTCAGATTCAGCGACTGCCCGGCCTGGCGCAAGCCTTCGGCCTGACCGAGAGCGCAGAGCACGGCGACCCGGCCCTCCGGCTTGAGAATGCGGCGCAATTCCGCCAGCGATTCCTCCACGGCTTGCCAGGCGTCCTGATGGTATGGCGGCTCGGTGGCGACAGCCTCTATGCTCTCGGAGGCGAACGGCAGCCTGCGGGCGTCGGCGATGCAGTGCGCGGCCCCCATCTGAGACAGCCCGTGCCGCAGGACCGGGTCGATATCGGCGCTGAAAACAGCCAGGGAGTGCAATAAGGCTTCCCGAACGATGCCGCCCCCTCCGGCGAACGGGTCCAGCAGAGAGGCCATGTTTTGCCGATGGACCAGATTGACCAGCAATCGAGCGTCGCAGACAGGCAGCGCCCGGCGGCTGAACGGCCCGCCGTCCCCTCGGTAGCCTTGGACTGCTCTCACCTGTCCGTTCCCGGTTTCCAGCAGAAAACTTCTTCGGTCAGGCGCGTTTTCGCGGAATGTCTCGGCGTCTTCTTCATAGATGCGAGTGGCTCTATAGAGGTTCCCTTTCCATTTCAGCGCGGGTTTTCCATCGGCCTGCGCCCCTTTGGACCGGCGCGAGCGCCCGGCGGCAGCCGGTTCCAGCCGGTCGACAGCGGTTGTATACCCCAGCCAGGCAAGCCGCGAAACGGCCTTTTCCACATAAAGCTCTGGCAACGCGATCCAAAAGACCCCGCCTTTCTCCGAAAGCGGCCCGCCCGGCGGCGCGGTCGCCTGCCAGGGTCGAAGCAGGCGCAAAGCCTCCGTCACCGCCGCATCGCGAGCGCGAATGCGGGCAGGCCGAAGGTGAAAAATCAAGAGGGTTGAGGGAATAGAGGGAGGTTTCATTGTCAAACCGGAAGGCAGAATCTATAAGGCATAGGGTCGAAGGTTTCGGCGTCGTTTGGCTTTCTGCCGCAAACCGACCGCCTCTCAGTTCCCTGCCGGGTATATGGCTGTGTCGGGCTGGGGAGCGCGTTCGCTCTTCGAAATCATTCCCTTTCCCCTTTCATTTTTCCTGTCTTTTCGAGAAAAATGAAACTTCCGGAAGGGCTTCTGCGTTATATGTATTACCTTCGGCCCGAAGCCGGAAAAATAATCTGCGGTTTTTCTCACAATTAGTAAAGGATAATCTTGAAAAACGGGAACTTTTTTGCGGGAGGCGGCGTATTATAAGATAGGAGAAAGGGGTATAATGTCTCAGTATGAGCCGTCCGCGGCTCACAGACATGTACTGTTCTCGTATCACCCGCAAAGGGTCGGCAACGTCTACGTTGTATCAATTCCCGATATGATGCCGAAGGTCCTGGTGAGGGGAAAACGTCGAATCAACGCGCTGGCGGAACTGTCCGGCGCAACGGTATCGGAAAGAGAAGTGAGCAGCCATGAAACAAGCGTTATTGGATAAAATCGATGATCTGGAAACGGTTGTTCGGCAAGAGGGAAGCGATCAGGTGGCTGGTATGCCGGTCCACGATGACATCCTGGATGAGCATGTGGATGACATCGCGATGAAGCTGGATGATGACTACGCCCCTCATGCCGACGATCATGAGATCGAGCATGTGGTCGGGGTAAGGGAACGCCTGGAAGACTCCGCGCAGAGCTATTTGCGCCAGCTCGGAGGCTACCGGCTGCTGACCCCGGATGAAGAGATAGAACTCGCCAAACGGATCGAGGCCGGAGACGAGAACGCCAAGAAGAAAATGATCGAGGCAAACCTTCGCCTGGTCGTCAAAATCGCCAAAAAGTACGCTTCCAGCGGCATCGCCTTCGAGGATTTAGTCCAGGAAGGCACGCTGGGGCTGATGACGGCGGTGGAGAAATTCGACTACCGGAAGGGCTACCGCTTCAGCACCTACGCGACGCACTGGATCCGGCAGGCTATCGGCAAGGCCATAGACAACCAGGGACGGACGATCCGCCTCCCGATCCATGTGTCCGATGTGCTCCGCAAGCTGGAGCGCAGCCGCGCCGTCCTCTCCAGAGAGCTGGGCCGCCAGCCCAGCGCCGAGGAGCTGGCGGTAGAGATGGGCATCTCGCCCAAGAAGGTGGCGAACCTTCTGCAAATCTCGCAGGAGCCGCTTTCCCTGGATGTGTTGGTCGGGGAGGAAGAGGACACCCCTTTGATCGGGGTGCTGCACGACCGCAACGCCAGCGACCCGGAGCAAATGGCTATCGGGACAGGGGTTCGCACTGCGTTGGAGGATTTGCTCAAAGTGCTGTCCCCCAGAGAGCGCATTGTGATCCAGAAGCGTTTCGGTTTCGATGAGGATGGCCGGCACACCTTGCAGCAGGTCGGCAATCAACTGGATATCTCCCGTGAAGGGGTTCGACAGGTTGAAGCGCGCGCGCTGCGAAAACTCCGCATGGCGGCCCGCGAAAGCCGCATCCGCGAGTTCGTTGAGAATTAATGGCTCCTCACTCCTTCCTGTTGGAAGCGCCCGGTTCTTTATACCGGGCGCTTCTTAATGTACAGGTGACTTCGCGCCATGCATAGGTCATCCGACCCTCAAGATTTTTCTTCCTCCGTCTCCTCGCTCCGCACACAGAGCAGTGATAGCTGCACATCAGGACTTTCCGGATATTCCCCTGCGAATCGGTCGTTTTGTACTGCGAGGCGGACACGGACATATTTTGAAGGCATCGGCATCTGGGGCAGAGTTCGGTTAAGGTTAACCCAAGTTGCTACCTACCCGAATTGAGGCCTATGAGGGGTAGGGGCGCGTGAATCGCGCCCTGCCAGACCGTTGGGCGCGATGAATCGCGCCCCTACAGCGGCAAACGGGACTGGCCCCGGGCTAGGTGGCAACTTGGGTTAATGTAGGGCAGAAAATATCCTCCCGCAGATCCTGAGCCTGCCCTAAAAATTGCAGACTGGCTACATGATATTCTTCTACCTTTCTCACAGCGGAGACGAACACGCTGGCACCTATGGTCAGGCTCATCATCTCATCCCAGAGAGCGTTTCTATCGCGCTTTCTTCTCCCTGCCATGCCCGGCTGGCTCTCTGTGTCAGTGTTCCCCATCGCTCCAACTATTCAGAGGACGATAATTTTATAGCTGATGCGGGTTTCAGCGAGATCAACATCGCCAGCGGCTCGCCTCCTGAATCGACGAGAGTCACCGTTTCGCTAGGATCGAGCGATTCCAGCAGACTCTTCAGGTTGCGTTCAGCCCTTTCTATTGGAGTCGTATTGGACATTTCTCACCTCCTACCCGTATCATAGCACCGCTGCCCGCCCCTGTCAAGAACTGGCTTTCTCCAGGCTGCCCGCCTCCATCTTCCCACTTCCCATCTGCCTCTTCCCTCTTCCGAATCCGGTGTCTTCCAGGGTCAGATAGACGGCGGGCAGCACCAGCAAGGTGAAGAGGGTGGAGGTAACCAGCCCGCCGACCATCACGATGGCCAGGGGCTTCTCGATCTCCGCCCCCACCCCGCCGCTTATAAGAATCGGGAGCAGGCCCAGCGCGGCGCACGCGGCGGTCATCAGCTTGGGCCGGAGCCTTTGAACGCTTGCCAGGCGGATGGCGTGTTCGGGCGAATGCCCCTCCGCTCGGAAATCCGCGGCCTGTGTGAGCAGCACCAGGCTGTTCTGAACGGCGATCCCGAAAAGGGCGATAAAACCGACCGCAGAGGAGACGTTCAGGCTTTCTCCGGAAACTAGCAGGGAGGCGACCCCACCGATGAAGGCGCTGGGAACAGTGGTCAGGATGATGCCTGCATGGGCCGCCGATCTTAGAGCCACGAAGAGGAGCATAAAGATCACCGATAGGGCAACCCCGGTCGCCATGAGAAGCGATTTCATGGCCCGCTGTTGGTTCTGGTACTGGCCTCCGAAGACCACGAAATAGTCCTCTGGCAATTTGATCTTCTCCAGCCCTTTCTGGATATCCCGGACAACGCTTCCCAGGTCGCGCCCCTGGAGGCTCGCATCGATGCTGACCCGCCTGTTCATGGCCTCTCGCCAGATGACATTCGGCCCTTCGGTCATAGAGATCCGGGCGATCTGGGAGAGGGGAATGCGGGAGCTGTTCGGGGCATCGACTGGTAAATCGGCGATGGCCTCCGGGCTGCCGCGCAAAGTGTCCGGAAAGCGGACAAAAACCCCATAGCTTCTCTGGTTTTTCCAGAGCTGGGTGAGTTCCTCGCCGCCCACGGCCAGCCGGATCACCTCCGAGACGGCTCCGACCGAAACGCCGTGGCGGGCTGCCGCCTCCCGGTCGATCTCGACCTGCACCTGGGGGATGCCCGAAGCCTGATCCATCTTGACATCCGCTACACCCGGCGTATTTCTGACCACTGCTTCGATCTGCCGCCCTGTCTCCGCCAGGACACGGATGTCGGGTCCGAACAGCTTCACCTGGAGCGGTGCGGGCGTTCCCTCCAGGCTTTCATCGATTTTGAGCTGAAGGGGCTGGGTGAAGGCGACCGCCACGCCCGGAATGCGCTCCAGATTCTCCCGCACATCGGCCATAATCGCCGGAGCGTTCCGAGAAAGCTTTTCTCTGGGCTTCAGGGTGACATAGATTTCGCCGGAGTTCACCGGCAGGACGCACCCGATCACCCGCTCTGAGCGCCCGTTCCGCTTGACCACGGTGTCGATATCGGGGTTGGCGAGGAGTACCGCTTCGATCTGCCGTGTGATCCGGTCATTCTCCTCCAGTGAGGTTTCAGGAGGCGTAACGGTGGACAGCACCCAGGCTCCTTCATCCAGGCGGGGCATGAAATCCTTGCCGACCGCTCTCAGCCCGACGGCGGTCGGAACCAGCAGTCCGAAAGCCGTCCCGATCACCACCCAGCGGCGGCGGAGGGCGAACTCCAGGGCAGGCGCGTAGAGTCGTTTAATGGCCCTGACGAAACGGACTTCCCCCGTCTCGTCGCCCTCCCTATCAGGCTGGAGAAAGCGGGCGGCCAGCACCGGAGTAAAAGTCAGAGAGATCGCCAGCGCCGCCAGCATGGCGGCAGCGACCGTGACCGCCAGGGGCCGGAAAAGCAGTCCCTCGATACCGCCCATCAGGAACAGCGGCAGAAAAACTGCGATGATGATAAACGTGGCGAACGCTATCGGGCGGCCCACCTCGGTGGCAGCCTGACGCGCCACCACTTCCTTGAGGAGAGGGCTTGCCATCTCTCCCCGGCTCCGGTGAAAGCGATGGTAGATGTTTTCGACCATGATGATGCTCGCGTCCACCATGATGCCCACCGCAATCGCCAGCCCTCCCAGGGACATGGTGTTCAGGCCGATCCCCATCTGACGCATCAGGATGCCAGCGATCAGGACGGAGAGGGGCAGGGAGGCCGCCACGATCAGGGTGCTGCGGAAGTGGCCCAGGAAGAGGAGCAGCACCAGGATCACCAGCACGGCCCCGATCAGGATGGCCCGGGTGACGCTGGAGAGGGAATGCCGGATCAGGTGGGTCTGGTCGTAGTAGGGAACCAGCCTGACCCCATCGGGCAGGGAGGTTTGCATCTCCGCCATCGCCTTTTCGATACCCTCCACCACCTTCACGGTATCGGCGTCCGGCTGTTTGATGACCAGGGAGACCACGGTTTCCATGCCGTTCTTCCGGGAAATGCCGCGGCGGATCGCCGTTCCGTCCTCCACCTCGGCCACCTCCTTCAAAAAGAGCGGTACGCCCCCGCGCTCCGCGATAACGGTATTTTCGATATCCTCGATGGAATCGTAGCGCCCGATCCCGCGCACCACATATTCGGTCGGCCCGGTGCTGATGAAGCTTCCGGCGGCGTTTTCGTTGCCGCTCCGAACAGCCTCTTCCACATCGGCCAGGCGGACGCCATAGGATTTCAGCCGATCCGGATACAGAGTCACCTGGTACTGGCGCATCCGCCCGCCCATGTTCAGCACTTCGGCCACACCGGGAACGGTCAGCAGGTTATAGCGTACCTGCCATTCGGCGATCTCCCGGAGTTCGATAGGAGAGAGGCTGCCCTCCACCGCGAACTCATAGACCTCGGCCAGCCGGGTGGTGGCGCTGCTGAGGGTGGGCGGCTCTGTGCCGGGCGGCAGTTGCCCAGTGACCTGGGACATCCGTTCGGTAACGAACTGCCTGGCCCGCCAGAACTCGGACTCGATATCGAACTCCACCACCACGGAGGAGAGGCCCTGCGAGGTCTGGGAGCGGATACGGCGGACGCCGGGCAGCCCGTTCATGGCCGATTCCATCGGGCGCGTGATGATCATTTCGATCTCTTCAGCGGCCATGGCCTCGTTTTCCGTCACGATGGTAAAGACCGGAATTGCGATATCGGGATAGACATTTCGGGGCATCTGCTGATAGGCCATCGCCCCGAAGCCCAGGGACAGGGCGACCAGCATCATCACCAGCGCCTTCTGCTGGTAGGAAAATCGGATGATTCGGTCTATTGCGCTCTCATGTATGCTGTTCATACTGCCTCCTAATGCCCGTCCGCGCAGCCGGCCTCCAGCTTGCCTGAGCCGAGAGCCGCCTTGATCTGATAGGCTCCGGTGGTGACTACCTCGTTATCGGGCTTGAGGCCCGACAGGATTTCGATCCAGTTCCCTTGCGCCGGGCCGACTTTCACTACCACCCGGTCGAAGGAGCCGCAGGAGCTTTTGCCCGTTCCCTTATCTTCGGCGCAGTCGGTACAGGGTGCCATGACGATCTTGCTGCCTCCGTCATCGAGAACGGCCTCCTTCGGGACCAGCACGGTCCGGCCCCTCCTGCCGGTCACCAGGGAGACGCGGGCAAACATCTCCCCTTTAAGAAGACCCCTTGCGTTATCCACCGCGCATCGCACCTTCGCCGTTCTCGATTCCAGGCTGAGGGTATCGCTGACGGTTTCGACCTTGCCCCGGAAGACTTTTTCCGGATAGGCTTCCGCCCGGATCTCCGCCGACTGTCCGGCCCGGATTTTCGCCAGGTCCTTTTCATAGACATCGGCCTCCACCCAGACCCGGGACTGGTCGGCCACGGCAAAGAGGACGTCAGAGGGAGTCACCATCGCCCCGATATTGGTGTCCCGCGTCAGAATCCGGCCCGCTATCGGGGAGGTAACAACTATCGTATCCCCGCTGCCAGAAGGGTTTGCTCCCAGTACACGGATGCGATCCGCCGCCGCCTGCGCCTCCAGCCGGGCGCTGGCGATCTCCGCCTTCGCGGTCTGCATGGCCCGTCTGTCCAGCAACCCGCCCCTGTGGATTTTTTCCTCCCGGCCCAGATATTGCCGGGTGATCTCCATTTTTGCTCGCGCTTTCTCCACCCGTGACTGCGCCTGGGACACTTTCAATTTGGCCGATTCGACGGAGGCGGCATCGCGGCGGTATTCGGCCTCCGCGCTCTCCAGGTCTTGCCGGGAGACGATCTGTTCGCTGTAGAGTTCTCTGGCCCGCTGCAACCGGGACTGGCACTGCGCCAGCTCGCTTTCCTCCCGGACGAGTTCGCTGCGGGCCTGGAGGATTTCGCTCTGAGCATCGGCTATCTCCCCCTGAACCGAGAGGCTTTCTGTCCGGGCTTCCTCCACGGGCCTTACACTGACCGCGCCCAGCCGGACTATCCGCGCTTCTCGGGCGTAGTTATCCCGGGTCGCATTCAGGCGGCCCAGCGCCTGCCGATACCGGGCGCGGGCTTCCGCAAGCTCCACGCTCGATATGACTGCCAGCGTCTGGCCGCGAGCCACCGGGTCCCCCACCGTCCCATAGACCGATACGACCTTGCCTTCGATGCGCGGGCCGACTTTCACTAGGCGATCCGGGGGGATGGCAACCCTGCCAGTCGCGACAACCGCAGTCCACCCCTCCCCGGCCACCGCGCGGGCTGTCCGGAGATCGGCGATTTCCAGCGCAGGCTTGGCCTCCTCCTCATGATGGTCGCCTTCGGCATGAGGATCGCCTGCTGTGTGGCCTCCAGCAGTTGCGTGGCTTTCAGCGGCCTGCGGCTGGGAGTCGGCGCTGCTTTTCGTGAAGCTGTAAATCGAGACTGCCGCCAGGGCGGTCAGGATAACAATGAAAAGAGTCTTGATTTTCAAGGTTTTTCCTCCTTCGAAACGCTTCGCGACATGGGAATGCCTGAAGCCCACTCCAGCCAGGCTATCGCTTTTTGATACGAGGCAAGCGCGGCGGCGTATTCCGCCCGCGTGCTTCTGAGCGTGCGCCGGGCTTCCAGCACTTCCAAAAAACCGGAGGCCCCGCGCTCATAGCCTTTCTGGGTCATCTCAGTCAGCCTCTCGGATTTTTCGAGAATGCCCTCCTGAAATTCGCGCAGCACGGACTGCGACGCCTCGACCGCCTGAACCGCCTTTGCGACATCGAGGACAACATCGTTGCGTGCGGCCTCGCTCTCTTTTTCCTGACTCCGGGCAGCGGTTTCGGCCCGTTTACGCTCCGCACGAACTGCCCCCCAGTCCAACAGGGGCAGGATGATCGCCACCCCAACCCCGCCTTCGGCGTCCGAAGTCTCCTGCCGCGCCTGAACCGCGATATCGGGCGCGGTCAGAAGTCTTGCCGCCCTGACCTTATGCCGGGCAGCCTCCAGAAGCGACATTGTGGAGGCAATTTCCGGCCTGGCGGCCAGGGCCTTCTGCTCGAGGGTCGAGGGATTCAAAGGCATTTCCCGGTAGGCAAGAAGATCGGAGGGCGTAAACTCCGTTGAGATAGGGCGGTTCATCAGCGCGTTCAGCGCGGTCTTCCCCTGGGTAAGGGTCAGTTCAGCCTGTGTGCGTTCCTGCCGGGCGCGGGCCAGTTCGAGATCACTTTTGATGATCTGAGACCCCGGCACGGCTCCGGCGTCATATTGCTTCTGCACGGCGGCCCGGAGCGTTTCCAGGCCCGACAGATTTTCCTGGGAGAGCCGCACCATTTCCTGCGCCTGGACAACCTCCCAGTAAGCCAGCTTGACATCCCTTTCGATTTCGTGCCGGGCAGCTTCCGCCTCATACTCGGCAGCGGCCGCTTCACTGACGGCGATATTGCCTCTCACCTTCCGGCTGCCGTTCAGTTCCAGCGGCTGGGATGCGGAGATAAACGCCTCTGTGCCGGACTCCCCGAAAAGGGTCGGCCCTACGGCGATTTCGGGATTGACAAGCGCCCGGGCCCCCCGGGCAGCGTGGCGGGCGGATTCGGCGGACAGCTTTTTGGCCGCCAGGGACGGATGCCGTCCCAGAGCCAGATCGACCGCCCGGGACAGCGATAAGTCTTCCGCTGCAGCTGGCGATACGAGTACAACTGCCCACAGGACAGCCGCTATCGCGCCCTTCAACAGATGACATAGATTCATCTTGATCCTCTTATATGGTTTTGAGTGTCAGCAAACAGGCGTGAATATGCCTCAAGCGGCCTTATATCGCAGATTGCGGTAGGAATGATAGATTTCATCAGGTTAGAGCGGCCAACATCGATGCAGTCTGCGAGCGAAGCGCAGCAATCTCCAGGGTAGTCCAAAGCAAGATTGCTTTATCGCTTTGCTCCTCGCAATGACAGGGATGCGGGGCAACCTGATAGCCAAGCGAAAATTCCAATGGATCTTGGAGTACTCAGATGAGGGGTTTGGGCGGATGGAAGATGTCTTTGAGAGAGAGTTGAGGCAGGATCGGAGCGATGTTGACGGTATAGAGATGGTCGTCAAAGGCGAGGTTAATCCGGAAGGCATCAAAAAGCATAACGTGGCTGCAAAAACAGGGACACTGGGCGCAGCAGTTGTCGTCGCACCCTGGGCAATCGGCCCATGCCACAGAACACAGCAGCAGCAGTGCCACCATAACTAGATGATAAGTTTTTTTGTATCTCATAGCCGTTGGGAACATTATACCATATCCGGGGGAATTGTGCCAGTAGATGCAATCTATCTATCCGGAATATCCCCGGGGAGCCAGGCAGGAAAGCCCTCGTTCAGGGCGAAGTAATATAAATAGGATTTTTGCTTTGAAAATTGATTCGTAGTGCCGGGGCTATTGTAGGGGCGCGATTTATCGCGCCCCATAGCGATCCAGATAAGGAGAAAGATCCTCCGCTCCTGGGGGAGGGGTGACCGCTCTCCCCTAACCCCTCTCCCCGAAGCGGGGAGAGGGGGATAGAGTGTGCGGTCATTGACGGCCCCATCCACTCCCCCTTCCCGTTTCGGGAAGGGGGCCGGGGGGTTAGGTAACCATCTATCAAAGGCCCGCACCCCGCCCCGGCGGGACAGTCACCCTGATCGGGATCGCGATGGGGCGCGATGCATCGCGCCCCTATGGAAACTCCGGCGAAGCGAAAGTTCTGATAAAAATGCTTATGAGGTTGCCATGCACTTTATACCCGATACGCAGATTGAGATCATCCATCCCGACCTGGAGCGCGGCCACATCCGCCACGCGCTCTTCGATTTCGACGGAACCCTTTCCCTGATCCGCGAGGGCTGGCAGGGGGTCATGATTCCTATGATGGTGAAGGTTCTTCAAGAAACTCCGGAAGCGGAGAGCGAGGAGGGGATCAGGCATGTCGTCACCGAGTATGTCGACCGGTTGACCGGCAAGCAGACCATCTACCAGATGTTTCAGCTCTGCGAGGAAGTCCGGAAGCGCGGGGGGAAGCCGCTGGAGGCTCTGGAATACAAGCACATCTATCATAACCGCCTGTGGGAGCGGATCGAACATCGGGTCGGGGGCCTGAAATCGGGAGCGGTCGCTCCCGATGAGATGCTGCTCCCCGGCTCCCGGGCGCTGCTGGAAAATTTGGCCTCTCGCGGGGTTTCTCTTTATCTGGCCTCCGGGACGGATATCAAGTATGTGGAGGACGAGACCGCCGCCCTGAAGGTGGGCGGGTTCTTCGCAGGCCGCATCTACGGCGCTCTGGACCGCTATCAGGACTTCTCCAAGCAGATGATCATCGATAAAATCCTCAAAGAGAACGGACTGCGCGGCCACGAACTGGTCACCTTCGGAGACGGGTATGTGGAGATCGAAAACACCCGGGGCGTCGGGGGGATTGCGGTGGGGGTGGCCTCCGATGAGGAAAAAAGGGCGGGGATCGACGACTGGAAGCGAAACCGGCTCATCCAGGCCGGGGCCGACCTGATTATCCCGGAGTTCCGGGAGCAGGCCGTTTTACTGGAATATCTTTTTGCGGAAGGAAGGTTCTCCCACCGATGAGTTATCCCATTTTCGACCGAAGCCGCCTGATCGTCAAGCCCCTCTCCGAGAGACAGCACGACATGGATCTCTCCATCGTCCTGCCCGCCGATGCGGATGTTCCGCTATCCTCCGACCCCAACCTGAAGACGGTGGCGGAGCGCGTCAGGGCCGCCCGCAGGCGGGGCAGCGCGGTGATCCTGATGATGGGGGCGCATGTCATCAAGGTCGGCATGTCCCGTTTCGTTATCGCCCTGATGGAAGAGGGCTGGGTCACCCATGTCGCCATGAACGGGGCCGGCCCAATCCACGATTACGAGCTGGCCCTGGTGGGAGCCTCCACGGAGAGCGTGGCCCGCTACATCCGCACCGGCGAGTTCGGGCTGTGGCGGGAGACGGGCCATATCAACGAGATCGCCTCCTGCGCCGCCCGGGAGGAAATGGGCCTGGGCGAAGCCGTCGGCCAGGCTATCCTGGAAGGCGATTTTCCCCACAGGGACGTCAGCATCCTGGCCGCGGGCTGCCGGCTGCGCGTTCCGGTCACCGCCCACATCGGCATCGGGTACGATATCATCCACGAACACCCCAACTGCGACGGGGCGGCCCTCGGCGCGGCCTCCTACCAAGACTTCCTGGTCTACGCCGAATCGGTCTACCGCGGGCTGGAGGGCGGCGTCCTGCTCAATTTCGGAACCGCCGTGATGGGGCCGGAGGTCTATCTGAAAGCCCTCTCGATGGCCCGCAACCTAGCCCGGCAGGAGGGCAGGCGGATCGCCTCCCTCACCACCGCCGTCTTCGACCTTCCCCCTCTGAGCGACGACTTCAGCCATGAGCCGCCCAAAGACGACCCGCGCTACTACTACCGCCCCTGGAAAACCATCCTTACCCGCACCGTCGCCGACGGCGGGGAAAGTTTCTACATCCAGGGCGACCACCGGGAAACACTGGCGGGATTGTATCGGCGGGTGAGAGAAGAAGCATAACCTTCGGAGGCAAGTGGCAATGTCAGATCAAACCATCCCTGAAATCTCCCTGAACCGCCAGTGGGCGGAACGGATGTTTTCCGCAGAGCCGGAGTCGGCGCTGCCTTTCTCTTTCCAGTACGGCGGGCAAGAGCTTCGGGAATTCATCGGAAGCTGGAAGCGAGAAATCAGCGAAGAAGCCCCTGACGATACCTGCCGATTCCGAACTCTCACCCTGATCGACCCCGAAACAGGGCTTGAGGCCAGGGCCGTCGTTACCATTTATACCGATACGCCCGGGGTGGACTGGACGCTGTACCTGACCAACCGGGGTAGCGCCAGGACACCCATCATCGAGACCGTCAACGCACTCGATGCCTCCGTCTCCGCTGCCCCGGACGCTGCGCCTGTTCTCCACCGACTGCACGGGAGCGCGTTTTCGGCCCATGGCTGGCTGCCCTTCCATGAGCCAATGGCGAAGGGGCAGCGGGTCGAGATCGCTCCGGCGGGCGGCAAATCATCTCAGGGGGCCAGCCCTTTCTTCAGCCTTTCATGGGGCGATGGCGGAATCATTACCGCTGTAGGCTGGCCAGGCCAGTGGAACGCCTCTGCGGAATGGGATGCTCAGGGGATTCTCCGGCTCCGGGCAGGGATGGCATCGGCGCGCCTCATGCTGCATCCCGGAGAAAGCATCCGCAGCCTCCGGATCCTGAAAATTCACTGGACTGGAACGGATCACGAAAGAGCCTGCAATCTCTTCCGCCAGACGATGCTCGGGCATATCACGCCAAAGGTCAGCGGAACGGTGGTGACGCCTCCCATCGTCCATCTCAGCACATCCTTTTATGAATTGAATGACAGTACGGAAGAAAATGTCCTCTCCCACCTGGAGGCGATAAAGAATCTGGGTTTCGAGTATTTCTGGCTTGATGCCTACTGGACGCGGGGCGGTTTCCCGGACGGGATGGGCAATTACGGCTTTCCGCTCCGAAGAGTGGAGCCGCCCGACCGCTTCCCGGGCGGCCTGAAGCCTGTCGGGGATGCTCTTCACCGGGAAGGGATGAAGTTTGTGGTCTGGTCCGAGCCGGAGCGGGTGGCTGCGGGAACGCATATAGCCAGCGAGCGTCCGGAATGGGTGATCTCTCCCGACGGCAGCGGAAACGGCCTCCTGAACCTCGGCCTGCCAGACGCCTGCGATTATCTGACCCGATACCTGATCGCAGCGATTCGCGAATACGGCATCGACTGCCTGCGTATCGATTTCAACATCAATCCCCTGCCTTTCTGGGAATACCTGGACCGGCAGGATGCGGAACGGGCAGGGATGGCCGAAATCCGCTATGTGGAAGGGCATTACCGGATGTGGGATGCGGTTCTCCGGGCCTGCCCGCACCTTTTCATCGATAACTGCGCCAGCGGAGGGGAGAGGATCAACCTGGAAACCTGCTCCCGCTCGATCCCTCTGTGGCGTACCGACACCACCATCGACCCACTCAACCGCAGGGATTTCAACCAGGCGGCCCTCTAGAACCAGGTGATGACCGCAGGTCTGAGCCGCTACCTGCCCTTCCACACCAGCGGCATGATGGGGGCGTCGTCCTACTGGTTCCGCTCCGGCTTCAACGGCGGCATCTCTTTCTGCGAGGACTGCCGCCCGGAGGACTATCCCCGCGCCCTGCTCAAAGAGGCCATCGCCGAGGGCAAGCGGATCCGCAAATATTATTTCGGCAACTTCTACCCGCTCAGCGACGTCACTCTCAGCCCGAGGGACTGGTGCGTGCTGCAATACCACCGCCCCGCCGAGGAGGACGGCATGGTCATGGCGTTCCGCCGCCACGAGTCGCCCTACGCCCGCTACGCCTGCGCCCTGCGCGAAATCGACCCCGATGCCGATTACAGCGTCACCCTGGCGCACACCTACGAACGTTCCCGGCCCGTTACCATGAAAGGAGCCGACCTCCTGCGCCTGCCTATCGATATCGAGGATTGTCCCGGGTCCTTGGTGGC
>JADLDR010000016.1 GCA_020846535.1 Armatimonadota bacterium | reverse complement strand
GAGGCGATCAACTTTGACTTCTACGAGCATCCGGGAGATCGGATCGCCTACTTCGACAAAGGATTCACATACAAAACGGATGGGCTGAAGAGGGGGCAGATCGGAATCAAAAAAGCAGCCGGAGCCTCTCTGATCGGGTTCCACGATATTTTCCGCGGTGTCGTCTGTATCCGGGTGAATTTGGGCGGCTCGGATGGGGCCTATTTCAACATTGCCGACAACGACCAGCCCGAAGGCCCCTATTCCACCGCGGACAACTACAGCATCTTCAACTCGGATCCCACTATGAACGCCTTTGAACTCGAAACCGTAGGATGCGCCCGCATCGAAAACGGGAGGCTATGCGGCTCGAAGCTGGTGTCCGTAACGACATTTGCGGTACTCGATCCTGCCAGCCAGGCGGAGCAGGCTGCAATGCGTTTATTGGGCTGAGCGGTCAGCGGGTCGTGTGGAGTGAGGTATCTACAAGCGCAGGTTCAGGCAGGGCAATAAGCGGAAACCCCGCCGGAAGCTTCCGGCGGGGCGCATATAAAAATGGCTCTTCGGTCAGAACTCCGACCCAGGCTTTGCCGATTGACCTACCGGGGAGCGCCGGCGGTTCCTGCCGCATGTCCTATCGGATAATGTCTTGCTAAGCTGCGCTCATCGCGTTCATCTCGTCCGGCGTATACGTTAGCAGGACGCCGACCTGCCGGGCCTCAGCGCCAAGTTTCCGGCGCAGTTCCTCCCAAATCCTGTTCTGGCGATCCACCTGATCCAGTTCGGAAAAACCTTCCCAGACGACTCGGCCCGATAGCCGCCCGCCGGGCAGCGCCTCAAGCGTAACCTCCATGCCGGGAAAGGCAGCCCGAAGAATATCGATCACTGCTTGTTCCACTTCGCTTCTCCTTGATTGATGACTTTACGGGCACAGTTCAACAAAGTGCGAGCCAGGTTTTTCCAACGGTTACCCGAGACGTTGAACTCAGCCCTAATATTGTTCATATAATCCAATAACTGTCGTTCGGAATAATAGCGGTGATTGCTTCGCCATCTTTCGTTGGCTGTTCCAAAGGTCGAACCGAATTCCTGGTTCTGCGAATACGGAATCACGGCATAAAACCCGGATTCTTTCGCAAGTCGGTCCAGGTCGTGCCGCGAGTCGAACTTATCCGTCCTGCGCCGGAGCCATGCCCTCAGATGACATTCTATAGCAAGCCCGCCCAGGTAGTGCGCCAGATAATATGACTCGGTGTTAAACAGATTTTGAGCTCTCTCAAGATGCTCTTTCGCGGCGACCCGATATGATTCTTCCGTAGACGGCATATAGGCTCCATATCTGACATTCCAAGGGCATCGCTTCTATAAGAAACGGAAACCTCGATGGAAATTCCATCGAGGTATAAAAATTCAATATGAATAAACCGATATAATATGGCTCCTCGGTCAGGACTCGAACCTGAAACCTAGTGGTTAACAGCCACCCGCTCTGCCGATTGAGCTACCGAGGAACGCCGGAATAACCCATCTTGTGGCTCTATTATAGCAGAAAATCCGATGAAAGTCAACTGGTTTTTCACGGAATAATCCTTCCGCCGTTTACCCTGCCTCCACCACCTCCCGGCCCAGCTCGGCCCACAGGCGCAGACGGTCGCCCCGCTCTCCCACGGTTTCCACATCGCACAGTTTCAGGACATGGGGCACGCCCTGCGCCGCCCGGTGGCGTTCCTCCAGGTCCCGGTGGATTTCCTCCGGCGAAAAGCTGAAGAGCGCATTGGTCGGGTGGGAGTGGACTTCCAGGGCGAAACCGCTTCCCAGGCATTTCACCACAGGCTCTATGGGCGTCCAGGGGCCGACGTGGAAGAGGCGCAGGTTCGGCAGGTTCTTGATGATGGCGCACTTCTGCGATAGGTCCTCGCAGCCGTGGTAGTAGATTTTGCCGAAGAGGGAAGCGATCCGCTCGTTGTAAGGTTGGACGAACTCCGCATACATGGCCGGGGAGAAGGATGCCGCCGACTGGGCGTGAACATAGGCCCAGCAGTCCGTCAGCCGGTGGGCGCTGCCGGAGGGGATGTCGTCATAATACATATGGAAGCCCCAACTGCCTTCGGAGTCTACCGCCCCGGCAGCCTCACGCGCACGGTGGTAGGCGATCATGCCGGAGGTCAGGAAATCCATCAGCCGGTGAACGAACTCCGGGCGGTCGTAGACATCGTAAAGGAGGTTGTCCATTCCACGCATTCTGACCGCCCACTCGAAGGGGCCGAAGTGCAGCTCATCGGTGTGGAATTTCACCGGCAGGACGCCGCCGACCAGTTCGCGGGCCTCTTCCTCCAACTGCCGCTTGGCCGCCGAATCCTCTTCATAGGGTGGGAAATGCAGCCTGTCCAGGTCGTTCTCCTCGCGGATGGGCGGGATCGGCTTGTAGGAACCGACTCCATGGGGACGGTGAACCGGGAGCGCGACGCCCCAGAGCCGGTCTTCCCCGGCGGGATGGGGCGTCCAGAGCCAGAGGGTTTCCAGAACCGGTTCATCGTCCGGGATGGCAGCCGCCTTCCATAGTCTCGCCCGAAGCTGCAATTCCAGATGCCGGGCCAGCCCTCCGGCGCGGCGAAAGGCCCCCGGCGGCGCTATCTCGTCGGCCCAGACGTGGTTATACATGGCGTAGCTGACCAGCGCCCTGGAGGGGCGCAGATCGTGCAGCCCCGCCCACAGCCTCCGCCGCTCCCGGTGCTCCGGGCTTGCCGCCAGTTCGCGCACCTGATAAGCCAGATCGATTAAAACAGGGTCGGGCATCTCTTGCTCCTGGGAATTATTCTCCCCTTGTTTTCGCTTTGAGTGAGGAAGGTTCCTTTCGGTTGACAACCGAAAAAAGGAAGTGCTATACTTACACTGGAACAGGGTGTCCGGAAGAACGCCTTTCAGGAAGGATGTCGGGTTGGTTTCCTTGGGTTTGGGACCGATAGTTTCGATGGCGGGCGCTGCCTCGCCGGGCGGCGGCTGATGCGCTATGTCATCGGCCTCGAAGGAGGCGGCACCAAGGTCATCAGCGCCCTTGCGGATGAGGAGGGGCGCATCCTCGGCACGGGCCGGGGCGGGCCGGTCAGCAGCCTGGACAACTCGCTTGAGGAGATCGAGGCATCGGTCAAAACCGCGCTGGCCGGTATCCTGACAGGCCGCGACGGCCTCCGGCCTCATATCGCCGCCGTGGTGACGGCCACCCTGGGCGACCGGAGGGCGGTCGCCGGGGCTGTCCGCTCGTATCTCGGCGATGTGCCGGTACATCCCCGCGCCGAAATCGATATTTGCTTCAAGGCAGCTCTGATGGATGAGCCGGGCCTGGCGCTGCTGGGCGGGACCGGCTCCTGGGCGCATGCCCGGGACAGGGCGGGCCGGACCGGACACTGCGGGGGATGGGGGCCGCTCCTGGGCGACGAAGGCAGCGGCTACTATATCGCCTGGCACGCCCTGAAAGCCATCTGCCGGTCCGAGGACGGGATGCTCCCGCCCACCGCGCTGACTCGCCGCATCCTGGATCATCTGGGCATCGGCGATATGAGCCGCCTGGTTCTGAAAGCCTATGACGGCTCGATGCCGCGCCCGGTGATCGGGTCCCTGTGCCCCCTGGTCTTTCAGGCCGCCTCGGAGGGCGATGAGGTCGCCGTTTTGACCCTGGAGAAAGCAGGCCGGGAGTACGGGCGCTCCGCCTGCGGCGTGATCCGCAAAATGGGCTGGGAGAGCGAACGCTTCCCGGTCAGCGGGATCGGCGGCGTCTTCCGGGGGGACGCCCCGCTCGGGATCGTCCGCCGGACGGCGATGGCGCATATCCACAGGATCGCCCCGGAAGCCTTCTGGTCGTTCGCTCGACTGGAGCCGGTGGGGGGAGCGGCGCTGGAGGCTCTGCGCGTCATCGGCGTTTCCCTGGAAAAGCATGTGATTCACAACCTGGAAGCAGGGAATAACTCATCACGAGAGGATTGATCTCATGTACGCAGAGCGTTATTACGACAGGATGCTGGCCCATCTTCAGCGGGTAAGGGAAACCCAGATGGGCAAGGTTCATGAAGGGGCGAAACTGCTGGCCGATGCCATCGAGAACGGCCACAGCCTGTTCGCATTCGGCTGCTCCCATGCTTCCATCATGACCCAGGAAATCTACTACCGAGCCGGGGGGCTGATGCTGGTCAACGCCATCTTTGCGCCGGGGCTGACCCTGGACTACCGGCCCGTTCTCCAGACTTCCCAGATCGAGCGGATGGAGGGCCTGGCAAAGATCGTCCTGGACGGCACTCCCGCCAAAGAGGGTGATGTCCTGCTGCTTTTTTCTACATCCGGGCGGAACGCCGTTCCGGTGGAGATGGCCCTGGAAGCCAAAGAGCGCGGCATGACAGTCATCGCCATCACCTCCATGCCCTATTCCGGTTCGGTGTCCTCCCGGCACAGGAGCGGCAAGCGCCTCTTCGAGATCGCCGACCTGGTTCTCGATAACGAGGCCGACGCCGGAGACGCCCTCCTGGAGATTCCCGGCGTCGCGCAGAAGGTCGGCCCGGTTTCCACGCTGGCCTCGGTCGCCCTCCTGGACGCCATGATCGTTCAGGCGGTCGCCGACCTATCGGAGCGCGGCGTCGCTCCCCCGATCTATATGAGCGGCAACCTGGACGGTGGCGACGAATACAACCGCCGGATGCTGGACGAATATAAGGACCGAATTTATTACCTTTGACCTGACAGGAGCAGGGGCGGACATGCGGTCTGCCCCTGTGGGTTATATTGATAGCAACTGGCTGGCGGTGCGAAAGGAGTTCTGACCATTCATGGAATGGCTAGCCAACATCAGTATCGAGTGGGTGATCGTGCTGGTTCTCGGCCTGGCGGCGCTGAGGATCGGCATCGTCTATCTGGGGCGGGCGCAGACGATCCCGGAAGGGGCCGCCTCGTCTGCCGGAGAGTTTGTGGAATCGGCGCTGATCGCTATTGTCCTGGTCTTTCTGATCATCCGGCCTTTTATCGTTCAGGCGTTTTACATCCCCTCCGGCTCCATGCACCCAACCCTCCTCGAAGACGACCACATCCTTGTCAACAAATTTATCTACCGCTTCAGCGAACCGAAACACGGTGATGTGGTGGTTTTCAAATCCCCGAAAGAAGTCTCCGCGGACGAGAAGCCCTTCATCAAGCGGCTCATCGGGCTGCCCGGCGATGAGATCAAGGTGGAAGAGGGCAAGACCTACAGAAACGGCAAGCCTCTCACCGAGCCGTACATTCTCGAAGAGCCGGTCTACCCGTTCGGCCCTGCAAAAGTCCCTCCCGGCAAGCTCTTCGTGATGGGCGACAACCGGAACAACAGCAATGACAGCCACGAATGGGGTATGCTGGACAGAGACCGGGTTCTGGGCAAAGCCATGCTGATCTTCTGGCCTCTGAGCCGGATGCGGATAATACGGTAATCCTAATTAGGGACTACTTTACGATCCGATGCACATTCTCACTGTGCGGACGACGGTATCTTCATGGTAGGGTTTGAGGATAAAATGGGAGGCCCCCGCGCCCAGGGCCTCCACAATCAGGCTGCGCTGGCCTCGGCTGCCGCATACCATCACTTTGGCCTCGTAATCGAGGAACTGGAGTTCCCGGATCACAGAGCAGGCGTCTATGCCCGGCATAGTGACATCAAGGATGGTCACATCGGGCTTCGTCTCCTTGTATTTTTCGACCGCCTCCCGCCCTGTCACCACAGCGTCCACCACCGAGAACGACCGGGAGAGCAAAAGATACTTCAGCTCTTTGCGCTCATTAGGGTTGTCGTCGGCAATTAAAACACGAATCATCCACCTCTCCCCCTCGTATTCTTGGCAGCCTTCTGAAATCCGAATATAGGGTTATTCCACATTTCGAGCGGAATCATCAATGAAATTGACACCGATTCGCGGGTAATGTGAAAGCGCCTCGCCGCCCTCCGCCGGGCGGAAAGAGAACTCCGCCGTATCCTTCTTCAGCCGGTAGGCTACCTCCGCTGTGCTTTTGGTTCCCTCGCCCAGCCAGATTTCAAAGCGTTTCGTTTTCAGATAGCCCAAGACCGTCAGCGCGCCTTCGGGTGGGAGAACGGGCGCAGGCCAAACGCGCTGCAATATCTGCGGAATGAAGTGGCGCTCCGCCTCTACAAGACCCTTCCAGGCCGAGGGGCGGGCGTGCAGATACCGCTCTCGGTCGCCCCGGCGGCTCAGGAAAAGGGAGACGTTCGCCATGCTCAGCTCCCAGGCGCGAGCCAGGTAGCTTTCGGAAAGAAAGGGCAGGGTGAATCGGTCTTCCGCATCGTGAAAAAGCTGGATGGGGATCTGCCGGTTGTTGCCGACCGCCCGAAGGAGGTTTCTGGCCCGATAGCGTTCCGGCGCTTCCTCCGGGCTGCCTCCGATAAAGGAACGGATGGCGGCCAGCCTTTCCTCTATACCCTCCTTACCGAGCGTGGCGGCGAATCGCTCTCTGTCCATGGTTTCCAGAAAGGCCCGCCAGTCGGTCGGGGGAAAGAAGGCGTGGACGCTGACGAGGAAGTCGGGGAAGCGCAGGGCGCAGGCCAACACATTCGCCCCGCCGGAGCTGTAGCCGATGCCGTGCGCCCGGTCGGGGGAAACGATGGGCGCGTACCGCCGCCGGAGGTGGAGGACGGCATCGTAAATATCGAAGGCTTCCCGCCCGTTAACATCGGGCTGGCCGTCCGAGCCGTCGCGCCCCCGCAGGCTGACGGCGGCGGCGAACAGCCCCTGCCGGGCCAGGCGCTCGATGTCAGGCAGCAGTTCGGCGCGGGTTCCGGGCATGTCCGGATGCATCAGAAGCACGAGGGGAAGGTTTTCCGCTCCGAGGGGATAAGCGACCGCGGCCTCCAGACGGGGCAGTGGATCGATGGAACTGGGGTAGGTGATCTCTTCGATCCGGGGCTGCATCTCAAAGATCGGGCCAGGCGGACAGGAGAGCGACCAGGCTCGGTTCGTAGTCAGGGGTGAGAAGGGTCTTTTCGAGTACCACCGTCGTCCCGGATGGGCCGGTGGAAAGGTATATGCGGTCCACCAGATTGAGAAGCATCGTATAGCCCAGCCCCAGTGAGAAGCGGGTGGAAAATCCGCGCATCAGCACGGCTTTGGGGAAGTCCGGGAACGCGATGCCCGGCCCGTTGTCCCGGATCCATATTTGAAGCCGGTCGGAACGCCGCTGCGCTTCTATCCTGCCCCGGCCCGCATGATTCAGCACATTGGTGGTGGCCTCCGAGACGCCGACCACCAGATCGCTCACCCGGTCGTCCTCCATACCGGATTGCCGGGCGATCTCTTCCACCATCTGACGCGCCCGCCCGGGATCCTGCCTTTCGGAAATCATCATATTGGAAACGGTATCGTTGGATTCGTAAAGCTTATCGATTTCGTCCGGTTCAAGGAGGATCAGCTTGCCACTGGTGACGGCGTAAATCACATCCTTGTAAAACTGCCGGCGCTTGGTCTCCTCTTCGAGCTGCACCTGCTCGATCTCCAGTTTCCGGCGCAGGTCCGCCTGCACCAGGTCGTTCTCGCGCTGCTTTTTCATCAAGAAACGGATCCTGAGCAGAGACCGGACGCGGGCCAGAAGCTCTGCCAGGTTGGCAGGTTTGGTCAGGAAATCGTCCGCGCCCGCCTCCAGCCCTGCGACCTTATCTTCCGTCTCTGTCAGGCCGGTAACCATAATGATGGGGGCGAAGCGAGTCGTCTCGTTTTCGCGCAGGGAGCGGCAGACCTGATAACCTGTCAGACCAGGCATGGTGACATCGAGCAGCACCAGATCGAGCTGGTTCGCCGTCGCCGCTTGCAATGCTTCGGCCCCGGAATGCACTTCGACAATCTGGTAGTTCTCCATCTTCAGGGCAGTCGTGATCATCTCGGCGTAGATGAGATCGTCATCGACTACCATGATCCGGATTTCCGACTTGTCCGGCAAAGTCTCGTTCACGAAGGCCCCCTTGCGATTGCGCGGCTTTTGCCCGTCACGGAAATAACCATATCAAAACAGCGGCAAAAGTGGAATAACCAGAGTATATACAAACCAGGTCATAAGGAGGGATGCCTATGGCCCAGATACTCTGCACACGCTGCCAATCGCCGGTGCAGAACATCCCTCAATGGCTGGCCGGTGCCCGGATAGCCTTCCTCTGTCAGCGGTGCCGGGATGCGAGCCAGGCAGAAAGTTGGGAGCAATACAAGCAGAAGTCAGCAGGGCTTCCGCCTCGCCCAGTCGAAAAAAGCTTCTGGGACGAGATCAGCTACAACGTTCTGGACGAACTGCTTAAGCGATAACAGCCCTGCCCGGGCGCCTGAAAATCAGGCGCCCTATTTTTGTGCCTCAGCGAGAGCCGAACTATCTCCGATGTAGAAATTCAAGGAAAATCCTTCGCTCCTCCTTCATACATTCAACATACGGTGCAGGGGCCTCGTTTTCCTTCCGGCAGCCTGAAAAATCGCCTTGATGCATCGATACCCCGTGCAAAAGCTGCCTATGTCTCAGCATATCCGCGGCAGAGGATCGGCAAGGGGAACATCCAGCAGCCGCGAACTGCCGTAAGCCGTTCGGATATAGACCCGCCGGGCCGGGTCTTCTACAATCTGCCCGATCCGGGCGCACTCTTTGCTGTAGGGGTGCCTTTGCAGGATCGCTTCCGTGTGGCCTGCATCCTCGGGGGCCACTATTATAACCATTTTTCCCTCGTTTGCCAGGTGCAGCGCATCCATCCCGAGAAGCTCGCAGGCTGTCCGGACAGATTCCTTGAAGGGCAGCGCAGGTTCGTCCAGTCCGATTCCCACCCCGGACTGGCGGGCAATTTCGTTGAGGGCGGCGGCCAGCCCCCCGCGGGTCGGATCGCGCAAGGCGTGCGGAACGACCCCTCCGGCGATCAGGGCCTGAACCAGCCCCGCTAAAGGGGCCGCATCGCTTTCGATGGAGGTTCTAAAGGGGAGTCCCTCGCGCCGGGCCAGGATTGCCATGCCATGATCTCCGATAGTTCCGTTGATGAAGACGACATCGCCCGGCCTGGCGTTCTGGCCGGAGATGAAAACCCCTTCCGGTATGACCCCGATACCCGCAGTGTTGATGAACATGCCGTCCGCTCCGCCCCGGGGCACCACTTTGGTGTCGCCTGTGACGATGGGAACGCCCGCCTCCGCTGCCGCCTTTTGCATGGAGACCACTGCTCTCTCCAGGGAGGCGCGGGGTAACCCTTCCTCCAGAATAAAGGCGGCGGTCATCGCCAGGGGGACAGCCCCGGAGGTTGACAGGTCGTTCACCGTGCCGCAGACGGCCAGCCGCCCGATATCGCCGCCTGGGAAGAAGAGAGGCGTCACCACAAAGCTGTCCGTGGTGAAAGCGACCCGTCCGGCGGGCACTTCCAGAACGGCGCTGTCGTCTCCGGTCAGAAGGGCCGGATTGTCGAAAGCCGGGCGGAAGAGCCGGGCGATCATCTCCTGCATCAACTGCCCGCCCCCGCCGTGGCCCAGGAGGATAAGGTCTTTATCGGTGTTCATCATAGAGATTGTTGATTTCGGTGGCTGATTTTTCCTGCAAGGAGGGGGTTCGGACAAACCGGGAAAATGCGATGGCGCAGGCTCCCAAGATGAGAAACGGCGCAACCAGAGCGGCGAGGATTCCGATTTCTCCGTTCAGGCCGCAAGATTATTCAAACCGCATTGTACTCAACGCCATATAACAGGCTCCGAATGCCAGCGCAGGCAAGATCAATCCTGCGATCATTCCGATGGCGATGAAACGGTATAGACCTTTATATAGGCGAACGATGATGGCGATATTGAACAAAAGCATGAAGGCGCTACCAGCAAAGAAAAGAATTGCATAGTCCCCAATGGAGCTCAACCCACCGACTATCGCAACAATCAAAAAGTCGGCAAACCAGATTCCGAACAATCCCGCCAGAAAATGCCCTATCTTCTGGCCGGTCGTCAGTTCATTTCTCTCGGGCGGCTGTTGATGATCGGGTGGCAGCTCCATAGGGTTCTCCTTTCCTGATATGGCGCAGTAGCGTGAAATAGTAACCTGCGATCAACACACAAACCCACTGGGCAGCGGTCAGGCTGAAAGCGCCTTTCGGCCCGGCCCGTAAAAACTCCTCGAAGAAGCGAAAGGCGGCGTACGACAGCATGAAGCGGGCAAAGAGCAGCCCTCTGGTTCGAGTTCGCCGCCGGGTTTGCCAGAGATAAGCGAACAGCCCGAGCGCAAAGAGCGATTCATAAAGCTGGGTCGGGTGGCGCATGAGATGGTCTCCGAAATCGATGCCCCAGGGCAGAGAGGTGGTGACGCCGTAACAGCAGCCGCGCAGAAAGCAGCCGACCCGCCCGATGCAGACGGCCAGCGCGAGGCTGGGCGCGAACAGGTTGCCGGTGCGCCCGGCCAGGCCCATCCGCCTTTTGACGATCTCCACCGCCAGCACGCCGCCGACAAGCCCGCCCAGAATCGTTCTGCCGGACAGGACGGCCTCCATGCTGATCGCACCGGCCTTCAGTTGCCCGAATGCCATTAACCAGACCGGTATTTTGGATCCCAGGACGCCTCCGACGACCGCGGCTATCAGGAGATTGAGGCTGGCATCTTCCTTCTGGCCCTGACGCCGGGATTCCAGCGCATAGAGGACGGCTGCGGCGGCCAGAGCCAGGGTCATGAAAACCGCGTAAGAGGCAACGTCTAGGCCCCCGAGGTGGAAGAGAACCGGCCTGACGCCCCAGGCCTCATTCATGCGAGGAGCGCCCCAGCAGCCCGCAGCACCCGCCCTGGCCGGACAGGCAGCCGTAGAGCCGGGAAACCGGGCAAAACCCGACCGCTCCAATGGTCTTGAAGGCAGCGATATACATCAGGAAGACCCGGCCCAGGTGATCGTAGCCGCCGTAAAGGAGGGCGAGGGTGGCGGCCAGCATCACGGTGGCGAGAGTATGGGCGAAGCGCATGGCGTGTTCATCGAGCATGACCGTTTGCCCCGGGAAAAACCGCTGGAGGCTGATGTTCCAGAGCGCGATCAGGGGCGCGCGTCTTACTGTCAGGACAGCCGACAGCGCCATAACGACGGCAGCCGCCAGGATCGGCTCCCGGGTGCGGGTGAAAAAGGCCAGCCAGAGGAACAGGGTCACGGTATAGCGGCAGAAAGCGAAGCCGAACCGCGAGACGGAGACGGGTTTAACGGACAGCATCTTTGCGACCTCCTGTTATTTTCGGAAAGAACATGCCCACGCGGCTGCGGTAGGCGGGATAGTCGGGAAATCGCTCGACCAGGAAGGCTTCCTCCTGGCGGGCGCGGAGGAACATGGCCGGGAGGAAGATCAGCGAGGTCGCCAGGAAAGCGCCCCAGTTGCGGTAGATCAGGCTTCCGGCGTAGAACATCCAGATGAGAGAGGCATACAGGGGATGGCGCACGATCCCGTAGACTCCGCCGGTTACCAGCGTCTGGTCGGTATAGACCGTGACCTGGTTGGCCCAGTTCGATCCCAGTCGGAGGCGGCCCATCAGGTTCACCAGCGTTCCCAGGATCATCACAGCGAGACCGACCGCAATTAAAACATCCTGCCACAGAAGGCTCTCCAGCCGGACAACGGCGATCCGGTTGTGGACGATCAGGTAATAGCTCAGGAAAAAGGCCAGCATTGAGCCGGTCGCCACCGGGCTTTTCTGCTTCCGGGCGACCCGACCGGAAGTGTGGGCCGACAGGAAGTTCAGCAGGACGGCCATCAGAACCGCCGCCACGCACAACTGAACCAGGGCAACGGCTGCCAGCTCAAAGACGCTCTGCGGAGTCTCCAGCATTTTCGTATAGCTCTGGAAAGGCGGATGCATACCGGCTCCGATAGCGAATGTTGTATACCGAAAAGGGAATCTTGCGAAGGTCGGGGGTCAGGATATGGACGCACTCTTTTTTGATGGAGCGCATATCGAAATTGTAGCGGTCTGAAAAGGAAGTGACCGTGATGCGGAAGGTCTCTTCATTCAGGAAGCGGGCGGTGTCCCCGGAGGCCAGGGATCGGGCTTTCAGCGGCAGGAGGGGCAGGGCCGCTTTCAGAAAGCTCGCGCAGGAACAGAGGCCGCTTGCCGACCGGAGGTCGCCTGCCATATCCCGAGTGAAGTCTTCCTGATAGAAAGCCAGCGTATTTCTGACGAGAGGCAGGAATTGCCGCACCTGGGCCGGGCGAAAGAGGGGTTTGAACGCCTTCCCCCGCCGGTAGAGATAGGTGAAAGCCACCCGGTCGGTATCGCAGGGGAGGGGAACGAAGTCCTGACGGCCAATCAGCCCGCCGGTTTGTTCCTCGATGCGCCTCAAAATACCTGTCAAAGTGATCCGATTTTCCCGGTCCGCTGGAAGCATGCGCCCGAAAAAGGCCATCGGCTGGAAGTTGATCCCCCGAACGCACGGCTGGCCGATGCCGAATTCCACCAGCCGCCCGATCTCATGGTCGTTCACCCCGTTGCAGATCGTCGCCACCAGAGTGACCGGCACACGGAACTCGGCCAGATTGCTCAGGGCGCGGGCTTTGATCTCGGTCAGATCCTGGCCTCTCAGCTTTCGGTGAGTCGCCGCCTCCAGCCCGTCGCACTGAAGGTAAATCTCGAAGCCGCCCTGGAAACGGCCCAGCGCCTCCGCGAACGCTCTGTCCTCCGCAATCCTCAGCCCGTTGGTGTTGAGCATGACATGCCGGATGCCCTCCTGCTGGGCCATCTCGACGATATCCAGCACATCCGGGTGCAGGGTCGGCTCCCCACCGCTCAGTTGAAGCACCTCTGCCCGGCTGCCTTCGGATTCCTGATACGAGGCCAATATCCGTGAAACCATATTCAGAGGCATCGGGCCGCCCGGCCCCGCGTCGGCATAGCACACCGAGCAGCCTAGGTTGCAGGCTCCGGTGATCTCCAGCACCCCGATACAGGTATGCTGCTCGTGATCCGGGCAGAGGCCGCAGTCGTCGGGGCAGCCATATCGAACCGGCGTCTGCGGTGCGACGCAGTTCCCGGGCTTGTCGAAGGCGTAGCGGTTCAGATACCAGCCGGCGTCTTCTTCCAGCAGTTCCCGCTGCTCTCCATGCAAGGGGCAGCGTTTGAGGAGCCGAACCTGCCCCTCCTGAAGGATCAGCTTGGCCGGGGCCGGCGTTTCGCATTCCCCGCAGAGGCTTTGCGTAAAAGCATGGAAGATATAGTCGCGTTGCAGCGTTTTGTGAGCAGCCATTTTTAACCCTGACGAAAACAGCGAACGGCGGTTCGGATGTGCGGCAAATACCACAGAGACACAACAAGTATAATCCTTCCATCATGTATTGTCAATACCTTTGCAAGCAGGCCGGGAGGAACTCGACAGGACAAAACGAAATATATCGGGACTTACGCCAGGGCATAGCGTCCTATCGATGTCATTGCGAGCGAAGCGAAGCAATCTTCAGACTGGCAAAAGAACGAAGCTCTGTCGGCGTTTGAAACCCTGGAGATTACCGCAAAGCTAAAGCTCCTCACAGACTGTATCGATATCGCTGTTGAAGGAGGTTTTCTCTATAATAGACTTGTGGTGTGATAGTATTCGGGTTGATGTGCGTCTTTGAGAACCTTGACATTTTCAGTTAGCGGCGTAGACTTTCAACGGTGCCTCTCAATACGCCGTTGGACCAGCCCCGCCACCACCCGCACGACTTGGCTGTGCCCGTCCCGATCCTGGCGATAGACCTGAGCCAACACGCCAACGTGCTGCATCTGGGCCAGCGTGTGTTCCACCACGATCCGATACCGGGCCAACTGGCGGTTGTCGGCTTTCTGGTCCTGAGTGAGGGGATGGCCCCGTCGCGCCTTGAAAGGCAGATAGAGACGCCGTTGCGGATAGTCCTTCTGGAGGCCCTGATAGCCCTTGTCCATCATGCCCCCTTCGTCGGGGGCCAACCGTTCGATCAGGTGCGTCTGGCGCAACAGGGTCAGGTCATGGGGGCTCCCCCCGGACACGCTCTCCGACACCGCGCCGATCTGACCATTGGGAGCCACTACGACCTGGGTCTTGAGGGGGTGGGCCTTCTTCTTGCCGGAATAATACGGCTTCTGGCGGTCGTTATCCTTCGTACTCTGGGGCCGTTGGATCCGCTGCTCAGTGGCATCGATCACCCAACGTATCTCGGGAAAGGCGTCCATCACCTCCCCCACCGAGTGCAGTTTCCGGCGGGAGGGATCCGGGTGTTCCAGCACAAAAGTCGAAAGCGTCGCCAGGGTCGCCAGGATGTCTTGGAGGATGTCTTCGACATGGGTCTTGTTCAGGTCATAGAAGAAGCCCATCACCTCATAGGTCGTGTAGACCTTCAGCCAGAACAAGGTCAGCCACAATCGGTCCCGCAGGGCATAGCGATACTTCGGCCCCGCCCCCACCGCCCGCTGGCACGCAGCCTTCGTCCGTTTGCTGAGCGGGCTGACTCGGAGGCGCTGCCGATGCGCGGGTTCAACATCAGCCCACAGCGCCTCGAAGGCGGGCAGCGTCATGCCAATGAGGCTGGGGGCTGCCGCAGGATGTCGGGTTAAGTGGGCATAAGTAATCATGGATGGAGTCTACCACAACGGGATACCCTATGTCAATCGCACCACAAATCTATTTGGACTTTGGCTTTGTCCCCCGGATGGGGCGACCGGTAGGGGCAGACCTGCGTGTCTGCCCTGTGCCTGGGGCGAACACATAGGTTCGCCCCTACAAGAGCAAAAGTCCTGATAAAATACAAAAAGCGCAAGCTATCGCGGAAAGGAATCACGAATGGCGGATTATTCCTCATTTGCAGCGCGGGGCGTCTGGTGCGGTGTCGGCGGGATGGGCTGGACGCGAGAATCGGTGGCGGCGTATGTGGACAAAATTCAGCGGGCGGGTATCAACGCCCTTTTTGTGCATCTGAAGGGCGGGAACGGGCTGCTCTACTGGCCGAGCGCCCTTTTCCCGGAGGCGGTGGCCTCTGGGTATAACGATTTCGACCTGCCTGCTGCCCTGCTGGAAGAGCGCCGGAAGCGCGGCGTGCAGTTCCATGCCTGGATGATCGATTACTATGAAGGCGAGCGAGGAGCGGCCTACCGCGCACATCCCGAATGGGCGATGCAGGATGCCGCCGGGCGAACCACTTCCGAAGAAATCCTGAGAGGAAAGCGGTTCGGGGCGCTCTGGATGTGCCCGGCGTGAAGGCCCGGCTATACCGATCAATGGCTGGCTCCCCTCATGCGGGAATTCGCGGAACGCTATGAGGTGGATTCGATCCACCGCGACTATATCCGCTATCCGGGCGACCTGGCCCCGGATCAATACTGCTTCTGCGATTACTGCCTGGAGCAGATGCCGAAGTTCAGCGGGTTCGTCTCCGAAAGCTATCCGCAGAAACCTTTTGATCGCGCGCTCTACGACCGTCCGTATCTGGAATCGCACTGGGAGCAAAGCCCGAAGGCGCTGCCCGCCAACTGGGGTCGCCTGAGCCGCGCCTTCAAGAGCCGTTTCCTGTTGGAGGGCAGCTTTTTCCAGGGCGGGCGTACGACCTCGATTATTTCTTTTACGCCTACCGGATGCACTGGGTCAAGGAGTTTGCCCGGATGACCGCAGAGGCCGTGCGGGAGGTCAGGCCGCGGATGGAGTTTTCGGCAGCCATCTTCAAGAATCCTGTACGCAGCGGCAGGTTCATCGGCCAGGACTGGCGCACCTTCCCGCCCTATGTGGACATCTGCATCCCGATGGACTACCGGGGCCACATCCCCGGTGCCTTCGAGTACTACCTGAACCTGCTCGCCGAAAGCATCCGCTCCCAGAAAGAGTGGGCGCGGGATTACCGGAGCCTGCTGATCGGGTTCGCCGTCAATTCCCTCTATAATGAAGAAGACCCTGCCGGTCCCCGGCCGCCCGAAAAGTTTCTCCGCGTACTGGATCGCGTCCGCCAGTCGGAAGGCGAAGGAATCGTCGTCTTCTGCGTGGAATAAATTGATCATTACAGCCCATGGGATATCGTCACGAAAGCCTTTGCCGGGTAAATCCCGATGTCGTTGCGAAGAGATTTCACTTCTCGGCAGCCTTGCGCTTCGGAGATGGCTTTGCCGCTAACGCTCCTCGCAAGGGCAGGGTTGATTTCGCCAGAGAGCATGAAACTCGGGGCGTTTTACGTTCAAGCGATGAAAGGATCATCATGTCGAGGCCCTTGTCAATTCTTCTTGCTTTTTTGACGCTGCTGACCAGTGAGAACTCGACAGGGTATGCGGCCTCCGGCAGCGGAGATGTCAAACGGCCTGCCGGGAATCGCAGGCCGTCTCTAACCACAAGGAAACCTTCTATGAACCCTACAAAGAAAGAAACCGCCGCGCTCCCGCGCTACCAGTGGGTCTGCGTGACCGACAGCGCCCCTTTTGCCGCGCGGGACGGGGCGGGGGCGCTGGTGTTTCAGAACAAGATGTGGCTACTGGGCGGCTGGAACCCGGGCGATAAGGTGTATTTCCCGCGTATCTGCAACAGCGAGGTCTGGGCCACCGATGACGGCAAAGACTGGACGCTGGTAAACCCGCAGGCTCCTTGGGAAGGGCGGCATACCGCCGGGTATGTCGTACACCGCAAAAAGATGTGGATCGTCGGGGGAGACCCGATTCAGGGGCATTACCAGAGCGATGTCTGGAGCAGCGCGGACGGCGTTCACTGGGACAGGGCCGTCGAGAAGGTTCCCTGGGGGCCGCGGGCGCTACATTACACCGTGACGTTTCAGGATAAGATCTGGGTGATGGGCGGGCAGACCCTGCCCCAGTTCGGCCCGGCGGAGGAAGCCTTCTATAACGATGTCTGGCGCTCCTCGGACGGCATCCAGTGGAAGCGGGTTCTGGAGAAAGCGCCCTGGTCGCCCCGAGGGATGATCGGGGGAAGCGCGGTCTTCAAGGGACGCATGTGGATTCTCGGCGGCGGAACCTATGACACCCCGGGCCAGCCCTACCGCAACTTCTATAACGATGTGTGGAGCAGCGCGGACGGCGTTCACTGGCAGCGGCATCTGGAGAAAGCCCCCTGGCATCCCCGCCAGTACCATGATGTGGCCGTGTTCGACGGCAAGATGTGGGTGCTGGAAGGATGGAACCAGTCCAACCGAGCCGATGTCTGGTGGTCCGCGGACGGCGTTCGCTGGCATGAGGTTCCCGGCACGCCCTGGCCGCCGCGCCATGCCTCCAGCCTCTTCGCCTATCGAAACGCCCTGTGGGTCGTCGCAGGGAACAATATGACCCCTGATGTCTGGAAACTGACGAGAGTGAAAGAATGACCCTGGAGCGATTGCTCTCCGAAATCAGGGAGCCATGCAGCCTGGAGGTTTTTCGGCCCCACTGGGATGAATCCAGGGCCGCGCTGGAAGGGCAACCCCCCTTCTTTCTGGAGGAGGAGCAGATTCGAGAGAGCCGCGCCTGGTGCGGCTTCGATGAGGCGGCGGAACCGGTTCTGCTCGAAACCGCCCGGCGCATCCGCAAGAACGAAGCCCTCCGCCTGTTCGCCGGGCACTGCTACCGGCTCCTCTTCGAGCATCTCGATTACAATGAGATGGGCCGCTGGCCCGGCCTGGAGCGGATACTGGGAGAATCGGGAGGGATTCTTTACCTGCTGGTGGCGATGGGGATGATCCCACAGGTGCGAGCGGTCCATCGCCGGATAGGGGTTTCGGAGGAGATTACGCGAGATACCTGCCGTCAAATCGCCTGCATGTCCGGAAACTACGGGCGCATGACGAAGGGGCGGCTCGGTTTTACGGTCACCAGCGCCTACTGGCTCCGCCACTACACCGCCGGAAGGCTCTTCCGGGTGGGCCGGATGGAATACATGATCCGGCCTTTCTGGGGCCAACTGGAAGCCTACCGTCACCGCTCCACAGGCCGGGTGATCGCCCTGGCAAACGAGGGAACCTGTTTCAACGAGGAGGGCTATATGGATGCGGACGGCTGGCAGGCGTCGCTCGCTCACACGGAAGGCGCTGTCTCCGGCTGCCCTATCGCTCCACAAGGCTACGCGCTCCGGCAGGCAGTCTCCCTGCCTCTGGACGAGTGGGAATGCGTACTCAAGCCGGGCGACGCCACCCTGGATATGCACATCCCCGCCGGTGGCGGCATGACCCCTGAGCGGTGCGCCGATTCCATGCGCCGGGCCGTTCCCTTCTTTCGCGCCCATTTCCCGGACGAGCCTTTCCGGGTAATCGCCTGCTATTCCTGGATTTTCAATACCCAGTTCGAGGAAGTCAAACTCTCCTCGGACAACCTGGTCGCCTTCCAGCGGGAACTCTACCTCTTCCCGATCCCCTCCAGCGGGACCGACGGCCTCTGGTTCATCTTCCTCAAAGACGACTTCGACCCGGTCACCCTCCCCCGCGACACCAGCCTCCAGCGTTCCGTAGCGGACTATCTGGCCCAGGGAAACCGCTGGCGCGGAGGGGGGATGTTTTACTTAACCGACGACCTGGATCATTTCGGGGAGCAGCATTACAGGAGAAGCTGGGGGTTGCCGGACAAAGCCCCGGTGTAGTACAGTCGATGCAGTCTGCGAGGAGCCAGGAGACGAAGCAATGCCCGGGATCTTCAATGCAAAGATTCGCTGTTCTTTGCAAGGACATCGATGACGGTTGCGCTCCTGGCAGACCGCATCGCTGATGATTCATCCGGGTACAGTGAAAAGCCCCGGTCGATGCAGTCTGCGAGGGCGAAGCCCGCGGCAATCTCCAGCCTAACGCCAACGGACAGAGCCTTCTGGGGTCTTTGGTACGCTGGAGATCGCTTCGTCGCTGCGCTCCTCGCAGACTGCATCGACCGGGGCTGCTCCTTGGTTGGCGTTACCTTGGAGGTGGCTGTAGAACTTATACTCTTCGCAAGGATATTGCTTGCGAAAATCCTGTTTATCTTCCCCAATCCTCCGGAAACTCGACAAAGTAACCGGTGATCCGTTTCGCTTCGGGGCGGATATCGTAGTCTACGATGAGCCGGCGGTGGGCGTCGATATGGACGGAGCAGGGATAGGATCCGTCGAGGATGGGGCTTTCGTCGGGGTTGTAGAGGTAGCAGGGGAGCTTTCGGTCGTCATCCCAGCGCAGGTATTCGGGGTCAGAGGTGCGGGCGGCGCTGACGGAAACCATGCGGCGGTCGGAGTAGATCACCACAGGCCGCTTGCCGTGCCGCGTTATCTGGGCCGGGGAGGTGTGCCGTTCGCTTCTGAGGTTGGTAGGGCGGGGAACGGCCCAGGTGCGGCCCCCGTCGCGGCTTTCCGTTTTCCAGAAAGCACCGTCGCTGAAGGGGTGGCTGTTGCGGATGATGCCGACAATGCGCCCAGGCTCCACTTCCAGGGCATCCCATTCGTCCCCGATAAAGCCTTCCGTATCGGGAACACGCGCGGTTTCCCATCTTCGCCTGCTGCCGCGGGAAAGGGCGGAGACGGCTCCGCTGCCGGGAGCGATGTAATAGGGGAGGAGAAGATCCCCGTTCGACAGGACGACCGCCGCGGCCCGGGTACGTGTTTCGGTGTCTCCGACCGGCTCGGGCTTTGTCCAGGTACTCCCTTTATCGGCGGACCGGACGGTGACAGCCTGTGATTTGCGCTGCGCCGTATAGGTGTTGTAAGCCACCAGCAGTTCCCCGCCGGGCAGGACGGTGATCGCCACATTTCGGTCATCGATGTCGGGTTCATCGATAATGATCTTCGCTTTGGACCATGTTTGGCCCCGGTCGACGCTGTGGGTGATCATCGCCCTGCCGACAGCCGAGTAGTCATGCTCGGTCCCCTCGCGGAAGACGCAGTAGAGCGTTCCGTCTTTGGATGTCGCTATCCATGGCCAGCCCGGGTAACTGCCCTCATAGATCACCACATCCGGCTTCGTTTTCGGCATTCTCCGGATACCCTTCCGTCCGCCTGCCGCCCAAAGGCCGGCTCCGGCGAGCAACACAGCGTCGGTTAGAAATTCGCGGCGCGTCATCAAGGCAAAAATCTCCGCGCCCCCCAATAGATTTCGCGGTAACGGGGATCGTCCAGAGGCGTCAGGATAACCCCGCGTCCTTCACCGGCGGCATGGATGAATTCCGCGCTGCCGTAGGCCATGCCCACATGGGATATCTGCCGGTTGTGCGGGTCGCTTCCGCCAGCGAAAAAGATCAGGTCTCCCGGCCTCAGTTCGTCCCATTCCACGGGAGCGCCCTGGGTGGCCTGCTGGTCGGCATCGCGCAGGATCGGCAGGCCGTGGATTTTATAGACAAGCTGCACGAACCCCGAGCAGTCCAGTCCGAAGGCGCTCGTTCCGCCCCACAGGTAGGGAACGCCCAGGAACTGCCAGGCCGTCCGGGGAAGGCTTTCACGGGTGGCCGGTGCGCGGGGTTCGCGCAGATCCGCCACCGCTGCCCGTTCGATCCTTCCGACCGTTCCCTCGGGGAGACGTACGGTCAGATAAGTGTCCGACGCCTCGGATTGAACTTCCAGAACGCTTTCGTTGGAGAGGATAAGAAGATTTTGGCCGTTCAAGGCGACCTCTGCAAAGAGCCGCGCCACCCTGACCGCGGGCAGGCGGGGGTAATCCGGAGGGCATGGAACCGTCTGGAGTCCGTCTTCCCGCACCCATCCCCGGTAGGTGTCTTCCATTTCGACATAGGTCCAGCCCGCTTTCCGTTCCAGGACGGTCAGCGCAGCGCCCAGGATGGCCTGGGTGACCTGCTCGGAAGCCGTGTCCTTATCGGCGCGGAGCGCGATGACGGGCTGCGCTGCCGCCAGGCGGCTACCTGGCATCGCGCCCTCCCGCCCCGAACAACTGGATGCCCCGGGCGGCGATCAGAGAGGCGGCCAGCATCATCGCGAACAGCATCGCAATCTTGATGACCACTGTAAAGATGCCCAGGGTCAGGTTGTCGGCAGGCTTCCCTTTGGGGTTCTGGAGCGCCCCCAGCAGGAGCGAAGGCTCTCCGAAGAGCCGAAGGGCCGTGGAAAAGGTCAGGATAATCAGGCCGATGCCCGCCAGAAAAACCAGAATCCCGAACCACTGGGCCGCCCCATCCGCAAAACCTTTAGGCCGTTCAGACATACTCATGCCTTCTCCTCGAAGATTGCTGATCCCTTTTGAGTTCGACATCCTGCCTGAAATCCCTTCTCGCGTGAGCCTTTGCCTTCTTTCCTGATGAAGGCGAACCAAGGAGATCGTGCGTCAAGCAAGGCAAAATATATCCCCTTCTCCCCAAAACGGGAAAAAGGGGATAGAAAAGAAGGGAATTACCTCTCCCACTGTGCATGTATGACCCAGCCGAGCGTGGCTCTAGGTCTCCAGCGCGAAATTCATCAAAAAAAGCCAGCCGAGGGTCACGAGTTCCAGGCCGGTGACGATGGATCCGTGGATGCCGTCCAGGTAGAGGCGCGGATGCCAGACCTTGCCCTGGCGGAGTTCTTTCCAGAAGCGGCCCCAGACCGCGCGGGACTGGCCCAGGCTGAGGGAGCATCGGGTGAACCAGGCTACCCGGCGGGCAAGCAACTGCCTGCCGCGCTGGGCCTGCTGGCTTTTGACGGCGGAAAGCGAATCGCCGAGGCCGCGGGCGCGGCGGGAGAGCCAGGTAGCCCGCCAGATGCGCTCGAACATCAGGACGAGTTTCACCAGCCGGGCGGAGAGAACGGTGGAATCCTTCACCCGACGCCAAGCGTAAGCCAGTCGGCCTTCCATCGGGAAGGTGGGCCGGCGCTCGGCGCGGCCCTTGAGCCGCCAGAGCCCGGTGATCATCGGGTGCGCTTCCTCGCAGAGCGCGGCGTAAGCATACCAGACCGCGTTTTTGAAAATGCCCCAGTAGGCTACTGGCGTGGCCCGGTTCAGGATATTGATGAGGTTTTCGGGGGAATAGAAGGTTTTCCAGGCTTCGCGGTAGATATCGAACCATTCCCGGTCCGTCATCTTTTCATGGTGGGCGGCGGCGTGGAAACTGTCGTACTCGTTGAAGTCGTCGCTCATCCACTCGCCCTTGCGCTTCTTTTCGAGATGATCGACCGAGCCGGGGAGGGGAGTGAGCATGAAAAAGCTGGCCTGGTCGGGCCGGACGACATTGATGAGGGTCTGAATATCCTGGCGCACGGATTCAATGCTGTCGTCGGGGAAGCCGATGATATAGCTGGTGTGGACGGCGATGCCGTGCCGGTGCCAGGCTTCCATCATCTCGTCATAGCGGTCTACCTTGTTCTGCCGCTTGGAGGCAGCAGCCAGGTTAGTGGCGTTCAGGCTTTCCAGGCCGATGAAGACCTGCGAACACCCGGCCTCGGCGGCCATATCGGCGAATTCGGGAATCCGGTAGGAGGGTACATCCACCTGCATCATGAACGAGACCATGATGCCCTCGCCCCGCAGCTTTTTCATGCTCACGAAGATATCCTTCCAGTGAGGGTTGCGGGCCAGGTTGTCGTCGGTGAAGAAATAGTGCCTGACCTCCGGGTAATGAGCGCGGATATGCTTCTCCAGGAGTTCGGGGCTGCGAAACCGCATGGAATTGCCCTGCACATTGATGATCGTGCAGAATGAGCATTTGAAAATACACCCTCTGGAAGTATCGAGCGTGCCGGTATCGGGCAGGACGAACCTTTGCGCCAGGCTCTTGTCCACCAGTGGCATCGCCCATCCCTTCTCCAGAGAAGGGAGGGAACAGCTTTCGTAAACCGGCTTCAATTCGCCTTTCAGGGCATCGGAAACAACCTCTTCCAGCCGCCCTTCCGCCTCGCCGTTGAAGAGGGAAATCCCCTGATCGACCAACGCCTGAAGCTCGGGAGTCATGCCCAGCAGGGCCATCGAGCCGCTGACATGAAAGCCGCCGATAGAAACCATCGCCCCGGCCTTGCGAAACCGGACGGCCAGGTCCGCGGCCCGGGGGAACTGGTTCGTCTGAACTCCTGCCAGGCAGACCAGGGTGGGAATCCCGGGCCGGGCGGTCTTTTTGAGAAGCTTTTCCGGCTCGACCAGCCCCACGGTTTCATCGAACAGGTAAATGGCCGCTTCGACGCCCATATCTTCGGTCGCCTTGCGGAGAAGCCCGTTCAGGCAGTTCAATGTGTTGGAAGGCAGCACCCCCAGTTGATGATGCACCACATAGCCGTCGTCGTCATAGCGCGACGGCTTGATCAACAGCACAGTTAGCATGATTTCCTCCAAAACTCTCTTGCGAGTAAGCCTATCCTACCCGGGGCAGGGCGCGAGGCGCTCCGCCCGTTCTGACATCTCCCGTGGAAAGGAAAACGAATATGGCTATTATATCAAATTGCTATCAATCGGTCAACAAGTCATCGGAAGAATCGAGTTGGCGGGATGATTGGCCGTATCCCCACTGTAACTTCGCCGGAAATCCAGGAAATTCCTTTGCCGCAGGCTTGGATTCGCGAGAACGGCTGCCGTTCCGGCTCTTGACAAACTCCCGCTTCTTTTGGTATATTGAATCAGACGGCTCTGGAGAGATGCGAGAGCGGTTGAATCGGGCGGTCTCGAAAACCGTTGAGGGGCCAGTCTCCTCCGTGGGTTCGAATCCCACTCTCTCCGCCATCAGTTGAGGATACAGAAGGCTTTCTGTATCCTTTTTCATTCTTATGCTTACGGACACCCACACCCATCTCAATCACCCCGATCTGGATAATGACGGCCAGGCCGTACTGCGCCGCGCGCATGATGCAGGAGTCAGCCGCTTCATCGTGGTGGGCTATGATCTGCCCTCCAGCCGCCGGGCGGCGGAATTGGCTCAGGAGATCCCGGGGGCCTGGGCTGTGGTCGGCATCCATCCGCATGACGCCTCCCTGTGCGATGGCGCGGCCCTGGAGGAACTGGCGGTTCTCGCCGATGCGCCGCGCGTGGCCGCCATCGGCGAGGTTGGCCTCGATTACTACCGGGACCTGTCTCCCCGGGACGCCCAGCGCAGAGCATTTCAGGCGCAGGTCGAGCTGGCCCGCCAAAAAAATATGCCGGTTGTGGTCCACTCCCGCGACGCCGCAGAGGATGTCTTCGAGATGCTCGCAGCCCGCGCTCAGGGGTTGAAAGTGGTACTCCACTGCTTTGCCGGAAGCCTTTCCTATGCGGAAAAGTGTCTGGAGGCCGGTTTCTTCCTGGGAATCGGCGGCCCTCTCACCTACAAGAAAAACGTAGAACTCCAGGAGATCGTGCGCCGGATGCCACTCGGCAGGCTTCTCCTGGAAACCGATGCCCCTTATCTTGCCCCGCATCCCTACCGCGGCAGGCGCAACGAACCGGCCTATGTCCGCCTGGTCGCTGAAAAAGCCGCCGAACTGAGAGGCGTTTCGCCGGAGGAAATCGCCGATCAAACCACCTCGAACGCCGCTTCTGTATTTTTCCTGGATTGACACTTGTTGAAGGCTTTTTCATTCGGCTACCTCCAATATTGTTGAGGAGGTGGCTATTGATGAAAAAAATCCTATTCGCCATCTGGATGATGGTCTCTTTATCCGCCGTCTGGGGACAGGACAGGAAGATCCTGCCGCCCCGTCCGGATCCGATCCAGGCATGGCTCCGCGCCGTCGAGGTAGAAGCCCCGAGGACGCATGGCAACCTGACACTCTTTCCCATCGTTCTGCGGGAGGGCATCGCACACCGCCCCTATCTGACGATGGATGAATCGCTCGACAGGGGGCTGCTCGTCCTGACGGAGCAGGGGGGAGGCCAGGTCAATCAGGTTGTGGTGCAGAACCGTTCGGACCGGTACGTTTTTCTCATGTCCGGCGAGGTTATCAGCGGCGGGAAGCAGGATCGGATGATCTCCGAAGACACCCTCCTGCCGCCGCGCAGCCCGAGGATCGCTATTGGGGTCTACTGTGTGGAACACGGTCGCTGGGTGGCCCAATCGAGCCAGTTCGCCAGCAAGCGGATGGCGGTCGCCGGCAGCATCCGGGGCCAGGCGCGATTGCACCGGAGCCAGCAGCAAGTCTGGGATTCCATCGACCGGAAGCAGGAATCGCTGGGGGTGCCTGCCGCGCCCACGCGGGCTTTCGCCAAGCTCTACGATGCCGAAAGAGTGCAGGCCGAGAGCAAACCCTACCTGGATGAGTTCGACGACCTGCCCGCCCGTTATCCGGAAGCGGTAGGGGTGGTGGTCGGGGTCGGCAGGCGCATCCTGACCGCCGACCTGTTCGCCAACCCGTCGCTCTTCCGGAAGCTCTGGCCCAAGCTGCTCAAATCGTACGTCCTGGATGCGATGGGAGAGCCGTCCATGGGCCGCCTGAGCCGCGAGGAAGCGGAGCGTTTTCTGCGGCTGGCAGGCCGCGCCTCCCGCACCTACACGGAATCTCCGGGATCGGGCGATCTGGTGCGCCTCCGTTCCCAGCAGGGCAGCGGGTCGGCTCTGCTGGACAGGCAGGCGGTCGTTCACCTCGATTTCTTCCCCGGCATAGCCGCCCTGGAAGAGAAAAACGAAGGCCAGACCCCGATCCTGCGCTTCCGCAGGGACAGGCGGCTGGGGATCCCGCAGCAGAGGCGGTAGGGGAGGAGATCGGAGCCGGGAACGCGATTGGCGATGCCGGTAGAGGGCGACCCATCGGGTCGCCCCTACGCCTCCCATCAGGAATGTTCGCAAGAGGGTAGGGAGTAGGAGATCATAACCCTCCGCACCGCCTCTCTATCTTCTATACCCTAATCCCTACCCCCTCGCGGACAGACGCCATCCCACCCCCGCTCCTACTCCCCCCAGACCGCCATGACGGCCCTGCCGAAAAAGTGCAAAGATTGGGGGAGGCTGTCGAAACGCCTGAGCAGGTCGCCGTAGGTGCGCTCCCCGCGCAGAAGGCGGCAGAAGGCATTCCAGGCCCGGTCGTTGTAGTGGATGGCTCCATGCACCTGCCGCCCGGTCAGGCGGAAAACGCGGGAGAGGATTTCGGCGTGTTCCATCTCGGGGGCTATCGTTTCCTCGATCCTGGCCGTATAGCGGGCGAGGGAGGGAGTTCTTCTTCCGGCCTCTTCGCCGATAACGGCAGCCGCTATCTGACCGCTCAAAACGGCGTGGTGTATCCCTTCTCCGGTAAAGGGATCGAGCAAACCGGCGGCGTCTCCGGCCAGCAGCGCCCGGCCTGCATGGAGCGGAGCGCCTTTGGAGCGGAAGCAAAGGGGATGTCCGGATAACCGGCGCAGCGATGGAGACGACCCTCGCAGGGAGGCACGCAGATATTTTTCATAATAAGGCTTCACTTTGGAACTCTCCAGAGTGGCGGCTCCGGTGGAGTAGACTTCCGCTTTGGGGAATGTCCAGGCATACCCGCTCGGGAATGTGCCCCAATCGATCCGGGCGCAGTCGGGCAAAACCGCACAGGCTGCGCCCGCTACTTCGACCTCCGCTTCCATGGCCGCATAGCGGCGCGTGTCCTGCCCCAGCCCGACCATGCGGGCCGCCACCCCTTTGGCCCCGTCCGCGCCGACCAGGAATCGTCCCTGTAGGGTTCCCTCCGGCCCGGAAACGATGACCCCACTTTCATCCTGCCGAATCGAATCCACGCGCATACCCTCGCGGAGTTCGGCTCCTTTGAGGACGGCTTGCTCTGTCAGGAAGCGGTCGAACCGGTCGCGCATGGTCATATAGATAAGCGGCTGGCCATAATAGCGAAGGAAGGGCCGGCGGAGGCCGAAACCGATCTGCATCCCGGTCACAACACGCTCCACCACCGGGTCGATGGAAAAAGGCAGCATCCTCAACACCCGCGCCTGCACACCGCCGCCGCACGTCTTGTAGCGGGGTAGCCTCTCCTTCTCCACTATGCAGACGCTCAGGCCGCGCACGGCCATCTCGTACGCTGCCATCGCCCCTGCCGGGCCGGAACCGATCACCAAGGCATCATATATCTGCATATATCCTCCTCTTCAAGTATAGAAGACAGACAGGCGGTTGTCAAGGCAGTCGGTTTTTCGAAAGCGCTCGGAGGCGGTGCCCGGATATCTTGCCCGTCTTGCAGGGATTGATTTCGTATGCTTTCTGCGCTCTCATCTCTGTCCGACATCTCCCTCCGAAGGCGTTGGAATTTCACATTTTGTCTGCAAAAGGCTGAACCCGTAGACCCGAAGGCTTGTCTAAACCTAGCGAACCGGGGAAGGTCTATCGCGAAGCGCAGGCGGTGGGCGCCCCGGTAAATCGAAGTGAGCCTCAAAAGGGGCCGGGTTGGGAGGCCGTAAGAAGTGGACAAAATTATCGTTACCGGGGGATGCCGCCTGGAAGGGACGGTTCCGATCAGCGGGAGCAAAAATTCGACTCTGGCGATCATGGCCGGGGCGCTGCTGGCGCGTGGCAAGATCGTTCTTCGGAACGTGCCGCGTGTGGGGGATGTCTATACCATGGTGGAGATGCTCCGCTATCTGGGAGCGACCGTCGAGATCAACGGCTGCGATGTCGTGACCATCGATGCGACCTATTTGAACAACCGCGAAGCCCCCTATGAGCTGGTCAAGAAGATGCGGGCCTCTTTCTGGGTTCTCGGTTCTACCCTGGCCCGGACGGGCTACGCCCGGGTCGCCCTTCCCGGAGGCTGCGATATCGGCGCTCGCCCGGTGGATTTCCACATCAAAGGCATCCAGCAGCTCGGCGCTCAGGTCAGCCTGGAACACGGCTTCGTCGAGGCGACCGCTTCCCAGCTTCGAGGCTCCGATATCTACTTCGATTTTCCCTCTGTCGGCGCGACCGCGCACCTCATGATCACCGCTTCCCTGGCCCGCGGCATTACCACCATCGAAAACGCCGCCCAGGAGCCTGAGATCGTCGACCTTGCCCGCTTCCTCAATGCTCTGGGAGCGCGGATCCAGGGGATGGGCACCAAGCATCTCCAGATCGAAGGCGTGGACGAACTCTACGGCAATGAATACACGATCATCCCCGACCGGATGGAGGCCGGGACCTTCGCCATCGCCGCCATGGCGACCGGCGGCGATATTTTTCTCCGGAACGCGTTCTGGGAGGATATGCAGCCTGTCCTGTCGAAACTAGAGGAAGCGGGAACTTCTATCAGCCTGGAGTGGAACGGCATCCGGGTCGAGGGGCCGGATCGCCCCCATGCGACCGACATCAAGACCATGCCGCACCCGGGCTTTCCGACAGACATGCAGCAGCCGATGACTGCGCTGCTGAGCGTGGCGGACGGCACCTCTATCATCAATGAAACGCTCTATGAGAGCCGCTTCAAGTACGCCCAGGAGCTGGCCCGTATGGGAGCCGATATCAAGATAGAGGGCCGGAGCGCGATTATCAAGGGAGTGCCCAGACTGACGGGCGCGCCGGTGGTGGCCTCGGACTTGAGAGCCGGGGCGGCCCTGGTGATCGCGGGACTGATGGCCGAGGGCGAGACGGAAATCGCCAGCTTCCATCACGTCGACCGCGGTTATGAGCGCCTGGAAGAAAAGCTGTGCGCCCTGGGCGCTCAGACGCAGCGATTCCAGGAGTGGGTCGAAGGAGAGGAGTTGTGTTCGGTTTAGTACCGGATATCGGGATCGATCTGGGGACAGCGAATATCGTTGTCTACATGAAGGGAAAGGGGATCGTACTGCGCGAGCCTTCTGTGGTGGCGAAATCCATTGTCACGGGTAAAATTCTGGCAGTGGGGGAGGAAGCTCGCCTCATGCTGGGACGCACTCCCGGCAATATCGAGGCCGTTCGCCCCTTGAGCGACGGCGTGATCGCCGATTACACCACCACCAAGGAAATGCTCCGCTACCTCATTCAAAAAATCGCCGGTCGAAAGGTTTTCAAATTCAAGCCGCGGGTTCTGGTCTCTCTGCCCTCCGGCGTGACGGATGTGGAGCAGCGGGCCGTACTCCAGGCCGCCAAGGAAGCCGGGGCAGGGGAAGTCTATCCCATCCAGGAGCCGATGGCCGCCGCTATCGGCGCAGGTCTGCCGATCAGCAGCCCCAGCGGGAATATGGTGGTCGACATCGGGGGCGGGACGACCGATATCGCGGTCATCTCCCTGAGCGGTATCGTCATCAGCCGGTCCTTGAGGATCGGGGGCAATAAAATCGATGAGGTCATTGTCCGGCACGTCCGCAACACCTACAGCCTCATGATCGGCGACCGGACCGCCGAGGAAATCAAGATCAAAATCGGCTCGGCCTACCCGATAGACCCGGAACTCACCATGGAGGTTCGCGGGCGGGACCTGGTGGCCGGGCTGCCCAAAACTATCGAGATCACCTCCCCTGAAATCCGCGAGGCCCTCTCCGATCCGGTCACCCAGATCGTCGATAAGGTCAAGTCCGTCCTGGAGCAGACCCCTCCCGAGCTGGCCGCCGATATCATCGAGCGGGGCATTACAATCACCGGGGGCGGGGCTTTCCTGCGGGGCATCGACCAGCTTCTCGTCGAGGAAACAGGCATCCCTGTCTCTATCGCCGAAGACCCTCTCTCCTGTGTCGCCATCGGCACAGGCCGCGCCCTCGACCTGGGCATCCGCGTTCTCCAGGAAAGCATGATGGGCATGCCCACCGAATACGGCTAGAGGGAAGCCTGTATCCCGTCGCAAAGATTGAGGCGAAGCGCCGGAAATATTCGGCGCTTCGCCGTTTTGTTTTTGGTAAAAATCAGTCGCTACAGCCTGCGAGGAGCGCAGCGACGCGGCAATCTTCAGCGCCACAAAGGCCAGCGACGCTTTCCTTTCAATAACAACGCCGTTCAAGCAGGAAATCCCTGCCCGGAGGAGAATTAAAAGCAAATACAGGAAAGTCTCCACCCTTCAAAGGAGGATTCCATGGTGCGAATGATGATCGGGCTTGCGGTGGGCTGCGCCGTCCTGGTGCCCGGGCCTGTCTTTGCCCAGCAGAACCGGTTCAGCGATGTGCCAAAAACTCACTGGGCCTATGCCGCGGTTCAGGAACTGGCCCAGAAGAAAATCGTGAAAGCGGAACCGGGCGGGAAATTCATGGGTAACAAGCCGGTAACCCGCTTCGAGCTGGCAGTCACCCTGGCGAAATTCCTGAAATATCTCGATATCCGGGAACTGAAAGGTAAGGCTGCCGCCCAGTCTGCCCCGCTTTCTCTCAAGTTTCAGCCTCTCACCGCAACGGTCATTTCCCTGGAAGGGGTCAGCGATGTTGTGGTGGACAAAGGATGGCGGGACGGCATGAAACCGGAGATGGCTCTGACGATCCGGCGCGGCGGCAAAGACGCCGGGACAATCCTGGCAACCGATGTTCAGGAACGAAGGACCATCTGCTCGGCGGGGAACGCCCGGCTGGGCGTCAAGCCGGGGGACAAGGTATACACCAGGCCTGCCACCATTCGCCCGACCCTGACCGGCGGAAAACCGCTGCCTAAAAGCGATCCTGCCTATGAATCTCTGGTCTGGCTCGTATCCTGGGGCTACGTTCCCGCCAATTCCAAGCTCCTGATGGACGGCAACAAGCCCGTCACCGCCGATGAAGCCGCCTCCGCCCTGGGCCGCGCCTTCAGCCGCTCCATCGAAAAAGGCGATATCGTCGGCGACCCGGAGGCCGCGCAAGACCGCCCGCACACCCATTGAGCGTGTGGCCTAATTCCTCGGTGTTTAATCGATGGAATACGGAAACTCGGTTGCCTCTCTCCGCTGAAGCCCCAAGTGAAGAGAGGTAACCCTCTCCCCATTACCCTATAAATCTCTCAAAGAGCGCAACCCTCTCCACCAATAATCCTATGCCATCACTTCATCTTCCCCTCCTTGCCCTGTCCGCTGCGGTACTGCTTTTAGGGCTGCCCGATGCCGCGCATAAGGATCCCCGCATGGAAAGTATCACTCGCGAAGGCACTACCTGGACGGCCTCCACATGGGGGTACAATTCGCCCAAGCTCCTCTATGACGGGAAGAGGCTCTTTGCCGTCTCTCTGGCCGGGGGCGGGCCGGATCATGATGCGGCCCGGCTTTACTGGCGCGATGCCGAAGGATGGCATCCCGGAGCGGCCATTACGCCGATTTACCAGCCTGCCACTATCCTTCTGGACAGTGAGGGGCATATCAATCTCTTCTGCACCGACCGGGGCAAGCGGGGATACCACTGGCGCAGCGTCCGGGCAGGGGATGTGAGCGAATTCAGGGAGACAACCCTGACCGAGCCGGAGCGGTTCGGCTACGGCTATCTGGGGACCGGCAGGGGCAAGAAGATGATCGCTCTGACCGGCCTGGATCAGGATTACCGGATGTGGCTGGCCTACAAGCGTTCGCCCGGAAGTCCCTGGAGCCGCCCTTATCTGCTGGCTCCCAGCCAGAGGCGAGTCGCCCCTTGGCAGTGCCCGCTCTACCCGGTGGTCATGCCTGAAGGGAACAAAATTCACGTCATTTACAGCAACTGCCCCGATGGGAGCGTCCACAACACCTATAACAAGGTGGAATACGCCCTCTTCGATACCGGAACAAAGCGGGTGATCAGGCGCGATATTGTGGCTGAAGGCCCGGTGGGGGAGATGACTTACGGGCTGGACGCCCTTCTTGACGGGGACGGCAGCCTCTATGTTCTCTATATGTCCGGCGTCTATGCCTATGGAGAAAAGCGGGAGGATGGCGACCGGCGAAAGGGGCTGTACTGCGCCGCGCTACGGTCCGGAGGCCGATGGGAAAGCCGCCGCATTACCGGCTCCAGCGGCACGGGCCAGCTGTATTCGGCCCCGGACGGCAGGCTGTATGTCTATGAAAGCACCGCCTCCGACACACTCCGTTACATCAGCGCCGACCATGGGCAAAGCTGGCGGGCCGACGGCCCCGCGTGGAGCGGTATAGGCTACTTTCTCTATATCCTCAAGCCCAATTCCGGCAGCGCAGGCGGCGGCAGGCTGCTGGCTGTCCAGAGCGTTCCCCTGCCGGCCGGCGGCGGTTCGCGCTACGGGCTGGATTACATCGAGCTGCCGGAAGGGTAGGAAATCTCTGCCAGCGCCGGCAGATGGCCCGATGCCTGCGTCCGGAGCGTCTCGCACCTCAGCGTCCTGAACTCCGGGCTGACGAAGATGTGATCGATCCTCCATGCGGGATGGCTTGCTGAGAAGGTATAGCCAAATCCGCATCCTCCCTCATCGAAGGTGTTTTTCAGGCGGCCCGCAAGGAGCCGGCAGGGATAGGTATGCGGCGGCGAATTGAAATCCCCTGCCACGATCACCGGTCCTTTTTCGCTATCGAGTAACTTCATCAGCGCATCGGCCTGCTCTTTGCGAACAGCCGCAGATCCCTTGAGATACTCCCTGAATTTCCTCCCGCTTCGGGCCAGGCTTTCTTCCCGTGCCCGCCGTATTGAGATGAACATTGATGACCCCCACTGCGCTCTCGCCGATCCGGATATGGGCCATCAGGCGCTTCCGGTAGCGGCCCAGAGGGCGGGATTCGGAATCCACTATGGGGAATCGGCTCAGAAGGGCGTTACCTGCCGTGCGGGCAAAATACCAGCCGGGAAAGGCGGCCTGGATGGAGCGCAGGGGATAAGGATAACGACCCGATTCCGGATTCCAAGCCTCCTGGAGCAGAACGATATCCGCTCCGGGCTTTTGCAGGAGGGCGGCCGCCTGCCTTGCTCCGGGCGTTCCGCCGTGTATGTTCCACGTCAACACCTTCAGAGAGGGGACGGAAGGAGGTCTTTCCGGCGTCAGGCGGGGCTGCATGATCCACAGAAAGCCTATTATATAGAGAGAAAGAGTTCATCGCTAACGAGGGAAGGCTGCACCGGAGGAGGGAGGAAAACAGCAAGACAGTAGCCGGTAGAAGATAGGAAAAGGGCGGCGTGTAGAGCAAAAGGACGCAAAGCCAGTGCGTTCCGCCTAAAGCATCTCGTCTCAGGCCGAAGCCTATAAGAAAGGCCAGATAGGCGAAGGAAAGTAAAGAGAGTGCCCGGTGGAGGTGGCCTTTGCTCTTAACCGGTGTCATTTTCGCTGGGGTGTTTCGGGAGGGCGCGGCGGGCGGCCTGCCAGGAGAAAGCGGGTTCGCCCTGCACCGGGTGGGGCAGAGGCTTAATCCGGCCCAGTTCCGTCAGGGCCGCCCCCGCCACCTCACCGCTGACCAGGATATCGCCCGGTTCCGCCTTTTTTTGAAGGACGGCGGCCCGGTCGATGACAGGGCTTTGGATCTCTCCCAGGGGAGCGCCTTCATCGATGGCGACTTCCCCTGCGCTGATCCCGCAGCGGATGTGAAAAGGGAAGGGGAGACGGTTGCGGGTCTCGTTGAAATGGGCCAGTTCCTGATGCAACTGGCGGGCGGCCCGGACCGCTGCCGCATCGGTGGAAAACATCCCCATCACGCCGTCGCCCGCCGCGCTGTGTACCTCGCCGTCATAGGCGTGGATCGCTTTCTCGACCCACTGGCGGTATTGTCCGAAGGAGTGCTCCACCGCCAGCGCGGGGCCGGTCTGTTTCATCTCGGAGGAGCCGACCACATCCACGCTCAGAAAGGCCCGGTGCTGCTTCTGGCTTTCGAGCTGGCCCTGGAGGGCGAAGAGCAGGTTGATCAGGGCCGGGCGGGAGACATTTTCAGGGGGAGCGGTAAAGGGAAAAGACCGCTCGCGCATCGAGGCGGTCCAGTTTGCCAGGATTGCGGCTATCGGGGTTCCGAGAATGCTGTAAAGGAACGCCAACCCGATTTCGGGATGGGCGACCGTCGGAATCAGAGACAGGATCATCTCCACGGCGGCCAGGACGCCTACGCGGGCCTTGCCGGAGAAGAATCCCAGCAGCCCGGCGAGCGGAGCCGGAGCGATCAGGGTGAAAAATGCTTTCAGGCCGGGGTTCGCGCGGCAAAAGTAGGCCAGCACGCCCCACAACAGAGGGGCTGCCAGCACTGCGACCGTTGACCGAAACTCCGCTTTCTGCTCCTCGACGGCAGTCCTGGATGGCTGTGCAGCCGAGATGCGCGAAAGGGCCCGCCGGATAAAGGCCGGATCAACTCCGACCTCCGCACCGATGGATTCTATCTCGGCAGCCGACATCGTTTCCTCGTGTTCTCTCTGGAGCCGGCCGGCCAGAGCCAGCACTTTCTGCATCATTCTCGGGTCGTAACGCGGCTCTTCTTCGGAAATCTCCTGATTCCGCTGCACCAAACGCATCCCATTCACCCCTGCTCTGCAAGCTATGCCTTATCATAGCATGAATCTCAGGACAAGTCAACGGGGCGGGAGAAGGCAGAGAATAGAACAGGGAGCCATGCAATCTGCGAGGAGCGTTAGCGAAGCGGCCATCTCCGGATGGAGTCGATGCAGTCTGCGAGGAGCGCAGCGACGAAGCAATCTCCAGTGTTCCAAAGGAACGAAGATCTCTCGGCATTTGTGACGTTGGAGATTGCCGCGTCGCTGCGCTCCTTGCAACGACAGATAAGAAAAACAGATGGCAACTGATGTTGTGGGTCAATGCGCGGGCGGTTGATTTTCATAAAGCAAGACGGTCACCTTGCATTTAGCGCCTTTTTTGCTGATGGAAACGATGGCGTTCTTTGTGGAACCCTTCCCCTCATTGAAAGATAGATGATGGGTGATAGGGTTAGACACTATTTTGGTGCCGAGCATCAGGTCTCCGATTTCGTTGGCCCTGGGCGTCTTTCCGACCCCGAACTGAGCCATATCTTTCTGGTACTTCCATCCGCTCCGAGCCATATTTTTTATATAGAAAGCTTTCACTTTATCGGACGTGGCGCCGCACTCGTAGCGGAGTACGTTGGCAATCCAGGGGTTCGGCTTGGCCTCGGTTTCGGCCAATTTCGCCTGCGGGTATGCGGGCACGCGGGCCGCTTTCATCGGTTTGGGAAGAGACGGCCCGGCCCATGCGGCAGCCGCCAGAATCGCCGGAACGAGATAGAGCAACCGTTTCATGGAAATCTCCTTATAGATGCCGATGGGCCTGTACGGATGCGGCAGACTCATCGACGTTCGTTGTAATAAGCAACGAAGGAGAAGGGTGTAAAAGTTCCATCCCATCGCGATATAGGGATAGAGTCCAAAAGCAATCTACTTTACATCGCCGGAGGTCTGTTGTTGTAAAGCAAAATGGTGACTTTGCTTTTCCGTCTCTGTTTGGATATGGAGATGCGCCTTTTGGCACGATCCTTTGCTCGCATCGAGTGCCAGATGATGCGTGATCGGCTGTGAGACGATTTTCGTTCCCAGAAATACATCCCCGACCGAACTGGCACGGGCTGAGGAGCCAACCCCGACATCGACCATATCCCTGATATAATGCCAGCCCGCTTTTCGCATTGACTGCAAGCAGGAAACCTTGACTTTGGATGCGGGGATATCGACCTCATAGCGGTAGAGATGGGTGATAAAAGGATTCACTTTTTGTTGTGTTTCAACCAGTCTGGCTTTCACAGGAACAATGATCTTTGCTTTCATGAGAGGCGGAGGCCAGTTTCCTCCTGCCCGGGCGGCAACGGCCAGCAAAACCAACCCGATAACATGCCACTTCCGCATCGCGATTCTCCTTAACAGAAAAACAAGAAAAGGGCTTGCCATCCGGGAAGCCCTTTTCTCAGACGCATCAACCCATATGGGCAGGATTGGATGAACTAAGCATGTGACCAAAAGAAAGACATCCAAAATTCGGCATGGTTCAAGTGAGATGGACACTTTTGGAAAACATTCCGGGGCGGAATGGTCATCACACCCCGCAATAACCCTTGGGGAGGGCTATTG
>JADLDR010000015.1 GCA_020846535.1 Armatimonadota bacterium | reverse complement strand
GAGCAGTTGGTCTGGATTTTGGAAGTCGTGCGGGTCGAAGAGCATGTGAAGGAGGCGCGTCCCCAGCGGATGGGGCGCAAGCGCGCAGATCGGCGTCCCCTGGCGCGGGCCTTTGGGCTGGCAGAGTGGCCCTGTGTGTGCGACGTGGGCACCCAAGTCGACTCCAACGGGTTCAAACACTCTTGGATCGGCTGGAAAACGCACCTGGACGTCGTTGAGGGCGGTTTTCCCGTCACGGCGGTGACCACCTCGGCGTCCCTGCAGGACAGTCAGGTGGCGATCCCCATGGCCCAACACACGGCCTCTCGGATCACCGTACGCTATGAACTGATGGATGCTGCCTATGATGCTGCCCCCATCGCCCTCACCTGTCAGACGTTGGGCCACCGCCCGATCATCGAGGCGAATCCCCGCAGGGGCGAGGGGATCCCCTGCGACCCGACCACCGCCCGACGCTACCAGGAACGCGCCACCGCCGAACGGGTGGATGCCCGCCTCAAAGACGAGTTCGGCGGTCTCTACCTGCGGGTGCGGGGCCATCTCAAAGCCCATGCCCATATGATGTTTGGCGTGATCGCTCTCTTTGCCGATCAATTGTTGAAACTCCTGGCCTGGTTCCACCGGGCTGGGAGCGGAGAAGACCCGATGGCGCGGACCGAAAGGGGACGAAGGCTGCCGCACGTCTGCGAGCGTCGCCAGCGCCTCGTTGCGCTGGATATGGGTGCCTCCAAGGGGAACGGAGGCTGTCATTCAACAACTCAGACCCTTCTGAACCCCTACATCACGTCACTTTTGAAATTACCTTATATGTTATCTATTCTAAAGACTCCATTCGTTTTATTCCGCCAAAATTCCTGCATAGGCGGCTGATGCCAGCAGATTTCTATTTGATTGCGCTTTAAATAAAGGCAAATGTGGCGACGAGAATATATATCGTAATATTAAAGTATAAAATAATATTATCGGATAAGGTTGACATCGATTCCAGGCTATGCTATAATAGGCTGAAAATCAAAGAACACCACTACATCATATGGCCTCCGCCTTCGAAAATATGAACAGCTTCCTGGCCGGTCTGATCCTGCCTCGCTGGCGGCCGCTACCCATGGTAGAGCGGCTTCCGGCCTGGGTGGAGCCGGTCGCCGGTTTGCAGGCTCTCAATGAGGAGCCTTTTCCGTCGCTTCTGGAGAGCGCTCCCGGATTCGGCAGCCTGGGCCATTACTCGGTACTGGCAGCCCGGCCTTTTCTGTGCCTGATGGCTAGAGGTTCTCTCCTGACGCTTCAGTCGGAAAACCGGATATGGCGTGGCCCGGGAGATTTTTTCGAGGCCCTTCGCTTCTTGCTGGATCATTATCAGGCAGAGCAATCCACTCTTTCCCTGCCTTTCATAGGAGGAGCTATTGGATACCTGGGTTACGACCTGGGGCGTCTTCTGGAAACGCTTCCATTATGGAACGTAGACGATCTGGGGATACCAGATGCTGTTCTTGCGTTCTACGATACAGCCGTTATCTTTGATCACGATACTCACGAAGTTTTTCTGGTTTCGGTCTCCGACTCGAAAGATACATTGCAGGAGTTCAAAGGACGGTTTTCGGCAATCGGGCCGATGGAAGAGGCTTTTTGCCAGGCAGGGCCGGCAAGCGGTAATTTCTCGCCGGACGGATTCAGGAGCGCGGTGCGCCAGGCGCAGAAATATATAGCGGCAGGAGATATCTACCAAGTGAATCTATCTCAGCGGTTCACGGCGCTGTTCGAAGGATCGTCCCGGGCGCTTTACACCCGGCTGCGCCGGGCAACCCCCGCGCCGTTTGCCGCATTTCTGGATTTCGGCGAGGTGTGTCTTGTATCCGCTTCACCGGAGCGTTTCCTCCGGTTCGACCCCGCCACACGCCTGATTGAAACCCGTCCGATCAAGGGCACACGCCCTCGCAGCGCAGACCCCTATCAGGATGCCGCTCTAGCTGCTGCCCTCCGGGCCAGTGGCAAGGACCGGGCTGAGAACGTGATGATCGTAGATCTGGAGCGCAACGACCTGGGTAAGGTTAGCACCCTGGGGTCAGTGACGGTGCCGGAGCTATGGGTGGTGGAGCCTCATCCGACGGTCTGGCATCTGGTTTCCACCGTCAAGAGCCGCCTCGCCGATGGTTTTGACCGGGTAGACCTGCTTAAAGCGACTTTTCCCGGAGGTTCGATTACCGGCGCTCCCAAAATTCGGGCCATGGAGATTATCGAAGAACTGGAACCGACCTGCCGGGGCCCATATACCGGAGCCATCGGCTATTTCGATGCCTGCGGGGGGATGAATCTCAATATTGTCATTCGCACCTTCGTGCTGACAGGCGGGAAGGCCTATTTCCAGGTCGGGGCAGGCATCGTGGCCGACTCCGACCCGGAAAGCGAATACCAGGAGACGCTCGATAAGGCCCGCGCCCTTTTCGCGGCGCTGGGGCTGGTCGTGCCGGAATGAGGTGCATGAGATGAGAATGAAGGATGCAGGCTGGGTGTGGGAAGGGCAGGGATTCGACCCTGGGGTGGAGCCGTCGATCTTCGGGGTGGGGGAAGGGGCGGCCTTTTTCGGCATTCGCCGCGCCTGCTTTATGTTTCACCTCAACACCCCCTTCGCCATGAGGAAGCTGGCCTATCTGGAGGAGGTGGTTTGCGATATCTCGAAATGGAAATATCGCTGGCTGGAGGAGGGCGGCGTCGGGCATCGGGTGGACGCCTCCGCAGAGTCCGTGAGGGCGGAGGCCCGGCTGGTCAGCCAGCTTTCACGCGACTTTCCAAACATCACCGGAGCCATCCATGACGACATGCTGGGGCTGGTTAAAAACGAAGGATACGGCCCGGAGGAATACGCTCCCATCTATGAGGCGCTCCGCAGCGAAAACCCGGCTCTCAAGCTCTGGACCGTCGTCTACACCCATGAACTGGAGAGGCCGGAGTGGAAAGCCTTCGCTCCCTATATGGATATCGTCAACCTATGGATATGGGAGGCCAAAAATCTGCCTCATCTGGATGAATATATGGAACGATGTCGGGCGGTCTTTCCCGGCAAGCCGATCAACCTGGGGTGCTACCTTCGCGATTACCCCACCGTCGCCCCGGTGCCGATGGATCTTCTCAAATGCCAGTGGGAGCGGATTCCCCGCTATCTGGGAGAGGGGCTTATCCAAGGTTATTCCATCCTCGGAACCGTGCTGATCGACGGCCAGCAGGAGCAGGCCGAATGGGTGAGAGATTTCATCGCGGCCCATTGACCTGCTGACCGCAAGCTGCAATCAAGATTGGAAGGCCCGCTACGCAAGAAAGGATGAAAAAGTGGGTTGGACTCTATACCAGACATCCGTAAACACATAGCTGGTCATGCTGCTGTTTCTGGAATATATCTTTTTCCTTTCGGGACAATGCATCGGAATTCGCCCTATCACATGTACGGCGCTTTCGATATCGGTTTGTGGCGGGCAGAAAGGCCATCTGCTGCTGCGGTTCGGCGCATTCGCCGTTTTGCGTATTGCACTGGCTACCTGATTCTCTATTTTTGGGGTTGTCTTGGAAAACCCGAGCATATAATCCAACGCTTTGATTGTCGGAGAAGAAGATGAACCCAACGAAATCTCAAGAGTGGACTGCACGACTGAAAAAGGCGATTCCCTGGGGATCCAGCACATGCTCGAAGGCTCCCCGGTTCGCGCCTGAAGAGCCGGGCGTGATCGTCCGGGGGAAAGGCTGCCGGGTCTGGGACGCGGACGGGAGGGAGTATATCGATTACCGGAACTCGCTGGGGCCGGTGACGCTCGGATACGGCTTCCCGACGGTGGATAATGCCATTCGCGAGCAACTGGACCAGGGCATTATCTTCGGCCACCCGCACCCTCTGGAGGCGGAGGTGGCGGAGATGGCCTGCCAGATGATTCCCTGCGCGGAGCAGGCCCGCTTCCTCAAGACAGGGGGAGAGGCCATCGCCGCCTGCATCCGCCTGGCGCGCTTCGTGACCGGCAGGGATCACATCATTCAGATCGGTTACAACGGCTGGCTGAACAGTCTGGCCTCTGGAGGCAGGCTCCTGCCCGGCCAGGTCGCGCAGTCTGCGCCCCCCGGGGTTCCCCTGTGCCTGAGCGCCCTCCACCACGCCTGCCCCTGGAACGATATCCAGGCGGTGGAGGAGACGCTGAACGATTACAGCGGCCAGGTGGCCGCCGTGGTGTCGGCGGCAGGCTACGCCGATATGGAAAAAGGCCGGACCTTTCTGCCTGCTTTGCGGGAGCTGACCCGCAAGCACGACACCCTGCTCATCTATGATGAAATCGTCACCGGCTTCAGGATCGCGGTCGGCGGGGCGCAGGAATACTTCGATGCGGTTCCCGACCTGGCGGTCTTCGGCAAAGGGATCGCCAATGGAATGCCCCTGGCGGCTTATGTGGGGAAGCGAGAGGTGATGGAGCAGATGGAGAAAGTGCCGATCTCCTCCACCTTCGGAGGCGACACCCTTTCCCTGGCCGCCTCCAAAGCCGCGCTGAGCGCCTACCGCAACCGGGACGTGATCGGCCATCTGTGGCGGCAGGGGGAAACGCTCTGGGCAGGCGCAAATAATATGTTCCGGAGCAAGGGTTTGCCCATTGAGGCGCAGGGTTTCTGGCCTTGTCCCCAGATCGTCTTCCTTACCGACGCTCCCGAAGGGCTATACGAGCGATTCTACCGAGCCGCCTACAGGAACGGCGTCTCCCTGTACGATGTCTCCTATGTCAACTTCAGCCACCAGGACAAAGACATCGCCGAAACCCTGGAGCGGCTGGAGAAGGCGTGCGGGGAGGTGTGGAAGGTCTAAAATAAGAAATAGAAAGATATATAGTTATATAAATGCTGAATATCTATCTCGCAGGGGCACGGCATGCCGTGCCCCTGCACACTGCCGGGCGAATGCTATCCAGCGAAAGTCCTGAAGTCGGTAGTCGATTCGGTTTACCCCTGAGAACAAGACCGTCCTTCGATACTATTCTTCACGCTTCCGCTTCAGGTAAGCTACCACTGTATGCACGATCATCTGTCCGCGCTTCAGTTCATTCGGGAAAGCGGTCACCAGCTCCCAGCCTTCTTCGGACAGCTTTTCCAGTGCCTCAATATCGCGGGCATCGCCTCGCAGGTATTCGATTCTATATTCCAGGCTCATAAGTTCCCCTGCTTTAACCCAAGTTGCCACCTAGCCCGGGGCCAGTCCCGTTTGCCGCGGTAGGGGCGCGATGCATCGCGCCCTGCCAGGCCGTGGGGCGCGATTGTTCGCGCCCCATAGCGATCCAGAGAAGGGGAAACATCCTCCGCTCCTGGGGGAGGGGGGACCTCTCTCCCCTGGGAGGGGTGTCCTCTCTCCCCTAACCCCTCTCCCCGAAACCGAAGGGATGCGCCGGAGCGCATCCTGGGAGAGGGGGACAGAGTGTGCGGTCATTGACGGCCTCATCCACTCCCCCTGCCCGTTTCGGGAAGGAGGCGGGGGGTTAGGGAACGGTCTCCCCAAGGCCCGAATCCCGCCCCGGCGGGACAGTCACCCTGATCGGGATCCCTATGGGGCGCGATGCATCGCGCCCCATAGCGATCAATTCGGGTAGGTAGCAACTTGGGTTGATTTATCCTAACTGGGCTTGCTCCGCTTTGCAGATAGCGGGAGCGTCATCGCGGTTCCTATGCTTTGCTGTCTCCCCGAAATAATGGTGAATCCGGGTGTCCATTTATATTATCGGCCATCCTGATCCGTTTTTGAAGAGGCAAGGCTCTCTTCTTCTGCCCCTCCCGCCTTATGTCGCCCCAGCAGATATCGAATAAGGGGGCAGACCCAGTGGTGTCGGTTTGCCGAGTGGGGGTAGGCCTCTCCACACCGGGGGCAGCGGAAAATCTGCGTCGCGCACCGGTATTTCGAGTTGGTAGGCCTCTCCACACCGGGGGCAGCGACTGGCCCACCGGTTTCGGCAGGGGGACCGGAGCGACAGGCGGGCCCCCTCGGCCACCCAGCCGGAGCCGGCCTCTCCGGGGCAGCCCCTCGACCTTCCGGTCGCCGGGCCCCTCCCTGGAAGGCGTGCGGCAGCCGCGCCCCCCGCCGTATGCCTCTCTGCCCGGCACGCCTTGTCGGGGACGGGCGAGGAAGAGGACCGGCCCCGGGTCGAATCTTGACGCATCTGAGAAGACATTATGCCTTCCTGTTACATCCTGGCCTTCAGCCCTTCCAGCGATTTGTCGTAGGGTTTGATGAATTTCTCCACGCCTTCGGTTTCCAACTGCTGCGAAACGGTGTCGAGGTCTATTCCCAGGTCGGCGATGCTCCGGAGGGTTTCCAGGGATTCATCCAGATCGTTTTCCAGGGTGGAGGCGGGGTGTCCGTGGTCGCGGTAGGCGTTCAGGGTTTCGAGGGGCACGGTATTGACCGTTTCCGGGCCGATGAGGGGTTCCACATACATCGTGTCGGGGTAGTCCGGATTTTTCGTGCTGGTGCTGGCCCAGAGCAGGCGCTGGGGCCGCCCTCCCGCCACCGACATCTTGCGGAAGCGGTCCCCGCAGAAATGCGCCTTATAGATGGAATAAGCCACCTTCGCGCTGGCGATGGCCGTTTTGCCGCGCAGCCGGACCGCTTCCTCGCCCATCTTTTCCAGCATCGGATCGACCAGGACATCGATCCGGCTGAGGAAGAAGCTGGCGACCGAGGCCACCTTTTCGAGAGGCAGACCCTTCGCGGCCCGGTCTTCTAGCCCGGCGATGAAGCTTTCCGCCACCTCCCCGTATCGCTGCAACCCGAAGAGCAGGGTCACATTCACATTGATGCCCTCGCCGATCAGCCGGCGGATGGCGGGCAGGCCCTCCCGGGTGGAAGGTACTTTGATAAAGACATTGGGTCGGTCCAGAGCCTCCCAGAGCCGGTGCGCTTCAGCTATCGTCCCTTCCGTATCGTAGGCCAGGCGGGGGGAGACCTCCAGGCTCACATAGCCATCGCGCCCGCCCTCCCGGTCGTAGATCGGTCGGAAAACATCTGCCGCACGCTGCACGTCTCCGACCGTCAGAGATTCGTAGATCGCCGGCGCGTCCTTGCCGGAGCGGGCGAGGGCGCGTATCTCCGCATCATATTCGGCGCTCCCTCCGAACGCCTTTTCAAAGATGGCCGGGTTGGAAGTCACGCCGCGCAGCCCGTCCTCCTCGATATAACGCATCAACTCTCCGGAGGCGATCATCCCCCGGCTGATGCTGTCCAGCCAGACGCTCTGGCCGAATGCCTGCAATTCAACGAGCGGGTTGTCTGCCATAAGTTTCTCTCCTTTGAAGCAATGCTGCTTATGTGTTCACCGTTGCCAGGCAAATCACCTCTTGGCGGCCAGGCAGGGAACAATACTGATACCCGGAATATAGAACCGCAGAAGTGGGTAGAATAAAAAGGAAGGATGGCCTAAAAATAACCCAAGTTGCCATCTAGCCCGGGGCCAGTCCCGTTTTCCACGGTAGGGGCGCGATGCATCGCGCCCCATAGGTATCCAGATCAGGGTGACTGTCCCGCCGGGGCGGGGGGCGGGACTTGGGGAGACCGTTCCCTAACCCCCCGGCCCCCTTCCCGAAACGGGCAGGGGGCGGGGATGAGGCCGTCAATGACCGCACACTCTGTCCCCCTCTCCCAGGATGCGCTCCGGCGCATCCCTTCGGTTTCGGGGAGAGGGGTTAGGGGAGAGCGGTCACCCATCCCAGGGGAGAGCGGTCCCCCCTCCCCCAGGAGCGGAGGATCTTTTACCTGATCTGGATCGCTATGGGGCGCGATGCATCGCGCCCCTACCCCGCATCGGCCTCCATTCGGGTGGGTGGCAACTTGGGTTAATTTTTAAGTTTTTTATTTTTTATATTGACAAACCCGCCGATATTCGATATACTTAATAAATGTAGAGAGATGCCTTTGAAATATCGCGCTTTGTGAGGAATCGTATGAGACGTGAAGTCATGAAAGCAACCCTGTGGGGAGTTTCAGTTTCCGTGACGCTGGGTGTCCTCATCGTGGTCGGCTCCCGGAACCTCCAGCATTTCGACGCCGCGCTGGTGGGTTATACCTTTGCCACCCTCTTCGCCGCCTTCGGGCTGGTCTACCGGTATGCGATGTGGCTTCAGAGGCCGCCGACGGCGATGTACTGGCGGCGCGGCTGGCAGGTGTTCTTCAAGCGCGGCTATGGCCTCCGCAACATTGCAAACTGGTTGGATCGGGTGATCGGCGACATCGCCCTGAACCGCTTCATCTGGCGGCGCGGCCCGCTCCGGTGGAGCGCCCACTGGCTCATCATGTGGGGCACATTCCTGGCGGCGGCCATCACCTTCCCTCTGGTCTTCGGGTGGGTCCATTTCGATACTCTGCCCGACAACGTGGAGTGGTATCGGATGTTCGTGTTCGGCTTTCCCACCGTCGCCTTTCCTATCTATTCGTTCTTCGGGTTCATGGTCGTTCACGGCCTGGTCTGGTCGGCGATCCTGGTCATCGTGGGCGTGATGATCGCGATGCGCCGCCGGATGCGCGACCGAGGGGCCGCCGCCCTCCAGCGGTTCGGCGAGGATTTTCTGCCCCTCGTCTTTCTGTTCGCCATCAGCCTGACGGGCCTCCTCCTGACCGCCAGCTATACCTGGATGAAGGGCTACCTCTATGACTTTCTCGCTGTACTTCATGCCATCACCGTTATCTTTACTCTCCTGTGGCTGCCGTTTGGCAAGTTCTTCCATATCTTCCAGCGGCCCGCGCAGATCGGGGCTGCCTTCTACAAGGATGTCGGCTACAGCGAAGAGCCGGCCCTCTGCCGCCGGTGCAGCCAGCCCTTCACCTCGCAGATGCATGTCCAAGATCTGATCCGGGTGGAACGCGAGCTTGGCTACCGCTACGATATGCCGGACACCCGAACCGAACACTACCAGTGGATCTGCCCCCCGTGCCGCCGGGCGATGTTCGCTCTCGCTCAGGGGAATCTCTGGCGCTCCCAGAGGGGTGGCGGGCCTCTGAACGAGATATCGCCATCCCGCCCCTCGACTCCCACCTACGCCAACCCCGCCCCGGGCGAAGGCCCGCTAGGAGAGGAGGACGCGAAGAATTTCCATCCGTAGGGGGGAGGTAACCGCCCCTCGGCTCCCCACCGGGCTTCGGCGGGGAGGGGTGGACTTGGGAAACTTTGATCAATTTGCCAGGAGAGCGCAGGCACGCAAACCCTTTTGTCGAGGGGTTTGACGATATCCAATCATTCGCATTATCTTCAGAGGAATCGATTATGGCAACTATCCCTGTCAATGACGATAATATCACAGAGGAGTTCGGGCCGCATCTGGCCTATAGCGCCGGGGCGCGGCTGGACAGCGGGGCGGAGGTGGATCGCCTTGTCAAGACCCACTGTTGCTTTTGCGGCCAGCAGTGCGGCATCCAGTTGAAAGTCAAGGACGATGGGGTGATCGGGTTTGAGCCGTGGATGGAGTTCCCCTTCAACATGGGCAAGCTCTGCCCGAAGGGGATCAAGCGGTATCTTCAGGAGGCCCACCCGGACAGGCTCCTTCACGCCTATAAGCGCGACCCCTCGGCCCGGGCAGGTTTCAGGGCGGTTCCCTACTGGCAAGCCGTCGCCCGCGTGGCGGAGGAGATCGAGCGCATCCAGAAAGCCTATGGGAACGACGCTTTCGCCCTCCTGAGCGGGGCCAGTCTGACCACGGAAAAGGCGTACCTGATGGGCAAATTCGCCCGCGTCTGCCTGAAGACTGCCAATATCGATTACAATGGCCGCCTCTGCATGGTCAGTGCGGCGGCGGGGAACAAGAAGGCCTTCGGGGTGGACCGGGCGGCCAACCCCTGGAGCGATATCCTGAAAGCCGAAGTGGTCTGGATCAGCGGGGCGAATGTGGCCGAGTGCGCCCCGATCACCACCGATTATGTCTGGCAGTCCCGCGAAAACGGCGCGAAGATCATCGTGGTGGACCCCCGTATTACTCCCATAGCCCGCACCTGCGATCTCTTTCTGCCGGTCAAGCCGGGGCGCGACATCGCCCTCTTTAACGGCATCCTCCACCTCATGATCGAAAACGACTGGCTCGACCACAAATTCATCGAGGAGGAGACGGTCGGCTTCGAGGCGGTGGCCGACCATGTGAAGGAATGGACGCCCACTAAAACGGCACAGGTGACCGGCATCGCGGAGCCTCTGATCCACCGGGCCGCCGAGTGGTGGGGAACGGCCTCCACCAGCTTTCTCATGCATGCCCGCGGGCTGGAGCATCACACGCACGGCGTCCAGAATGTGCTGGGAGCGATCAATATGGTGCTGGCCTCGGGCCGCATCGGGCGCGAGGGGTGTGGGTATGCTACCATCACCGGACAGGGGAACGGGCAGGGAGCCAGGGAGCACGGCCAGAAATGCGACCAGTTGCCCGGTGCCCGTGACATCTCCAACCCGGAACACCGCGCCTATGTGGCGAAAGTCTGGGGCATCGATGAAAAGGAGATGCCCGGCCCCGGGGTGGATGCCTATGAGATCTTTCGCAAGGTAGACAAAGGGGAAATCAAGGGACTGCTCTCCATCAGCTTCAACCCGAAAGTCTCCCTTCCCAACAATCGATTTATCACCCGGATGCTGGAAAAGCTGGAGTTTTACGCCTCCATCGAGTTCTTCATGAGTGAAACGGCCCGCCATGCCGATATTGTCCTGCCCGGGTCGCTCCATGAGGAAGACGAGGGCACCAATGCCAGCGCCGAGGGGCGGGTCATCAAAATCAACAAGGCAGTGGAGTGTCCCGGAGAGGCGAGGCAGGACTGGAAGATCGTCCAGGACATCGCCCGCGTTCTGGGACGGGAGAAGGGCTTCACTTTTGACAGCCCGGGCGCGATCTTCGAGGAACTGCGGGTCGCCAGCAAGGGCGGCTATTCCGACTGGTCGGGCATCACCTACGAAAAGATCGAGCGCCAGTACGGGGTCTTCTGGCCCTGCTACAGCGAAGAGCATCCCGGCACGCCCCGCCTTTTCGAGCGCGGCTCCTGGAACTCTATCGCCGACGGCAAGGGGCGCTTTTTCTTCCCGGACGGCAAGGCGCGTTTCAATGTCGCGCCCTACACCCCGCCTGCCGAGGATGTCGATCAGGAATACCCGATCATCCTGACTTCCGGGCGCGTGGTCAGCCAGTACCTGTCGGGAACGCAGACCCGGCGCATCGGCCCGCTGGTGGATCACTACCCGGAGCCGCGCATCGAGATGCACCCACGCCTGGCGGAAAAATACGGCGTGTCGGAAGGCGACTGGCTCACCGTCGAATCGCGGCGCGGAACATGCACCCTCCGGGCCCAGATCGTCAACACCATCCGCCCGGACACCATCTTCGTCCCCTACCACTGGGGCGGTGCGAAGAGCATCAACCAGGTCACCATCGCGGCCCAGGATCCGATCTCCAAAATACCGGAATACAAGGTCTGCGCCGTCCGCATCCGAAAAGCCGAAGCCGCCCCCGAACACGCCCAACGGGAGCCGCAGCAATAGATACGCCGAATGGAGCGATGTCATGCCTGTTCCAGAGGATATGATCTTTTTTATCGATATGGGCCGGTGTATCGGTTGCCAGGCGTGCGTGCAGGGATGCAGCGAGTGCGACACGCACCGGGGCCAGTCGATGATCCAGCTTGATTACGTGGACCGCGCCCGTTCCACCCAGACCGTGCCGGTGATCTGCATGCACTGCGAGTCCCCCACCTGTGCGGAGGTCTGCCCTGCGGACGCCATCAAGCGCACCGAGGACGGCGTGGTGCAGACAGCCCGCAAAACGCACTGCATCGCCTGTAACAACTGCGTCCTGGCCTGTCCCTTCGGCATCCCGAAGATGAACACCGAAATGCGCCTGATGATGAAGTGCGATATGTGCTACGACCGCACCTCCGCCGGCAAAAAGCCGATGTGCGCCACCGTCTGCCCCAGCCAAGCCCTTTTCTTCGGAACCCGTGAGGAGATCGAGCGCCTGCGACCCCGTTCCGCCCCGGTCAACCGCTTCCGCTTCGGGGAGCAGTCGATCACCACCAAAGTGCAGATGATGGTCCCCCGTGAGGAGATGCCGGAGCATGTGGATGTGACCGCCGCCATGCACGAGCCGCCACAGGGCCAGAATATCCTGCTCGATCTGTTGATGTCCGGTATCAATGAGGAGGCAGCCCCATGAGCGATATCTACCGTCCCGACCCCCCCCGCCGCGATCCCGATCAGGAAACGATCCCGCCCGACGGCAGGCCCTACCACGAACAGCCGCGATGGCGGCGCGACTTCCCCATCGATTGGTCCCAGGATGATTACGTCTCCCGGCGCGATTTTACCAAATTCATGGTGCTGATCAGCATGTCCTTCACGGCGGGGCAGTTCTGGATCCTGTCGCTGGGGATGTTTGGCAGGCGGAAAGATGCGCCGGCGGAGCGGGAGATCGCCGCTGTCGATTCTCTGCCGGTCGGGAAGTTCCTGACCTTCGAATATCCGGACAGGTACGATAGCTGTGTCCTGATCCGGCTGGCGGAAGACCGATTCGTGGCCTACGGCCAGAAATGCACGCACCTCTCGTGCGCTGTCGTCCCGAAGCCAGAGACCGGGCAGATCCACTGTCCCTGTCACGAGGGGCTGTTCGACCTGGCGACAGGCCGCCCCTTGGCCGGGCCGCCCCGCCGCCCGCTGCCCCAGGTGTCTCTTGCCATCCGGGGCGGCAAAATCTACGCTACCGGCGTCAAGGAGCGTATCCTATGAACGGTCGCCCGCGCTTCCCGCGCTCCCAGCGCACCACCATCATCTACGGCATCCTCTTTATCGTGCTGCTGATCGTGGTACTCCAACTCTGGCTTCTGATGAGTACGATGAACGCCTACCTGGGAGGGGATCATTCCATTCTCCTCCCCGCGGCCCTGGTCAGCCTGATCTGCCTGGGCCTCAATGCCGGTTTGCTGTGGTATCTCTATGGAATGGAAAGGCCATAAGCGCGTCCGGCGAGCTTGCGCCGGATACCGGCGATCCGCTTCGGTTCGCCCCCGGAACCGGGGCTTACGCCTTGGCTCCCTCATAACACCCCTTGAGGTGGTATGTTCTATCGTTCAAAGCGCCCCAAAGCCGGTTCCCCTTGCTCAAAAGCACCCCCAACCCCCTCGGGCTTCGGGGAGGCTGAGACTGTGCGTTCTTTTGGCACTCTCTCAAAGTCCCCCAAGACCGCTGCCCCCGCCGAAGTCTGGCGGGGGGGGGGGAGGCGGTTAGCTCTTGAGCAAGGCGGGGGCTGGGGGGGCGGTTGAACGAAACAATAGATACATGCCCAAAATCGAGCCATTCCACCGCTCCTCACCCCTCGCCTGAGCGCAGCATCCTCTCATACCCGCATCGTCATCCCGGAGGCGTCACAAGAACATGAAGGAATCATGACGGCTGCATTGAATGACTGAGCAAGCCATTTTGAAAACAGGAGCGTTCATGCCCGATAAACCAAATGTCACGCAATCCGAGATCGTCAGCGGCCTGAAGCGGCTGGGGCTGCCGGAAGGGGCGGTCGTTCTGGTTCACAGCTCGATGAAGAGCTTCGGTCATGTGGAGGGCGGGCCGGAGGCGGCAATCGATGCCCTGCTGGAGACTGTGGGGCTGCAAGGCACAGTGGTCGTGCCGACCCTCTCTTTCTCCAGCTTCGATGAGGAGAACCCCTCCTTCGATGTCCGATCCACCCCGTCCGATACCGGCCTGATCACCGAGGCGTTCCGCAAGAGGCCGGAGGCGGTTCGCAGCCTGCATCCTTTTTCCTCGGCAGCGGCCATCGGGCCGGGGGCCAGAGAGATCGTTTCCGAACATCTGGACACCCCCTGCGCTCTGAACACTCCCTACGGCAAGGTCTATGCATGGGGCGGCTGGGTTCTTTTCCTGGGAGCGCCTTTCACTTCCAATACCCTTTTCCATGTGGCCGAAGAGATCGTCAACCCGGAATACCTCATCTACCGGACCTTCGAGAACGTGCGGATCACGAATGCGGAGGGGCGCTCCTTCCGGGCTGCGATACGGCGCTACGACTGCTACCAACGCGGCAGGCACCGCTTTCTGGGGAAGATGGAACCTGTTTTCTATGACCGCGGCCTGATCCGCGAGGCCAGGATCGGGGCCTCTCGCTGCCGCCTGATGCGGGCCGCGGAAAATGTCGAAACCTGCGCCCGAATGCTGAGAGAGCATGTCGGATATATCCTGGAGGAGAGCGCCCGCCTGCCTTCGGGTTGATTTCGCCAGGACCAAATGGTATAATAGCCCCGATGAACGATCAGACATACAAACGCGACAAGGCCCGACGGATCCACGACCTGCTTGCCGAGGCTTACGGCATCCCCGAAGGCTCTCCGGAGGAAGATCTGCTGGGGAGCCTGGTCGCCACCATCCTTTCCCAGAATACCAGCGATGCCAATTCCCACCGCGCTTATGAAAGCCTGAAGGCGGCCTTTCCCGCCTGGGAGGCCGTTCGGCAGGCTCCTGTCAAGGCCGTGGCGGACGCCATCCGCAGCGGTGGGCTGGCCGATATGAAGGCCGCCCGCATTCAGAGCATCTTGAACGCCATCCGTCAGGAGAGGGGGGGCCTGGATTTGTCGTTCCTGCGCGAGATGGCGGATGAAGAGGTTCGGGCGTACCTGACCGCTTTCGAGGGCGTGGGGCCGAAGACGGCGGCCTGTGTGCTGATGTTCGGGATGCTCCGGCCCGTGCTGCCGGTCGATACCCATGTTCACCGCGTCTCCAGGAGGCTGGGGCTGATCGGCCCGAAGGTGTCGGCGGAAGAGGCCCACCGGCTCCTGCCGGAGTTGCTGGAGCCTGAAATGATCTATGCCTTTCATGTTAACCTGGTGCGGCACGGGCGCCGCGTCTGCCGGGCGCAGAAACCGCGCTGCCTGGCCTGCCCCCTGCGCCGCGATTGCGACAGCTTCAACCGAGGATATCTGACACAATGACCCAGACAACCGCTCATACCGAAGCGTCTCCCACCACGCTTTCCTTGATGCTGGAGGAAACAGCCTCCCGCTTCCCGGAACGTCCCGCGCTCTATTTTCACGGCCAGACCGTCGCCTATCGGGAATTGCAGGATCGGGCGCTCCGGCTGGCTTCGGGGCTGCGATCCCTGGGGCTGAAGCAGGGGGACCGGATCGGTATATTTTTGCCCAACTGCCCCGATTTCGTGGCTGCCTATTACGCCGCCGCCGCCGCCGGAGCGGTGGCCGTCCCGTCGAATGTGCTGCTCAAGCAGGAGGAGCTACGCTATATCTACCGCGATGCGGGCGTTTCGGCAGTCATATCGTGCGCCGCGCTGCTGCCGGTGGCGGAGCAGGCGCGGGCGATGCTGGCCCCGACTCCCCACCTGCTTCTGACCGATGGAGACATGCCGGAAGACGCCCTCTCCGTGCCCGATCTGGCCGCCGCAAGCGAGCCGCTCGCAGGGCCGTCTCCCGCCCGGCCCTGCGATACGGCGGTCATTCTCTACACTTCGGGCACGACAGGCCGGCCGAAAGGGGCGATGCTCTCCCACCACAACCTCACCTGGGACGCCCGGGCCTGCATCGAGGTGCTGAGCGTGGGCGAAAACGACAATTTTCTCTGCGTTCTGCCGCTTTTTCACTCCTTTGCCGGAACCGTTTGTATGAATTTGCCGTTAATGATAGGAGCAGGCATTACGCTGGTGGAACGGTTCATCCCCAACCAGGTGTTGGAGGCGATTTCCCGACACGGAGTCAGCGTCTTCGCCGGGGTCCCGACCATGTATACCGCCCTGCTCCAGTTCGCCGGGGAGCGGGCGGGGGATTTGAGCCGCGTCCGCATCTGCGTGTCCGGAGGCGCTCCGATGCCGGTGGAGGTGATGCGGCGCTTCGAGAAGGAGTTTCGAACCAGCATCTTGGAGGGGGACGGGCCGACGGAATGCTCTCCGGTCGTCTCGGTGAACCCGCTCCGCGGGGTGCGGAAACCGGCCAGCGTCGGCCCTGCCCTGCCCGGCGTCGAGGTGGCGATCTTCGATGAGAACGGCAACCCTTTGCCGGCAAACGAGGTGGGCGAGATCGTGGTGCGCGGCCCCAATGTGATGCAGGGCTACTACAACCTGCCCGAGGCCACCGCCGAGGCCCTCCGCAGCGGCTGGCTGCACACCGGCGACCTGGGGAAGCTGGATGAGGACGGCTACCTTTTCATCGTGGACCGCAAGAAGGATATGATCATCGTCGGCGGCCTGAATGTCTATCCTAGGGAGGTGGAAGAGGTTCTCTATACCCATCCCGCGGTGGCGGAAGCAGCCGTCGTCGGGCTGTGGGACGAACTGCGCGGCGAGGTCGTCCATGCGGTCATCGCGCTGAAGCCGTGCGCTGAGGCCGCCGAGAGGGAGATCATTCACTACTGCCGCGAGCGGATGGCGAATTTCAAAGTGCCGCGCAGCGTGGAATTTATGGAAAGCCTGCCTAAATCCAGCACCGGCAAAATCCTCAAGCGCATGCTCCGCAAAGAAAAGGATCTGGAAGGCAAGGCCCCGTAAAACCTGCGGCCCTGCCCCCGAAAGGAGGTTTCCATGCTCTACTGCCCGAATTGCGATAACGAATATGAGGAGGGCCTCACCGCCTGCCCCGATTGCGGTCGCCCGCTGGAGGCCGCCGCCCTGGAGGAGGCCGAAAACCCCGATATCGTGCTGGTGCCGGTCTATGAAGCCCCGAACGCCTACACCGCCGAACTGGTCAAAGGCATTCTGGAAGGGGAAGGGATCGAGGTGATGCTGGACGGCGAGCGGACCGCCGTTTTCGACGGGGTACTCAGCGTCGAAAGCGGGAGCTGGGGCCAGGTGCTGGTCAAGGACGAGGATGCCGAGAGAAGCCTGGAGATCATCGCCGCCTATGAAAAGCAAGCCGCCTCTACCGGCGGCGCGGACGATACGGCGTAACGCGCCGCATACATCCACAAAGGAGGAGCGATCTATGAAGTCTTCTATCTACCGGCTGATCGGGCTGGTATTAGCTGTTCTCGTCCTGGGAACGGCCCTGTACGCTCAGAATATGCCCAAATCGGGTATGGTGATGCAGGAAACGACGATGGGAAGCCCGGGCAAGGGGATGACCGCCACCCAGACCATGTACTGGAACGGCAACAAAGTCCGTCTGGAAAGCAACTCGCCGATGGGCGACCAGGTGGTCATCAGCGACGGTAAAAATTCCTACATCTACTCCCCGGCTCAGAAAACCGCCATGAAGCTCCCGCAGCAGATGAACCCGGAGAGCTTTGCCAAGCAGATGGACAGGCAGCTCGGGAGTATGAAAAAGGGGAAAAAGATCGGCACCGGCAAAGTGATGGGCCGAACGTGCGATATCTACACCGGGTCCATATCCGACCCGCGCAGCAAGAGCAAGATGAACTATAAAACCTGGATGCTCCAGGGGTCGTTTCCGTTTCCGATGAAAATCGAGGCCACAGGCGCACAGGGAACGGCCAGCACGGTTGTCAAGAAGCTGGATTTGAACTACAAGCCTGCGGCAAGCCTCTTTACGCTGCCGAAGGGCACGAAGATCACCCAGCCCAAGCAGGGCGGGGGCATGATGGGCGGCGGGATGCCCCCCGGAGGGGGCCGATAGGCTCAACCGATAAGAGAGCGGGGAGCGAATTGCTCCCCGTTTTTTGTTGCCTTGACATCCGGAACCCGTTAAGGTATAATGAAAGCCGATATACCCGACCGGCTTAGTTGATATTTGCACGATGGAGGCGATCATGAACTTCACGGCGAAGGAGGAATATGGGGTCAGGGCGGCCCTGGACCTTGCCCTGCATAAAAATGACGCCCCGATCCAGATCCGGGAAGTGGCCGTGAGGCAGAATATCCCGGAGCAGTTCCTGGAGCAGCTGCTGGCAACGCTCCGGCGGGCGGGGATCGTGCAGAGTACGCGGGGCGCGGCGGGCGGCTACCGGCTGGCCCGCAGCCCCGACCGGATCGCGGTGGGCGAGATCATCCGGGCGCTCAGCGGGCCGATAGTGCCCCTGGAACGGCTGGGGGAAGGGAGGAACCAGGCCGGGGATTACGAAAGCCACCGGGTCATTCAAGAGCTGTGGCAGCGCGTTCGCAAATCCATCGAAGCCGTTCTCGACCGGACGACCCTTCAGGATTTGATCGACCTGAAGCTTCAGGAGGATGTGAGCGCATCCTACCAGATGTATATTTGACGGCTGGAAGCGCGGAGCGGAAATCGTTCCTCTGCCGCGTAGGCCGGAGGGAGGCAACTCAGATGGCAAGGATAGCAAACGACATTACCGAGTTGATCGGGAACACCCCGTTGGTGCGTTTCAACAAAGTGACCGAAGGGTGTGTCGCGACCGTTGCGGGCAAGCTCGAATCGATGAACCCGGGCGGGAGCGTCAAGGACAGGATCGGGGTCAGCATGATCCGGGACGCGGAGGAACGCGGGACCATCAATGCGGAAACGACGATCATCGAGCCGACGAGTGGGAACACGGGGATTGCCCTGGCCTTCGTATGCGCGGCCCGCGGCTACCGCCTGATCCTGACCATGCCGGATACGATGAGCATGGAGCGCCGCGTTCTCTTGCGGGCGTACGGCGCGGAGCTTGTCCTGATACCCGGAGCCGAAGGGATGAAAGGGGCCATCCGAAAGGCCGAGGAACTGGCGGCCAGCATCCCCAACTCTTTCATTCCCCAACAGTTCCAGAATCCGGCCAACCCGGAGATTCACCGGAAGACCACAGCCCAGGAGATCTGGAACGACACCGACGGCCAGGTGGATATCTTGATCTCCGGGGTCGGGACCGGCGGGACTCTGACCGGGGTGGCGGAGGTTATCAAACCCAAGAAGCCGTCCTTCAGGATCGTGGCGGTAGAGCCGGCGAACTCTCCCGTACTCGCCGGCGGCCAGCACAGCCCGCACAAGATCCAGGGCCTTGGGGCAGGCTTTATCCCGGATGTCCTGAATACCTCATTAATCGATGAGATCTTCCACGTTACCAACGAGGAGGCCATCGATATGGCGAGGCGGCTGGCACGGGAGGAAGGAGTTCTGATCGGCATCTCCTCCGGAGCCGCCGCACACGCCGCTGTCGAGATCGCCAAACGCCCGGAGAACGCGGGCAAGCTGATCGTAGCGGTCATGCCCGATACCGGGGAACGCTACCTCAGCACCGCTCTCTTTGCGGATTTGCAGGGATAGGGTTATAAACGCGACTTTCGCTTGTCGATTCGAAAAGCATACCAGCGATACAGTCTGCGAGGAGCATCGTAGCAATCTCCAACGTCACATACAAGCAGCCGTATCATCGATGTCATTGCGAGGAGCGGCAGCGACGCGGCAATCGCCAACGTCCCAAAGGCCCGAGAAGGCTCTCCTCGTGGGCGCTGGCCTGGAGATTGCCGCGTCGCTGCCGCTCCTCGCAGACCGCATCCATAGCATCCGCCCGAAGCGGTCATAACAAAGGCAGCGGCGACCGCTCCGTATCCTCCAGAATCCTTATCAACCCTTTCGGGATTTCTTCCAGAAATCGGGACGGCGACTGCTTGCGTACAGCCCGCTGCTCCTTTCCGTATTCCCTCTCTCCGGCGCAGGATAGGTAGAGCCGTTCTTTGGTCCGCGTCATGGCGACATAAAAGGACCGGCGCTCTTCCTCGATCTCGGTTTGCGTTTTGGCCCGGTAATGGGGAAGGATTCCCTCCTCCAGAGCCACCAGGAAGACGTATTGCCATTCCAGGCCCTTCGCCCCGTGGATGGTCAGAAGGCGCACCGTGTTTTCGCCTTCTGCGGGGGAGATGGTGTCCGGGGTCAGGATGACGGAGGAGAGAAATTCGGTCAGGCCGGAAAGGGGCAGCCTGCGCTCCGTCTCTTCCGCCTGGCGGATAAGGTTCTCGAAGGATTTCCGCCGGGAATCGGAGGCGCTGCTCTCCAGAGGGAAATCGCTCTCCAGGCGGCGGGCCAGCCTGCGGAGGAGGAAAGAGGGCTGCGCCTCCTCATGCCTCAGATCGCGGACCAGGGCGTAAATTTTGCGGCAGAAGTCCGCTTTTTCTCCCTGAAAGCTCTCCAGTTCGTGAATATCGCCCAGGGCGTCGAAGAGGTGGCGATATTTGCAGTCCCGGTAGAAGCGGCCCAGGGCGTTCAGGTCGTCTTTTGAAAGGCCCGAGGCGAGCACGCGGCGGAGCGCCCGGCTGTTATGCTCAGAATGGATGATATGCAGATAGTCCGCCATTCCCTTCAGATCCTGCTGTGGGGCGCTGTAGTCGCGGCCCGCGCGGGTGCAGGGAACCCCGGCCTTCACCAACTCCTGCTCCAGCACGAAGAGGGAATTGTGCCGCGTCCGGAAGAGGATAGCGATCTCCTGTGGGGAACACCCCGCATCGAGCAATCCCCTGATCTCGCGCGCCACGAAAGCGGCCTCCTTTTCCATTGTTCCCGCCAGGTGGCCGAAGATGCAGAACTCCTCGCGGGGAGGGTTTCCATAAAGCTGCTTTTCTTCATGAGACGAATTACGTTCTACAACTGCTATAGCCGCATCTATAATGGGCTGTGGCGAGCGGTGGTTTTTCTCTAAATAGACCTTCTCCGCTCCGAAATGCTCGATGAAGGCTCGAATGTTCTGCGGCTGCGCCCCGCGCCAGCAGTAGATGGACTGGTCGTCGTCGGCCACCGCGCAGAGAGATCGCGTCCGGACGGCAAGCAGCTTCAGAAGCTCCATCTGGGCCACATTGGTATCCTGGTATTCATCGATCAGGATATGGGGGAAGGCGTCCTGGTAGATGCGGCAGAGGGTGGGATGCTCCTGAAAGAGCCGGATAGTCAGAAGCATCAGGTCATCGAAATCGATCATGCCGTTGTTGGCGAGCCGCTTCTGATAATCGGCGAAAACGGCCCCCATCGCCCGGCGGCCCGAGGAGGGATCGGAAGCCAACTGTTCGGGCAGGATCATCTCGTTCTTGAAGCGCCCGATCTCATCGAGGGCCTGCATGGGGGGGATGCGGTTGAGGAGTCTGGCTCTCTCCAGGCAGTCCTGGATCATCTCCATCCGGTCCGCATCGTCCACGATGGTAAAATTGGGGGCCAGGCTGATATAGGGGCCGTAGGCTCTCAGGATGCGGTGGCAGAGGCTATGAAACGTGCCGGCCCAGACGCGGCCTTTCAGGGAGCCTATCAGCTTTTCGATGCGGTCGTTCATCTCATCGGCGGCCTTGTTGGTGAAGGTCAGGGCCAGTACCTGAAACGGCTCTTCCGCCACCCCGGCGTCCAGCAGGTAGGCCACCCGGAAGGTCAGCACCCGCGTCTTTCCGCTGCCCGGTCCGGCAAAAACCATGATCGGGCTGTCCAGAAAAGTAATGGCCTCCTTCTGCCGGTCGTTCAGTCCGTCCAGGGAAAAGCCGACCTTCCCTGCCGCCAGGCCGGAAAGGTCTTTGAACGGGTCGAAAACGGCGTTCCCCGGAGGAATCCCGGCCAGGACCGCAGGCATGGGAGGCGGCGGATATGCGGAAGGGAAAGCCTGTTCCATCGAGCTACCTTTTGGCCGTCTCAGAATCCTGCCCGTAGGCGCAGCCGAAGCGGACGGGGCAGCGGCTGCACCGCGGGATGCCCGGCCGGCAGACAGCGCGGCCATGCTGGAGAAAGAGCCGGTTGCTCCCGATCCAGAGATCTTCGGGGATCACCCTCTCAAGGGCCTTTTCGGTCTGCTCCGGCGTCTTGGTCTCCACCCAGCCCAGGCGGTTGGTGATGCGGTGCATGTGCGTGTCTACACAGAGCGCGGGCCGGCTGAAGGCGTAGATCAGGACGCAGTTGGCGGTCTTTCGCCCCACGCCCGGCAGGGCCAGCAGGGCGTCGAGATCGTTCGGAACCTGCCCCACATATTGCTCCTGCAATATCTTCGCCATGGCGATCAGGCGCGGAGCCTTCGCCTCCGGATACTGGCAGCCGATCAGGAGGCCAAACAATTCTCCCTCCTCGGCAGCGGCCAGGGCGGGAACATCAGGATAGCGGGCAAAGACCCGGCTGGAAACCTCGGTCGTCTGTTCCTCGCGCGTCCTCTGCGAGATGACGGTCGCTGTCAGCACCTTATAGGGATCGCCCAGCTCCACGGACCCTCGTCCGTGGTAGGTGGCGGCGAGCGCGGCGAGAACGGCGCGGACTTGATCGGGGGAGATGCCTGGCGTCATGGCGTATAGCTGTCCGGTCTTTTGTATTGTCGCACGGCCTATCCCCGGAACGCTTTTCGCGCTGTTTGGCCCTCGGCAAGCAATCTCTCCAGGCCGGCTTCGTCTCCGGAGGTGATGGCGTCTTCCAGGGCCTGGAGGCGGAGGCGGAAGTCGAGGGCGGCCTTCAGAAGATTTTCCCGGTTATGAAGGAAGATGTCACGCCACATTTCCGGAGAGCTGGCGGCGATGCGGGTCATGTCGCGGAAGCTGCCGGCGGCGAGGGAGAGAAGGGAAGGATCGATGCGGCGGGCGTCCTCTGCCGCCCGGGCCAGCGCCCAGGCCAGGAGGTGGGGCAGATGGCTGGTGAAAGCCACCATCCGGTCGTGGTCTTCGGGAGCGAGGCGTAGCGGGGCCGCCCCGAGCGCCCGGACGAGCGCCTCCAGGCGTTCCAAAGCGCCGGGGTCGGTGCGCGCGGTTTCGGTCAGGATGTAGACGGCCCCTTCATAGAGGTCGGGGCGGGCGGCTTCGACGCCGGTTGCCTCCGATCCGGCCATGGGGTGGCCGCCGACAAAAAAGACGCCCTCCGGGCAGGCCGCTTCGCAGTCAGTTGTCAGGCGGGCTTTGGCGCTGCCCAGGTCGGTGACCAGGCAGCCCCCGGGCAGGGAGGGGGCGACCTGGCGGAAGATTGCCGCCGTCTGACCGACCGGAACCCCGATAAAGACGATATCGGCCTCGCGGACGCCTTCATGAGGATCGAGCGCCCAGGCATCGACAGCGCCCAGGGATCGCGCCGTTTCCAGGCGTTCGGCGCGGCGGCCTACGCCGGTCACGCGGGAGGCCAGCCCCCGCTGGCGGAGCGCCATTCCCAACGACCCGCCCATCAGCCCGACCCCGATGATGGCGACATGCGGGAGCATATCAGATCGTCCGCCCGACCGCCCGGGCGATGGGCGGAAGCTCGGCCATAAGCTGCCGGAAGGTTTCGATGGTGAGAGACTGCGGGCCGTCCTTGATGGCCTCCGCCGGGTTGGGATGGACCTCGATAATCAGGCCGTCGGCCCCGGCGGCGATCCCCGCCCTGGAGACCGGGCCGACCAGGGCCGCCTTGCCCGTCCCCTGGCTGGGATCCAGAATGACCGGCAGGTGGCTCAGTTCCTTGACTGCGGGGATGGCATTGATATCCACCGTGTTACGGGTGTAGGTCTCGAAGGTGCGGATGCCGCGCTCGCAGAGGATGATTTCCTGGTTGCCTTCCAGGGCGATATATTCGGCGGCCTGAAGCCATTCCTCGATTTTGGAGGCCCAGCCGCGTTTGAGCATCACCGGCTTGTTGACCTGCCCGACCGCCTTGAGCAGCGAAAAGTTTGCCATGTTGCGGGTCCCGATTTGCAGGATATCGGCATAGCGGGCCACCATCTCGACATCCCTTGTGTCCATCACCTCGGTAATGACGGGGAGGCCCGTTTCGGAGCGGGCGGCAGCCAGCATTTGCAGGCCCTCCTCCCCCAGCCCGTGAAAGCTGTAAGGGGAGGTGCTGGGCTTGAAAGCCCCGCCGCGCAGGATCGTGGCCCCGGCCTCCTTGACGGCCCAGGCGGTGGTCATGAGCTGGTCCCAGCTTTCGACCGTACAGGGGCCGGCCATGACCACCGCCTGCAGGCCCCCGATGGTCACCGGCCCGACCGGTATCTCCGAGTTTTCCGGATGAGCCTCCCGGCTCACCAGCTTGTAGGGCTTCAGGATCGGGATGACCCGCTCCACATAGGGGAGGGACTCGAAATGCTCCGCCATCTCCAGGCTTTCCGGAGAGCCGATAGCTCCTACGATGGTACACTCCACCCCGCGGGAGAGATGCGCCCCGTACCCGTGGGATTCCAGATGTTGCGTAATGGCCTGGATGTTCTCCTCGGTGGCGTTTTTTCTCAAAATAATAATCACAGCGCAACCCCTTCTATTGGCCCAGCACCGAGCGCAGAGCCTCGATGAAACGCCTGTTTTCGTCCGGCGTGCCCATCGTGACACGGATATAGGTAGGCCAGCCGAAGATATCGCCTGTCCGCACGATCACGCCCCGGTGGATCAGGGCCTCGAAAACCTCCCGGGAGTCCTTGCCTGTGTTCACCCAGATAAAGTTTGCCTCGCTGGGCGCGTATTCCAGGCCTATCGCCTCGAAGCCCTGGCAGAGGAATCGCTTGCCTTCGGCATTGGCCTTTCGGCTCCGGGCCACCTGTCCGGGGTCCCGGAGGCTGGCCCGGGCGGCTGCCTGGGCGACCAGGCTGACATTGAACGGCTCGCGCACCTGGTTCAGATAGTGGATGATCTCCGGGCGGGCGATGCCGTAGCCGATCCTCAAACCGGCGAGGGCGTAGATTTTGGAAAAAGTCCGCAGGACGATCACATCCCGCCCCTCGCGCACCAGGTTCAGGGTGTCGGGATATGCGGGGCTTTCGACGTATTCGTAATAGGCCTCGTCAAAGACCGTGAGAACGCCCTCGGGAACCCGGTTCATCAGGGCGTCCACTTCCTGGCGCGTGACCATGGTGCCGGTCGGGTTGTTGGGATTGGCAATAAAGATCATTTTGGTGCGGTCGGTGATGCGGTCCGCCATAGCGGCAAGGTCGTAGGTGTGGTTCTTCAGGGGAACCTTGATGCAGGCGCAGTTATTCAGGATGGCTGCGGACTCATAGCGCACGAAGGTCGGGTCGGCCAGGATCACCTCTTCCCCCGGGTTCATGAAGGCCACGCCCAGATAGTGGATGATCTCATCCGAGCCGTTCCCCAGAATGATCTCTTCGGCAGAAACCTTCCAGTAGCGGGCCAGATCCTCCTTCAGATAGAAGCAGTTCCCGTCCGGGTAGAGACCCACCTGCCGGACGGCCTCCTCCATGGCGGCTACCGCCTTCGGAGACGGCCCCAGCGGGTTCTCGTTGGAGGCCATTTTGACGACATCCTGGATGCCGTATTCCCGCTGTACCTCTTCGATAGGCTTGCCGGGCCGGTAGGGCGTCAGGTCCAAGATGTTGGGCCTGATAAAGCTGCGTGTCGCTGTCATTGAGTCTACCCCTGAATCTTACGGCGCTCCGCATCCCGGAGGGCTGCCGATAAGATGAATTTACTCCTTGAGTTTAACATAATTGGTGAGTTTTGGCAATAGGGGGATGTCGGGATGCTTTTCCAGGAGGGAGAAGAAAAGCCGTGTCGAAAAAATAAACGGAACTTTTGAATTGCGGAACGTATTTGGCGCTACGAGACACATGGCATTGATGCAGCCTGTGAGGAGCGCAGCGATGAAGCCACAATATCGATAAGGAGGATTTACGATGCGATCTTCTTCCCGTTCGCCGAAGCGCGCCCGGGTGGGGGTGGTGGGGCTGGGTATGGGGCGGGCGCACCTGCGCGGCTACCAGAGTACTTTGAACTGCGATATCGTCGCTGTCTGCGATCTCGACAGGACGCGGCTGGAATCGGCGGAGCAGGAGTTCGGAGTGCCCTACACCTTCGAGAAGTATGAAGAAATGTTCGCGATGAAGGAGTTGGACGCCGTCTCTATCGCCCTGCCCAACTACCTGCACGCCCCCGCCACCATCGCCGCCGCGAAAGCGGGCAAGCACGTCCTTTGCGAGAAGCCGATGGCGATGACCGTGGATCAGGCCCAGGCGATGATCGCCGCGGCGGAAGAGGCCGGGGTGAAATTGATGATGCACTTCAATTTCCGTTTCACGCCCCAGGCCCGGATGATGAAGCATTACGTGGACAGCGGCGAGCTGGGGGATATCTATTACGTCAAAACCGGGTGGCTTCGCCGCCGGGGCGTTCCGGGGATGGGAAGCTGGTTTACGCAGAAGGCGATGGCCGGGGGCGGGCCACTGATCGATCTGGGGGTTCACCGGCTGGACCTGGCCCTGTGGCTCCTGGGGCATCCGAAGCCGAAGATGGTCCTGGGTTCCACCTATACCGAGTTCGGCGATAAGATGGCGAAGGCCGCCAAGAAGGCCTACGATGTGGAAGACCTGGCCTGCGGGCTGATCAAACTGGAGAACGGGGCTACGGTCTTCCTGGAGGCAAGCTGGGCCGGGAACAGCGAGCGGGCCGAAGAGATGTATACCCAGCTGTTCGGCTCCAAAGGAGGGGCCGAACAGCGCAACATCGGAGAAGGATACGAATTCGGGCTGAAGGTCTTCAAAGAGCGGGGCGGGGCTTTCGAGGACATCCTGCCGCGCCACTTCCCGACCGGGGAGAACCCCCAGCAGCATTTCGTGCGCTGCATCCAGGAGAACAAGCCGGTCATGGCACCGGGCCAGCACGGCCTGCATGTCCAGCAAATCCTGAACGCCCTCTACCGCTCCGCCGAGACCGGAGAGGCCGTGGCTATCGAGGAGTAACACAGTCCGCAGGGGTGTGCCTGCGGGTTCGCCCTGAATGCTTTATTCCCAGGCAAAACGATTCTCTCCGGGGCGAACGGCATCTGCCGCTTCCTGGAGGCTGGGAAAGGGGCCGAGAACCGGGCCAGCAAAAGGGTTCTCCTGGCCGGCAGCCGCGATGAGGTAAAAATGCCCGCCCCGCTTCGCCATCTTTGCCGCCAGCCGCTCGACGATGCGAAGGGTGTCCGGGCCTAATGGGCCTGCCTCGGTGAAGTCCAGGAAGATGGTTTCGTGGCCTGCATTGAAGACAGCCCTCAGCTTGCGGTCGAACTCTCGAAGGGTGTCGATATCGGGCTGGCCTGCCAGGGCGATCACAGGAAAACCTTCGTAAACGCTGGCATCCGCACGAGGAGCGGTTTCTGTCGGGGCCGCCATGCGATTTCCTCCTCTATCCTTGATAAAATACCATTCGCACCGGGCAGGCGAAAGTCCTTCCGGGGCGGGGTTGACAGAATCGGCGGGAGCGATTTATAATATATGCAGATTGGCGCATAAAGGGAGGTGGGCCGATGGATCGCGTCGAGGAGGTTTTCAAGGCTCTTGCGGACAGGACGCGGCTGCGGCTTTTGAAGCTGCTGGCCGGCAGAGAACTGTGCGTGTGCGAGATGGTGGACGCTCTGGGGATGCCGCAGTACAAGGTGTCGAGGCACCTGGGCATTTTGAGACGGGCAGGGCTGGTCGCCGACCGCCGGGAGGGTACGTGGATTTTCTATTCGGTCGCTCCCGATATCAGCTCGTTTGAAGAGGCTGTCCTGGAGGCGGTTCACTCGAAGCTGCCCATGTCCGAAGCCTCCGGTGATGCGGACCGCCTGTGCGGCTGCCTGCGCCCGGAGATACGCAAAGGCATCATGTATCTCCCTCTCATTCAGAACTCATCCTCAACATAGGCCGTCAGCGGCTTTTTTGAGGCCGAAAATATGCGTAATCGCGCATAAAAGCATATTTTGAAAGGAGAAACTTTCCGATGAAAATCGAAGTGCTGGGAAGCGGCTGCGCCAACTGCGTTGCTCTGGAAGCCGAGGCGAAGGCCGCTGCCGCCGAACTGGGCATCGAGGCCGAAATCGTCAAGGTGCAGGATGTCAAGGAGATCGTGAAGCGGGGCGTGCTGACCACGCCGGGCCTGGTAATCGACGGCAAGGTCAAATCCGCAGGCCGGGTGGTCAAAAAGGGGCAAATCGCGACATGGCTGACAGAGGCCGCCGGATGAGCCGGGGGAGGCAAAGAATCGCCTGGGCGGTCCTGGCGCTGACTCTGGTGGCTGTGCTTGCAGCCAAAAGCATTTCCCGCCAGACTCCACCTGCTGAAGGGAAGGGCGGTGCGGCCCGGCTGCGCCAGGCATCTCAAAAGGGCAAGCCTGTCTGGCTTCTGGCCCATTCCACCTCGTGCGCTTCCTGCAAAAAGATGATGAAGGTTTATCATGAGATGGAGCCTGCCTACCGAGAGAAGGTCGCGTTTATCAGCGTTCTGGTGGACGATCCAAAAGACCGGGCGGTTGTGGAGCGGTTCGAGGTGAACATCATCCCGATCTCTGTCTTCCTGTCGCCGGACGGCAGGATCGTCCGCAGGGAAATCGGGGCCAAAACGAAGGCGGAGATGGAGAAGAATCTGGACGCCCTGGTTTCCGAGATGAGTGAATCCGTCACTCGCCGCCTGTCTTTTCTCGATAGGTATCTGACACTGCGGATCCTGCTGGCGATGGCTTTCGGGGTGGGGCTGGGTTATGGCGTCCCCCGGTGGTCCGGGCGATTACCGGGCTTTCGGTCGGAACGACTTCCATTCCGATTGCGGTCGGCCTGATCCTGTGGTGTCGTTTGCGATGGGTCGCCACCTGGAAGCCAGCTACGCCCGGACCGCCACCCTGTCCTTTACGGCGGCCAGCAACAACTTCGATCTCGCCATCGCGGTGGCCGTGGCCGTCTTCGGCATCAATTCCAGGGCCGCCTTCGCCGCCGTCATCGGCCCTCTGGTGGAGGTGCCGGTGCGGTTGCCTGCCCATTAAGCCATCGCGGACGAAGCGAAGAAGGGAGGGATTGGGAATGATCGCATATCGGGATTTTGTGCCGGAAGGGTCGGAGCATGCCCCGGCGGAGTGCGCCTGTATGGACGGCATCGTTTTTGAAGCCAACCAGTGGATCCAGGAGAACGGGATCGAAGTCCTGAATGTGCAGACGCTTTTGCTCCCGGGCCTGGAGGGCCTGCATCCCCGCACCGGCCACGGCGTTTATTATATCGGTCGAGTGGAGCGATGGACGCAGGCGCTCCGTGTGTGGTATGACACTCCCTGATCGGCCCGCACGGCTTTTGCAATGGCCGAGATAGGTGAATGGCGATGGATAACGAAGCGGATGCAGGAAAGGGATGAGGAGATGGCTTCCGGGAAGCACACGGCCATAAGGCTTCTTGACAGGGACGCCCGATGGAGGCTGCTCGCCGGGCTGTCGGCTCTGGGGGTGATGTGGTGGGCGCTCTACTGCCAGTTGTCGCCCCTGTCCGAATGGATTGCATACCGACTGCTGGGGCTGGCCGCCGGAGGCCACCTGTCCAGCGCCGTCGCGTTCTTTCTCTTCGAGGCTCCCAAAGTCCTCATGCTGCTGGCGCTGGTGGTCTTTGCGGTCGGGATCATCCGCACTTTCTTTACCCCGGAGCGCACGCGCAGGATGCTGGCAGGCCGCCGGGAGCTTGCCGGAAATGGGCTCGGGGCGGCCCTGGGGATCGTCACCCCGTTCTGCTCCTGCTCCGCGGTGCCTCTTTTTATCGGCTTCGTGGAAAGCGGGGTCCCGCTGGGCGTCACCTTTTCCTTTCTCATCGCCGCCCCGATGATCAACGAGGTGGCATTGGTTCTGCTGCTGGGGATGTTCGGGCTGAAAGTGGCGGCGGCTTATGTGCTGACCGGCCTGACCCTTGCCATTTTCGCCGGCTGGACTATCGGCAGGATGAAAATGGAGCGGCATGTCGAACCGTGGGTTTATGAAATCACCATCGAAAACGAAGGGCCGGAGGGCGAAGCCCTGACCTGGGCCGAGCGGGTGGAGGCGGGCCGGAAGGCGGTCAGGGAAATTGTCGGCAGGGTCTGGCCCTATGTGGCGGGAGGCATCGCGGTGGGAGCGGGGATTCACGGCTATGTGCCGACTGGCCAGATGGCGAGCATCATGGGAAAAAGCGCCTGGTGGTCGGTTCCCCTGGCGGTGCTGCTGGGAGTGCCGATGTATTCCAACGCCGCCGGGATCGTGCCCATCGTTCACGCCCTGTTGGAGAAGGGAGCCTCTCTGGGCTCGGCGCTGGCCTTCATGATGGCGGTCATCGGCCTGTCCCTGCCGGAAACGGTCATTTTACGTAAAGTCCTCAGGCCGCCGTTGATCGCCGCCTTCGTGGGCATCGTAGCGGTCGGCATTATCGGCGTGGGGTATCTGCTCAACTACATTTTCTGAAGGAGCCAACATCAACAGGGTCAGGACAACCATCAAAGCGGGCATCTGCGGTTTCACCACCACGGTGGCCGCTCGGTCGGAAGACATGCAGACCGTCATATTCGATATCACCACCGACTGAGAGAACATCAAAAAGCTGGCCGCCCACCTGCCGGCCGAGGTGGACAGCTACAGCGAAATCGGAGACGGATTCGAGGGGGAAATCCATCGGACCGTCCGGGAACACCTCCGGGGCTGCTGCTCTGGGTGCGTGGTTCCCTGCGGCATCTTCAAAACCATGCAGGTGGCCGCAGGCATCGCCTTGCCCGCGCCTGTCTCAATGGTGATGGAGAGGCAATGACACACCGGTAGGGCAGACGCATAGAGGCTGTCCCTACCGATAGGCGTTTATCGGGAAAGGAGGCGAAATGAGCGAACAGATCAAGCAAGCCGTTCAGGAGGCTTACGGGAAGATCGCCAGAGAGGGCGGAAGCTGCTGCGGAGACGGCAGTCCGCTCCTCCAGTTGACGTCAAGGCGGGAGGATGTGGCGAAAGGCATCGGCTATGACGAGGACGACCTGGCCGCCGCGCCGGAAGGGGCCAACCTAGGGCTGGGCTGCGGCAACCCGACCGCCATCGCTTCCCTGAAGCCGGGGGATACCGTCCTGGACCTGGGTTCGGGAGGGGGATTCGACTGCTTTCTGGCCTCCCGCCAGGTGGGGCCGGAGGGGAAGGTCATAGGAGTCGATATGACGGACGAAATGCTCCTCAAGGCGCGAGAAAATGCGGCGAAAGGGGGCTTTGCCAATGTAGAGTTCCGGAAAGGCGATATCGAGGCCCTGCCCGTGGAGTCGGGTTCGGTGGATGTCATTATCAGCAATTGCGTCCTGAACCTGGTTCCCGACAAGCGGAAAGCCTTTGCGGAGATGTTCCGGGTGCTGCGCCCGGGCGGCAGGATCGCGGTATCGGATATCGTTCTGGACGGCGAACTGTCGCAGGCCGTGCTGGACAACATGGCCGCCTACACCGCCTGCGCCGCGGGCGCGATTCGGAAGGAAATCTACCGCGACTGGCTTGAGGAAAGCGGTTTCCGGGAGGTTGCCTTCCCCTCGCTTCAGGACGCCAGCAGCCTTCTCGCCTGCGCCGCAGATGACACCACTCAGCGGATGCTTGCAGGCGTCCCGGTCGAATCGCTCCGTGGCATCGTACTGAGCGCCCAGATTGCGGCCTGGAAGTAGAGCCTGCAAAGGAAAACCGTCGACTATCAAGGAACTATAAGACAACAGAGATTTTCAACACCCAGAAAGGAGGATATATCATGTCCGATCAGAGTTGTTGCTGTCAGGGAAACCAGGAAGCCTCCGAGAAGGAAGGATGCTGCGGCGGAAGCGGCGGCGGGTGCAACTGCGGTTGTTCCTGCGGTAGTGGAGGCTGCTCCTGCTGTGGCGGGGGAAGCTGCAATTGCGGCTGCTCTTGCTGCGGGGGGAGCGGGGGCTTCCAGAGGCGCTTCATCACCAAAGGCGAGAAGATCGCCCGCCTGGAGGAATACAAAAAGCAACTGGATCTGGAGCTTCAGGGCGTTCAGGAAGAAATTGACCGCCTGAACAAGAACTGATGCAAAGGGGGCGCTGCGGAAGCGCCCCCCATCAGTATCAAGATAAGGGGAAAGACCCTCTATTCCTAGGATGGGTGACCTCTCTCCCCTGGGATGGGTGACCTCTCTCCCCTAGCCCCTCTCCCCGAAACCGAAGGGATGCGCCGGAGCGCATCCTGGGAGAGGGGGACAGAGTGTGCGGTACTTTACCACCCAATCCGCTCCCCCTTCCCGTTTCGGGAAGGGGGCCAGGGGTTAGGTAACGGTCTCTCAAAGCCCCGCACCCCGCCCCGACGGGCCAGGCAGCCTTACCTTTATGCGTATAGGGGCGCTTCCGCAGCGCCCCCTTGTTACATATACGCTTCGATGGCATGATAGACCACGCGGATCAGGAAACCCAGGCCGAAGAGAAGGAGAAAGATCCCGAAGGCGTTTCGCAGGCGGCCCGGGTCGGTGCGGGCGGCAAGCCTGGCTCCGGCAAAAGTGCCGGGCAAAACGCCCAGGCTCAGGGCCAGCGTCAGGGCCGGGTCGATATGCCCCAGCGACCAGTGTACTATCGTGCCCGGCACGGCGAAAATCGTCACACAGAGAAGCGATGTCCCGGCGGCTTTCTGCATTTCCATATTCAGGATCAGGATAAAGGCCGGAACCAGCAGAAATCCTCCGCCATTTGCCAGCAGGCCGGACATGAACCCCACCGATACCCCGATCAGGCAGGCGGTTGCGGCCCTCTGCCCAGCTTCGGGGGAAGCGGTTTGGCGGCATGCCACAACTTTACTGCCCCGCAGCAGCCGGAACCCGATCAGGATCACCACCAGGGCAGTCAGGGCCATCAGCAGGCGGTCGGGCACTTTTTTCGAGAGATAGGAGCCGGCCACCACCGCCGGAACCCCGCACACGCTGACGTGAATCGCCGTCCTGAAATCGATCCACGCTTTCCGGTGGTATGTCCACCCGCCCGCCAGCGCGGTGGGGAGGGTGACCGGTAGCGGGGTCGCCAGGGCGATCAGCCGATCCACCCCTAAAACCATGCGGAGCAGTGGGGTGCTGATGCTGCTCCCTCCCACCCCGAACAATCCCGAAAGAAAACCGATCACGACCCCGATCAGAACAGGGGCTATCCATGCCATTTCGCCATCCGCCGACCCTATAGGAGTGACAGCCCTATTCGGCTGGCGGAGAAAAACCTCCTGCAATATCGACCGAAGCAGGCTGCCCGGACATTTCCATTACTGTAATGTTGAATGATAACTTGAAGTATGATATAATGAAGGCAGGCTAAGATCCGGAGGGAAGCTATAGATGAGTACCGGCTATTCGACATCGGGAACGATTGGGAATAGGTTTACTTTGGGTGTATCTACCCAGCGGAAAGGGGCTATACGATGAGCGATACGATTCCTGAAACCGTCAGGCCGAGGGTGGCGGACAAATTGAAATATAGAAATTTTCCTCTTCATGGCCTCCAAATCTGAATATCTAGAATGGCATGAACACACCACCCTTACCTCCGAACAAAGTGGAGCAAGACATTCGCGATCTGGCGACACGCTATGCCAAAGGCTTGCAGAAAAGCATAGCGGCGCGTGTGGCGGATATGGAAAGCG
>JADLDR010000014.1 GCA_020846535.1 Armatimonadota bacterium | reverse complement strand
GGCCAGGGGAGAGCGGTCCCCCAGGCCAGGGGAGAGCGGTCCCCCCTCCCCCAGGAGCGGAGGATGTTTCCCCTGATCTGGATCGCTATGGGATATTTATAAAACATCCCCCTCCTCCGCACGATGCCAGGCATCGCACGAAAGGTCGATCTAATGATCATTGATATGCACGCCCATCTGGGGGATTTGCGGTCTCCGGGGCTGCTGCACCGGCAGCCGATTACCGTGGAAAGCCTGATCGCCCGGATGGATCAGGACGGGGTCGATAAGGCGGTGGTGCTGCCCTGGCCCGCCTGCCCCGAGGCGGTCGTCTTTCCGGGGCTGGTCTGGCCGGAGTCGGATGTGATCGCCCAGATCAAGGCGGCGGGCCGGCGTCCGGACCGGCTGATCCCGTTCGGGAACGCGGACCCGCGCTGGGGCGGCAATTCGGAGCGGGTCGATTTTTCCTGGCTCTTCGAGCGGTTTATCGAGATGGGCTGCGTCGGGATGGGCGAGGTCAGCGCCAACCTCTATTTCGACGATCCACGCGTGGTCAATCTGTTCCGGCAGTGCGGCGAATGGGATTTTCCGGTCACCATCGAAAGCACCGGGCCGGGAGAGGGCCATTACGGGTTCATCGATACCGCCGGCTCCCCCCGCCTGGAAGCCCTTTTGAAAGCGGCCCCGGAAACGACCGTCATCGGCCACGGGCCGGGCTTCTGGGCCGATATCGCGGGCGGCCTGACCGATACGGACAAATGTGGCTATCCCAAAGGGCCTGTGCATGAAGAGGGCAGCGTCCCCCGCCTGATGCGCTCCTGCCCGAACCTCTATGCTGACATCTCCGCAGGCAGCGGTTTCAACGCCCTCACTCGCGATCCCGATTTTGGCGTCCGCTTCCTGAACGAATTCCAGGACAGGCTGATGTTCGGCACGGATATGTGCTTTGCCGACGAGGAGGGCCGGATGCCCCAGATTCACTTCCTCCGCCAACTTCTTCAGGAGGGTAAAATCAGCCGGGAAGCCTTCGACAAAATGACTTATCGGAATGCGCTCCAGGTGATGAAACGCTACCGGGGGTAGGATGAACTTCTTCTGGCGCTGCTTTCCGATCACTCTGGCCCTCGGCTGCCTTATGCTCTGGCAAACCCTCGCGGCCCCGGAAAGGAAAAAGAAAGCCATGTACGGCGACAACCGCCCGCTCAAGATCGTTCGCGTGACCCTTAACGATGCCCGGGCGGAGAGATTCGGCAAGGTGGAACTGACGTTGGACTTGCAGGCCGATTATGCCAATCCCTTCGACCCGCAGGCAATCAAAGTGGATGCGGTTTTCCAGGCCCCTTCCGGCAAAACCCTGAGAGTGCCCGGCTTTCTATGGCAGAATTTCACGCGCCGCCTCGACGGGCAGGCGGAGAAAGTATCCCCTGACGGGCTTCCTGCCTGGAAAGTCCGCTTTACGCCGGAGGAGGCGGGGGAATACGCTTACACTGTCCGGGCCGTCAATAAAGGCAGGGAGGTTGTGTCTCCCCGGGGCCGGTTCACCGCAGCCGAGTCCAAAAAACACGGCTTTATTCGCACACAGCCGGGCAGCCGATATCTGCGCTTTGCGGACGGAACGCCCTATTTCGCTCTGGGGCAGAATGTCTGCTGGTTTTCCCACCGGGGCACCTTCGATTACGACGACTACTTCAAGAAAATGGCGGAGAGCGGCTGCAACTACACCCGCATCTGGATGAGCCCGTGGAGCGTGGGGATCGAGTGGGGTGTGGATACCCCGCACCACGGCCCCCAGGGAGAATTCCCCGGCCTGGGCCGCTACAATCCGGGCAACGCCTGGCGGCTCGATTATATCCTGGAACGGGCCGAAAAATACGGCATCCATGTGATGCTCTGCTTTCTGGTCCACGGCGAGTTCCGCACCACCTCGGACGACCCCCGCCAGAATATGTGGCGCGGCAATCCCTACTGGGAGGGGCTGGGCGGCCCGTGCGAAAAGCCGGAGGACTTTTTCAACAATCGCGAGGCCCGGGGGCTTTTCAAGAGGCGGATGCGCTACATGGTGGCCCGGTGGGGCTATTCCACCGGCGTTTTATCCTGGGAGTTCTTCAACGAGGTGGATATCATCGACCGGTATGTCTCCACAGAGGCGGTCGCCTGGCACAAAGAGATGGCGCGCTACCTGCGCTCTATCGATCCGTTTCGCCACCCCATCACCACCAGCTACGCCAGCCCGGGCGGCGACCCGGAAATGTGGAAGCTGCCGGAGATGGATTACACCCAGACACACTTCTACACCGGCGATGTGGAAGGGGCGATGGAGCAGTGGACGCGGCGGAACCAGTCCTACGGCAAGCCGCACCTGGTGGGGGAATTCGGCGCCGATTGGGCGGGCGGGCGCTGGACGGAAGACGACCCGACCGGCATTCACCTCCACAACGGTCTCTGGATCTCCGCCCTCTCCGGCGACCTGGGCAATGCCATGCTCTGGTGGTGGGACAACTACGTGGCTCCCCAAAACCTCTATTACCATTTCAAAGCCTTGAGCGAGTTCGTCACCGGAGCGCCGTGGAACGAAGGCAGTTGGCAGCCCATTTCCGCAGAAGGTATTCCCGAAGGAATCCGGGCCGTGGGCCTGCAAAACGGCCAGCAAGCTCTTCTCTGGCTGCAAAACCGGAACCACTCCTGGCAGGCTCGTGTGAGGGGCAAAAGCGTTGCACCCGCGCCGGAAGCCAGGATCCGGCTGAAGGGCCTGCCCGCAGGAAAATGGCGGCTGGAATGGTGGGATACCTATCAGGGGCAGATCGAAAGAACCGAGGAGGTGTCCGGCCAGGAGGGGGTGTTGGAGATCAGGGTCCCCGCTCTGGAGACAGATGTGGCGGTCAAGGTGGTCGCCCCTGGGTAGCGCGATCAGCAGGGCGAGGAAACTCCTTGGGAGGGCGCGGGCGGAGGGTGGGGGAGGGAGAATCCCGCCGAACCGGCCATCCCGGTTCCGCTCACCCGAGACAATTATCTTCGGTATTACGAGATACTCCGCGGCCACGCACTCGACTACTTCGACCGACTCCAGGAGACCTGCGCCGAACCAGAAAAAACGGTTGAAAGCTTTTTCGCGAGGTGATATAATGGCGGTGTTGATATCCCCCTTCGCCGGCGTTTTATACCGACTAAGAAACCGTTTTCGGGGAATTATACGGATCGGCATAAACACTGTTGGACGGCTCGCAGTAAGTACATTCGTTGATCTCTCCACAGGAGTCTTCAATGACAGACAATCGCCTGCAACTCATCGCCCGACTCCACCAAATGCAAAGGGGCCTTTGCTTTATTGGCGAAGAGCCACTTGACCTCGCAAAGGACAAGTTGGAAGTCGACCATATCATCCCGCGGGCCAAAGGCGGCAAAGATGATGAAAACAACTATGCCGTAACTTGTGAGTTTCACAACCGCAATAAATCAGACTCTGATCTTCGTATTGCTCGTTGTGTGGCGAGATACGAGAAAATCAAAGAGCAACACAGCGACAAAGGTCCAAACCGGCCAAATCTTGGAGATTTTCTCAGCGAGATGGGTGGCGGGAAGCATGAAATTGCAGCACACGCAGAGGCGACGGCTCTTGAATACACTCTTTCCGAATTGGGAATAACAAAGTGTACCACCCCCATCTTTCACGATAAACTGTCAGGGATGGACTCTGCTTACCTAGAACTCCCAGTTGAGTATGTGTTTCATGATGAGCGAATCAACCCTCGCGCCGTCGGTGCAAGACTACGCGGCCTTGTAGAAGAGTTCTTAGACGGACGCCCTCAATTGCATGTCGCGCTGGCGTGGGGTGAAATCAAGAATGGCAAAATCAAGGTTCAAGTGTTTGATGGTCAACATAAAGCAGTATCCCAAATGTTGCTGGGCAACCGGGCGCTGGTGGTTCGCCTCTTCCTGAATCCCGACATCAACACCTTGCTGGAAGCCAACACAAACGCCGGAACTTCCCTCAGGCAGATAGCATTTGATAAAGCCACTCAGCGGTTTTTGGGCAGCCAGATTTTCTGGGAAAAAGTGGATGAATATCGCAAGGTTACCAGTAGGCAAGACGACGATTTGAATTTCTCCGAGCAGGATTTGCTCGGGTTCTTTAAAGGCGAGCATCGAGAAATCAAGCGTTATATTATTGATGACATCCGCGTTGGAGTGACACATCACCCGCAAAATCGGCTCAAAGCTTACGTTGAGTTCAGCGGGCGCGGGAAGGAAAAGCCGCTCTCATACAGCACAATCGAAAAGACATTTTTCTCGACTTTCATCCACAAAGAGCCGTTGCTGACTTCAATGAACCTTCGACTCGAAATTGGAGAGAATCCGAGGGATTTGGAGAAAACACAACTTGTCGAACTGATGAATATCATCGCCGAAGAAATCTTTGAAGGCCAGTACGACTTCGATATAGGCACGGATAAAGTTGAAGAGAAGATTCGGAGAGGAGAGAACATTTCTGACGATCATCTTCGGGCAACGCGCATGTCAAGGGAAGAAGTCGTTTACAACTGGCTCCGGTATGTTCACCACCTAATCAAGCGATACTACCTCATGAGCGGACAAATCATTGAGGACGATGAGTTGTTCGAGCATAAGTTCTCGCCGGAATTATGGGGGCTGATACGGAAATTGATCAGGAACTTGACGGCTCTTCCCGTGTGGGTAAATCATTCTTTGTCCGCGACCGTGTTCGGGGGCAAGCAAAATTACGATTATTGGAAATGTATCTTTGATACCGGTAAAACTCCAGCAGGTCAGCAGGTTTTAGCCAAACCACTGAATCTCGATGACTTGATAAGTTAAGTGGGGTTCAAAGCAGTGTTTGATGACGGCTGCAATGCCGCCGAACAAGCACATCAGCCGACACGCTCCGCTCCCTCGCTCTGCGTGCGGCTGATGTGGGCTGTACTGTAACGAGACGTTGGGCTGTGTGCGACCTGGCTTTTCGTGGTCAGCCCGCTGGCGATTTTCATCTGGCCCATGGATCGCAAGTGTCACTCTGCGTTCCTGTCTCAGGCGGAAGTCTCGTTACAATATTGGGAACACCATCGTTAAGGTTTTCCGCCATACTCGCTCTCCGTGAGACCATCTCATCATACTCCGGACTGTGCTGCTGGACAAATCGATGCAGTCCGCAAGAGAAGCCACCTCTTTGCATACAAGACGAGATTGCCGCGTCGCTTCGCTCCTCGCAATGACAGTAGTCAATCGGCTTCGCTTCTTGCAGGCTGCATTCAATCTGCCATACAAATAGCAGCCTACATCTCGCCCATCACTCTCTTGAGAAACGCCAGGTTCGCCAGGGCGGCGCGGTCGGGGTCGTCGGTGGCATTGGTTTCGAGGACGATGTAGCCGTCGTAGCCGATGGCTTTCAGGGCGCGCAGGCTGCCGAGGTGATCGACTTTGCCTTCGCCCATGAGAGTGCCTTCCACCTCTTTGGTGTGCGCCTGGGCGATCCGCTTGCCCAGGCGCAGGATTTCATCCGCTGGGTCGTTCTGGAAATAGGTGGCGTTGCCGCAGTCGTAGTAGACGCCCACTTTCGGGGAGGAGATGCCGTCGACCAGGGCGATCAGGTCATCGGCGGATTTGCCGTAGCCGCGCCCGACATTTTCCAGGGCCAGGGTTACGCCCGTTTCCTCGGCGACCGGGGCGCACCGCTTCATCTCCTCGATCCACCGCTTTTTGCCTTCCGCATCCTCCACGCCTTCGCCGGGGGTGACGGGGACCAGGATGGCCGGGACGCCCAGTTCGGCGCAGAAGCGAGCGGCGGAGGTGGCGATCTCGCGGGC
>JADLDR010000013.1 GCA_020846535.1 Armatimonadota bacterium | reverse complement strand
TGCGGAGACGGACTACGGCGAGTGGTGGCGAGCGCATTTCGGGGAGGGGCCGATGTGATCGGCGGGGGCGGGTTTGACGCCGCCCCATAGGTATCCCGATCAGGCTGCCTGTCCCGCCGGGGCGGGGGGCGGGCCTTGGGGAGACCGTTACCTAACCCCCCGGCCCCCTTCCCGAAACGGGAAGGGGGAGTGGATGGGGGGGTCAAGTACCGCACCCTCTCTCCCCGGAGGCGCTCCGGTGCCTCCCTTGGGTTTCGGGGCGAGGGGCCAGGGGAGAGCGGTCACCCCTCCCCCAGGAGCGAAGGATGTTTTACCTTCTCTGGATCGCTATGGGGCGGGTTTGACGCCGCCCCCGCCGCGAGGCGGAGCAATTACATCTTTCCGAGCTCGCCTGCCGCAACCTCGCGGCCCAGCTTGCTGGAGAGATAGATGCCTTCGGTGATCTGCGCGGTTTTGAGGGCGATCCCGGCGGTGTCCAGCAGCGGGACGCGGCCCAGCAAGGCCCAGACCCAGTGGCGCTGGGAGTTGTCGTATCCGGCGGTGGTGTCGTCGCAGGCGTGCCAGCGCCAGTCCGCGCTCTTGAGGTCAAAGGAGCCGTTCATCTCCATATCGGCAATGGTGGTGAAGTAGGAGAACGGATCGAGGCACAGGCCGCCCTTGCTGCCGTAGATACGGTCGCCTTCGGAGCCTCCGGAATGGATGGCCCAGCTTTCCTCCATAAAGAAGGTAACGCCCCCGGCCAGCCGGATAATTCCCATCCCGAGTTCTTCTACGTCGTAACCGCTGCTCTCGCGCCGGTCTTCGTACATGTCGAGCTTCTGGTAGGTGGATCCGGAAACCGTCAGAATGTCGGGGTTGCCCAGCAGGTAAACGATCCGGGAGATATGGTATACGGCCATGTCGAGCATGGCCCCGCCTGCGGCGGTCTTCTGCTGGACGAACTGCGCCGTGCCGTACCCGTCCACAAAGGGACGGCCCCGCCTGCGGTAGTGACTGGCCTTGACGTAATAAAGGTCGCCCAGCAGCTTGGAATCGATCATCCGCTTGGCGGCTCGAGTTTCCGGGCCGTACAGCGTGGCAAGCTGGACGTGCAGCTTCTTGCCGGTCTGTTTGGCCGTGTCGTACATCGACTGCGCCTCGGCGTAGCTGGAGGCCATCGGCTTTTCGCAGTAGACGTTTTTGCCGGCCTTCAGGGCATCGATGGTGACCGGGGCATGAAGTCGGTTGTGCAGGCAGACATCGACCGCATCGATTTCATCCATTTTCAGCATTTCATGGTAGTCGGTGAAGACGTTCGGGACGCCGTTCTGCTCGGCCACGCGCCGGGCCTCGTCCTCGCGGATGTCACATACCGCCACGATCTCCGCCTCCGGGACATCCTTATAGGTCGCGATATGCGACTTGGCGATCTGCCCTGTCCCGATAATTCCCAGACGAATCTTGTCGCTCATAAAGAATCCTCCCTGTAAAAGTTGAAAGCTTGCACGATTTTTCCTATTATTCGGAGCTTGTGGAGTTTGTCCTTCTTGGAGGATTCTTCGGGGGCGATTTAGAAGGAGTTAATGCCAGCGGGCCGTTTGGCCGGGTTGCGCTCTGCGTCTATTATCAAAACATAAACATGCCTCATATCGATGCCGACAATTACGAATCAGCCCTCCGGGAATCGCTGGGGGAACATGGCTTTCTGAGGATGACCTTCAGCTCAAAACGGGATGAAGCGGTTCTCTGGAACAAGGTCGTGCTGCGGCCCGTGGAAGTCAAAGGCTGTCGGGTGATCCAGTTCTCCTATTTCGATGGCCGCCAGGATATCGCCAGGAACGCCTCCGGCGAGGAAGCGGCTGCCCGCCTGGAGGATCTCCTCACGACGCCGTTCGGGCAGGTGCATCTCCAGACGACCGCAGGGGATACTTACATCAAAATCACGCGCAAAGGAAAGGCCCTGGTTTCGCAGGCGAAGCCTTCCCTTCGGGCCGAGCCGTTGTTGCTGGCTCACGACCGCTGGAAAGAGCGCCCGCTTCCGGCAGGCTCGCCCGATCCGTTTCTGGAAGCTATCGGAATACTGGACGCGCAGGGGCAGGTGCGCCCCTCCATGCAGGGTAAGTTCCGGCAGATCAACGAATTCCTCCGGATCGTCCGGCAGGTCGTGCCGGAACCGGATCCCGCCCGCCTGCCTCTCTCGCTTATCGATTGCGGATGCGGGAGCGCCTATCTCACCTTTGCAGCCTATCACTACCTGAAGAACAAGCTGGGACGGGCCGTGCATGTGGTCGGGATCGACCGGAACCCCCGCCTGATCGCCCGGTGCCTCAGCCTGCGCGACGGCCTGGGCTGGGACGGTCTGGAGTTTCATACTTCGGCCATCGTCCATTATGAGCCGGCAACCCCGCCGCAGATTACCCTCAGCCTTCATGCCTGCGATACCGCCACCGATGAGGCTATCGCGCAGGGCGTCCGCTGGGAAAGCCGGGCGATCCTCTCCGCCCCGTGCTGCCAGCACGAACTGCACAACCGGATCCAGGCCCCGCTTTTCCAGCCGCTTCTCCGGCACGGCATCCTGCGGGAGCGCCTGGCCGATCTGCTGACCGATGCGTTCCGCGCTCAGGCCCTCCGGATCATGGGCTACCGCGCCGATGTCATCGAGTTCGTTTCCCCGGAACACACCTCCAAAAATCTGATGATCCGGGCCGAACGCGGAGCGGAGCCTGGCCGTCCCGATGCCGTGCAGGAATACCGGGCGCTGAAAGACTACTGGCAAGTTTCCCCCGCCATCGAAGGGCTGCTGGGCGAAGCCTTCCTGAAACAGACGAAGGCGTTCTGACCGTGTGCGCCCGCCGCCCGGACCGGCTAAGCCTGGCGGCCCGACATGGCCCACGCAGGCTGACCGATTTTTTCCAGCAAGACGCTCGGCCCGGCTGAAAATGCCGGGTCTTTTTTTAGGGGGGATGGAAGGAACATGAAGATCCATCTCCAATAGTATATCATAGACGGAGGGGCTTTTGTCGTTTTAATCTACGAGAAATGAGGAATTGCATGGGTAGACACTATTGAAAATCTCCTATCATGGAAGCGGTTTGTGAATTTGTCTTGCCGCCCGATAACGCTTGGGATCTGGCGACCTCTGGCATGATCTATGCTCAACTAAAGGATGAGTTTTCGATTAAAGAAAAACACCTTGTGCAACCAATCGAAATGGCCCCCGTACTCCTCAATACCTCGCCTCAGCCACTAAACGTTTCAGAGAAGCTATTTCTTTATAACACTGATCGCACGATGTTGGTACAAATAGGACAGTCTCGTTTAGCCATACTCGGCTATGGAACCCAAGAATTACCGCCTGACAATCCCTTAATGAAACGTGAAAAGTTATTACCCTCTCTAAAAACAAATTTGAGCGTCGAAGAAAACCCTCTCGAATCGATATTTAAAAGCGACATCTATAATCTAACTTGATCAATATCAAACGCACTGGATTCTCTTGAACATGCCTCGGTACGACTCGTTCAGGTCAACGATGTCTATACCTATTGCTACGCTATTCCGATATCATTGCTCTTTTGCCGTCCCTGTGCGCCCAAACGCCGGAGTATTTCACCCAGCCGGTGACGCTTGCATTGGAGGATTCCTACTTGCTGCTGAACGTGCGACAAGCCAATTATGATGACCGTTTCCTTGAGGAGCTGCAAGTGCGAAGCAGCTATGTCGCTCAGCAATTAACAGGGTATTCAGGCTGGTTGATCGTGACATCGGGTTTCGGGACGGCCTAGTCAAGCTCATGGCTTTTGAGTGGAAAACCTTTCTAGAGGTTGCCGAATACTTCTGCGAAAGCGAAGCGCAGACTCGTTTCGGCACCGAACCGGCGTTGCGGTGTGCTGCTGGCCGTGTCTATTACGCAGCCTTCGGGCATGCCATGCAATATGCCGAACGCAGCCTTCATTTGCAGCGCACCGGTAGCGCCCAAGACCATGCTTTGCTCCGAAAGCATTTCCGATTGCATCAAATGGGCGAAATTGCGCCCGATCTCGATAATCTGCGAACCTATCGGAATCAATGCGACTACGATTCAACGATAACCGATATTGATCGGCAAAGCCAACTGGCGATGAGGCAAGCAAGGAACGTTATCGATCACCTGGAAGAAACCAACGACTGGATTCTGCCCACCCGGGTGCATTCCGCCGCTCTGACGCCTCTTAAGGTTCTACCTGGGCCTTCGTCGCCGCCTGATGTCAATCGGGAGCCATGACCGGCCTACCAGTTGATCGGATAGACGTTGATCTGGGAGAAGCAGCCGATGAGGGTCCAGAGGCCGCCGTTGATGAAGTCGCCCAGGATGAGGCCGAAGAAGAAGGGCATGGAGCGGCGGTAGAGGCGCATGCCCCCATAGCGCAGGATGATCAGCTTGGCGAGCCAGGCTAAAAAGAAGGGCATCCAGACCTGGGACATGGTGAAGGTGTTCGCCATCGCATACCCGACCGGGTGGAAGGGCCACCAGACGAACTGGGTACGCATTGCCATCAGGAAGGCGGTTACGGCGGCTCCGATGGTGACGAAGGCGATGCCATAGGGGTTGATGCGGCGGGGGTTGGAGAGGTTGTCTGTCAGGAGATCGAAGGGCTGCCGTCCCATCAGGGTGCGCCAGGGGTCGCATTTGGCCGCCGCGCCGTAGGTATACCAGACATGCAGGGCGATCCAACTGGAGGCGATCAGGCCCAGGAAGATGGCCGCTACCATCGCCAGCACCAGAGGGCGGCTGCGGGCGCGTGTCATGTCGGCCATCTTGAAGCCGTCGAGTTGGTGGGGCATCGAGATGCAGCGCAGGTCGTAGGTGGAGATGGAGCGCAGGAAGGCCATGATCGTCAGATCCTGCGGACGGTAGATGGAAGTGCCCACAGTGGTGGTCATCAGGGTGTAGGGGTCCACTTCCGGGCCGAAGAGCCAGGCGTTGCCGGTTTCCGCCCGGACGCGGGTGGCGGCGGTCATATACATCAGCGACAGACCGAGCAGCACGACCGCCACGACCGGGGACATCCCGGCTGCCCGGCATAAAATGACCATCACGATAAAGCTGGCAAGCAGGCCCAGGAGGGCGAAGCGATAGGGCAGCGGTTCCTCGCGGTCGTCGATAATCTTTTCGCGGGTGAAGGCGGTCTTGAAAATGTCCTTCAGGAAGGCCCGCCCCGTCCAGGCGCTGATGAGGACGATAGCCAGGAAAGCCCCGGCCCCCTGGTGGCCCAGGAACGGAAAATCGTTCAGCGGCCCGGCCTGGCCCGTATCGCGCAGGCCCGCCACCGCCCCGAAGATCAGCTCCGCTTTGGTGACCATGAAGAAAAACCAGCAGCTAAAGGTCACATCCAGGGAAATCAGATAGGCGATCCCGATCACGAACGGGTAGAACGATATGGGGGTATAGCCCAGGGAATTCCACGGTTTATTGACGAAATAAGGGGACAGGTCGACCGGGCGCACCTGGATGTGAGGGAACGCCGGGATATTCAGATTGGCCGTGTTGAGTGTCCCGATGGCGAAGGGGATGGCGAATCCGATCCAGAGGAGCCGGTTCTGCCAAAAATCGGTCTGCTCGCGGGTAATTTCGAGCGGGAGGGCCACGGTCGGGAAGTTGAGCCTCTCCCTGTCCGCCCACTGCCTGCGGACGATGGCGGCAATGCAGATCGTGGCAAAGGAGAAGACGGTCAGGAACCCGATCCACACGGCCAGCGGCATCAGCCAGGCGGACAGCGTTACCGTGGGGCTGCCGCTATAGAACCTGTCCAGGGCCGCCAGATCGCCCGGTTTCTGGCCCGGGGCCAGCCAGCCGGGGATGTAGCGGTGGAAGAGGGCGGCCCATTTGTTTTCCGGGGTGGCGAAATGGTAGGCGGCGGCCAGGGTGGGGATCAGGAAATGGAGCCCGCCTGAAGAGGAGAACACCGTCGCCGTGGTCATCATGATATAGATGATGAGGAGTTCCGACTGGCGGAGGGCCAGCGCGGGGGCCAGCCGCCGGAGCAGGAGATTCATTGCCACCAGCGCAAAGAGGAAGTTGAACGCCCCCACCGGAATCGAGGTGTTCGCCAAGGCGGAATGCCCCCTGGCCCCCCCCAGCACCAGCTCCGCGTAGTGAATCCACAGGCTGACCAGGCCGGTTCCGATCAGGCCCAGGATAAAAGCCCGGGCCGTCAATCCGGTAAGACGGGTCTGCCGGGCGGCGCTATCGGTTTGGGTTTGCGTGTTCATCCGGTTCCTTATGCCCGGGGGTGGCTCTTCTTGTAGACTTCCTTGAGATGGCTTTTTTGCAGGTGGGTGTAGATCTGGGTGGTGCTGATACTGGCATGGCCGAGCATCGCCTGGATCGCCCGCAGGTCGGCCCCTCCTTCAAGGAGATGGCTGGCGAAGGAGTGGCGCAGGGTGTGGGGGCTGACCTCCTTTCGTATCCCCGCCTGGGCCGCGTAACGCTTCAGGCTGTCCCAGAAGGCGACCCGGCTGAGCTTCTGTTTCCGGTGGCTGATGAAAAGGCCCGGCACGGCCTCCTCTTTGGCAAAGCGGGGCCGCCCTTTCTCCAGATAAAGGCTCAGGTATTCCGCGGCCACATTGTTGAAGGGAATGACGCGCTCTTTGGAGCCTTTCCCGAAGCACCGGAGCATCCCTGCCGGCAGATCGATATCCGCCACCTCCAGTCCCACCAGCTCCGAAACCCGCAGCCCCGAGGCGTACATGATCTCCAGCATCGCCCGGTCGCGCAGTCCCTCCGGAGTCGAAAGGTCCGGCTGCGCGAGGAGGCGGGAAACCTCATCCGGGGTGAGAGTGTCGGGAAGATGCCCGGTCTTCTTGACCGATTCGATGCTTTCCGTAGGGTCCTTCAGGACAACCCGTTCGCGGTAGAGATAGCGAAAGAACATCTTGAGGGCGGACAGCTTCCGCATCACGCTTGTCTGCGCCATCCCCCGCTGCTTCAGCCGGGCGGTATAAGCCGTGAGTGTCTCCGGCGAAACGCCCCCGAAATCCAGCCCTCGCTCCTCCAGAAACGCCAGGAATTGCCCCAGATCGTTCCGGTAGGACTGGAGCGTATTGTCGGCCAGCCCTCGCTCGACCGAGAGATGGTTCAGAAAATCGGTTGCATGGTTTCGCATCATGGCTCAAGCGGGGGCGCGGCATATCCGCCCCTTCGATATGGAATCATCCCTTTGAAACCCTTTCATAGAGCCTCAAAGCGGGATAGGGATAGAGCCAGTCGTGGGGCGGAAGGCCCTTTTTCCCGAAATCGAGCGGGCCGAGGCGGGGCGTTTTCTCGAAGCGCCGGATCTCGCGGTAATCGTGATTCAAGGCTTTCCAGAATGCCTCGAATCCGGGGAGGTGCAGGCGGAGGGGATCGCCGTATTCGAAATCGCTGATCACGAAATAATCGGGCTTTGCGGCCCGCAGCCGTTCGGCATCGGTTCCGGTGACGGTCAGGCGGTAGCCGGAATCGTTTTTCGTTCGCTCGAAGAGGGGCCTGGTTTTGGCCCCGCCGTTCCAGGGGTTCAGAGGGGGTGAATAAAACCACGGCTCGGTGGTCATGCCGATGGAACGGCCTTTCGGGAGGTTCTCCCGGATCCATCCGGCGGCCTCATCGCGCGCATCCTGCCCGGCCAGCAGCGCGGTAAAGGCGGCGGTTTCGAAGGCGGCGAAGGCCCCGCCTCCCGCACAGAGCAGCAGCATCAGCCCGGCGGCGGCAGCCCTTCTTCCCTGCCTGACCCACAGCCCGAATTTCTGCGCCCGGCCCGGAATTCCTGCCTGAGCGGCCAGAAAAGCCAGCCCATCGGCGGTCAGGGCGGCCAGGGGCGACAGGAGAGGGATCATATAGCGCATGAATCGCACATGGGACATGCCTGCGCTCAGAAAATAGGGCAAAACGAAGCTCAAAAGAATCCAGGCGGTCCGGGGCGCTTTTTTGAGGCAGATCCCGATGCCCGCGAGAGAGGCCAGCATCAGCGGCAGGGTCATCCCCACCCGGAGGTTGACGGCAAGATGGTAAATCCAGCCGTTGCCGGTTCGCTCGAAGACCAGGCCGTGCCCCATCCGGGAATGCTCGAAAAGCTCGTAGGAGACATCCCGCCAGAATTCAGAAGGGGCCAATACCGCCCCTGGGCATCCCGCCAGGAATGCCACCCCGGTCAGGAGTAAGAGCAGGGGAAGAGTGGGAGAAGGATGTTTGGGCGGTATGCTTTTGCCTTTATGGGGCGGCTTCGGCGGCGGGACGGGGCGTGAAAGGAAATGCGCTGCCAGAGGAGCCAGCAGTACCAAACCCGCATTGTATTTGGTGGCTGCAGCCAGCCCGGCGGCGACTCCGCACCAGATGTAGGCGGGCAATCGGCGCGTGCGGTAGAGGATGAGGGACTGCCAGAGGGCAAGGGTGATCCAGAAGGCAGCCGGAACGTCCACGGTGGCGTAATGGGAATGGATGGCGTGCAGCGGGTAGAAGCCAACCAGCCCGGCGGCAACAAGGGGGTAGGGGCTTGCATAGGACGCCTGCGCCAGCCGGTAAGTCAGAAAGACCGTGCCGATGCCGAAGAGCGCGGTCAGGAAGCGGGCCAGAAGGTGAAGGGTAGCCAGGTCTGCGGGGGAGGTGAAGGCCCGCCAGTCCGGAGATAAAAGTCCGACTGCGGCGGCAGCGGAGGCGAAAAGACTGATGGAAAAGGGATAGAGGGAGCCGTAGTTATAGAAATGGGGGTTCAGGCTGAGAGAGGCGATATCCACGTTCCGGGCCGCCCACAACACCGGGAACTCGTCGGGGTGGTAGCTGTGGAGATGGGACGCATCCGGGATGCCCCAGTCGAGGCCGATCAGCCGCGCCATGACCGGCAGCAGGCTGACTGCCAGCAGGACCAGCCTGCGCCGGGCACGGGTGGAATCGGCCTCATTGGGGGTTGGTTTCGTCACGGGCGGCTCAGGAGCATGGTCATTCCCGGATGGACGCACCGAAGCGGCCCCGCAGGCGAGCGCGGACGGCAGCCATCGTGGCAGCCACCTCGGTTTCGGTGAGTGTCCGGTCGGGGGCGCGGAAAACGATGGAGTAGGCCAGGCTCTTCTTGCCCTCCGGCAGCCGGTCGCCCTGATAGAGATCGAACAGAAAGACGCTTTCCACGAGCGCCCCGCCCGCCTCGCGGATAGCCGACTCCAGCGGGGCTGCCTGCAAGTCCGCATCGATCAGGAAGGAGATGTCGCGCTCCACGGTCGGGTAGCGCGAGGGCGCGCGGTAGCTCGCCCGGAGCGATACGGCTTCCGAGGCGCGGATGAGCGCGTCCGCATCCATCTCGAAAAGATAGGTTTTCCGGTTCAGGTTGAGCGCATCCTGCCGGACGGCGGACAACTCGCCGATCACGCCGCACCGCTGGCCGTCCAGGAGAATCGCGGCGGCCCGGCCCGGCTCGAACAGCGGGTGGTCCGCCGCCTGAAACTCTGAAGGGCCGACCCGGAAATCGCGTACCAACTGCTCCACCGCGCCCTTCAGGATGAAGAAATCGGCGGTCAACTGCTCTTTGCTGACGTTCCACGCCTCTTTCCAGAACGTTCCGGCCATCGCCCCGGCCACCATCACCTGTTCTTGCCCGCCGGTGTCGGTATTCGCAGGCAGGTATATTTTGCCGATCTCGAAGAAGGCCGCATCGTGGTTGCCCCGGCTGGCGTTATAGGCCGTCACACGCAGCAGCGACGGCATGAGCGAGTTCCTCAAAGTGGAAAGGTCGTCGCTGAGCGGGTTTCTGAGGCGCAGGGTTTCCCCGCCCACCCAGGCGGCCTCCTCGGGAGCGATGAGGCTGTGGGTGACGGTCTCGGTCAGGCCGCTTGCCAGGAGCGATTCCCTGGCCCTGTCCTGCTGGCGGAAGGAAGGATCGTCCTTGCCCACAAAAACTCTCTGAAGGCTGAGGTCGGTCAGGATGTGATCATAGCCGTGCAGCCGCCCGACCTCTTCCACCAGGTCGATTTCCTCCTGGAGATCGAAACGGTAGATGGGAATTGTGGCTTGGATCGGATCGGAGCCTTCGCAGGCCAGGCCGTCCCGCGTGAGGATGGCTTTCATCTCTTCCGGCGAAAGCGAAAATCCCAGGATCATGTTGCAGCGGTCGGGCCTCAAAGAAAGAGTTCGTATCTCAGCCGGTTTCGGATAGGCGTCCACGATGCCGGAGGCTACCTGGCCGCCTGCCGTCTCCCGGATGAGCCGGGCCACCCGGTCCAGCGCCCTGACGGTCAGTTCCGGGTCTACGAACCGCTCGAAGCGGAACGAGGCTCCTGTGGACATGCCCAGGGCTTTGGCGGTGCGTCGGACGCTCTGCATCCAGAAGTGAGCCGACTCCAGGAGGACATTCACGGTCTTTTCGGAAACCTCCGTCTCCAGCCCGCCCATGACCCCGGCCACCGCCACAGGGCGAGCGGCATCGGCGATCATCAGCATATCGGGCGACATCTCTCTGTCAACGCCGTCGATGGTGATCAGCCGTTCGCCCGCCCGGGCGCGGCGCACCACGATCCGCTTTCCTTGCAGCAGGTTGAAGTCAAAGGCGTGAAGGGGCTGGCCCATCTCCAGCATGACGTAATTCGTGCAGTCCACCACGTTGTTGATGGGGCGGACATTGGCCGCCACCAGCCGCTGCTGCATCCAATCCGGCGAAGGCCCGACCTCGACACCCAGCATCACCCGGCAGGAATAGCGCGGGCAGAGATTCTCGTCCAGAATCTCCACCGAGGTCAAACTGGCCGCATCGGGGCCGCTTTCCTCCACCGCCAGCGCCGCGGGCTTCAGGGGCGTTCCCAGAATGGCCGCCGCCTCGCGGGCCATGCCCCACACGGAAAGGCAGTCGCCGCGGTTGGGCGTGATCTTGACATTCAAAACCCCGTTCTGGATGCCCTCCACCTCCGACCCCGCCATGGTCAGCCGGTCGGCCAGAGCTTCTTCGGACAACCCGCAATCCACAAAATCCCGCAGCCATTCAATGGGAAGTAGCATAGCTTTTTCCTGTCTTCGATCTATATTGTTGCGCGAACAGGCGGCCCATCGGCCCGATCATCTGCTGTCAGAACTGCTCCAGGAACCGGATGTCGTTCTCGGTGAAAAGGCGCATATCCTCGATACCGTATCGGATCATGGGCATGCGCTCGATGCCCATGCCGAAGGCATAGCCGGTGTATTTTTCCGGGTCGTAGCCGACATTGCGGAGGACGTTCGGGTGTACCATGCCGGCCCCACCGAGCTCCAGCCATCCGCTCATCTTGCAGACGCGGCAGCCTGCGCCCTTGCAGATCGCGCAGCTCGCCGCGATTTCCGCGCCCGGCTCCACGAAGGGGAAGTAGTCCGGGCGGAAGCGCACCTGCACGCCGGGGCCGAACATCTCGCGGGCAAAGAGGGTGAGGGTCCCTTTCAGATCCGCCATGCTGACCCCTTCATCTACGAACAGCCCTTCCACCTGGGTGAAGCTGTGCGAATGGGTGGCGTCCACCGCCTCGTAACGGTAGCACCGCCCCGGGGCGATGATGCGGACAGGCGGCTCCCGCTTTTCCATGGTGCGAACCTGGACGGTGGAGGTCTGGCTTCTGAGCAGCACGCCGTCTTTGAGGAAGAAGGACATCGCTTCATCGGCGGCGGGATGGTCGGGCGGGTAGTTAAGGGCCTGGAAGCCGTAATAGTCGGTCTCGATCTCCGGCCCCTGCACCACCTCGAAGCCCAGCCCGGTAAAGATGCGCTTGATCTCATCGAGCGCCCGGGTAAGGGGATGCCTGCGCCCGTGCCGGAGCCGCTTGCCGGGCAGGGTCACATCCAGGGCGTTCCTGCATCGACGGGTCTCTTCCTCCCGGGCGGAAAGCGCCTCTTTCCGGGCTGCGAGGAGGGCTTCCATCTCCGCCCGGACTTCGTTGGCGCGCTTGCCGACCAGGGGGCGCTCCTCGGCGGACAGACTCCCCAGCCCGCGAAGCGCCTGGGTCAGTTCCCCTTTGCGACCGAGGTAATGCACTTCCGCCTCCCGGAGCGCGTCCGTAGAGGCAGCCGCCTCGATGTTGCGGGCCGCCTGGCTGAGCAGAAGATCGAGATGATCGAGCATCGTTCACTCCCTCAAGAAAAAAGCAACCACAGACAAACCCTGTTGCGAAAAGCCCCGGAGGGCGCGAAGGGGTTTACCTGTGGTCTGTTTGGACTGCCGGTAGGGCTATGCGGATGCGGTTTCGATGGAGAAACCGGCGGCCTGAAGAATCTGGGCGAAAACGGCTTCTTCCTGGAGTGCGATATCGGCGAGTACCTTGCGGTCAAGGGTGATGCCGGCAGCCTGGAGCGCGTGGATAAACTGGCTGTACGGAATGCCGTACTGGCGGCAGGCCGCATTGATGCGGGTGATCCAGAGACGGCGCATATCCCGCTTCCGGTTGCGCCGGTCGCGGTAGGCGTATTGCTGGGCATGCATGACCGCTTCTTTGGCGGTCTTGTAGAGTTTATGCCGACCGCCCCAGTAGCCTTTGGCCTGCGCCAGGGTCTCTTTGTGGCGGCGGTGGGTGGTGACACCCCGTTTGACTCGTGCCATGTAAATTCAATCCCCTCTATTCGTGAATGGCGGAACCGCCCGCTGTTCAGACAGCGGCGATCATCCGCTCCATCATCTTGCGATGCGCGGCGGGCACCTGCGTATCCCAATCGAGCCGTCGCTTGCGGCCCTTGGTCTTTTTCATCTGAAGATGATTGCGATTGCTACAGCGGTGCATCAACTTCCCGTTGGCTGTGATTTTGAAGCGCTTCGCCGCTGTCTTGCGCGTTTTCATTTTAGGCACTGCGGACTCCTTGTAGGGTGTAGGGTACAGGATATAGGGTATAGGGTGAAAAGACCCCTTCGGCCTATGCCCTATACCCTCTTCCCTACACCCTACGACTTTGGGGTGAGAACAAGCGTCATGGTGCGCCCCTCGATGGTGGGCGGGCGCTCGACCGATGCGATGTCGGCGGCGGCCTCGGCCATCCTGTTCAGGGAGCGCCTGGCGAATTCGGGGTGGGAAAGCTCGCGGCTTCGGAAGATTACCGTCACCTTGACTTTATCGCCATCCTGCAAAAATTTCAGAGCGTTCCGAAGCTTTACCTGAAAGTCGTGTTCATCGGTATTTGGGCGCATACGGATACCCTTCAACTCGCTGATATGCTGCTTGCGAGCCGCTTCCCGCTCGTGTTTGCCCTGTTCGTATTTGTACTTGCCGTAGTCCATGATGCGGCAAACCGGCGGATTGGCATTCGGAGCGACCTCAATAAGATCCAGTCCTTTGTCCTGGGCGATTCTGAGCGCCTCGCGGGGAGGCATGATCCCCAGTTGTGCCCCATCCACATCGATAACGCGGACCTCTCTGACACGGATGCGTTCATTAACCCTGAAATCTTTGCTGATAGTGCGTCACCTCCGTAAAAATCTGTCTGTTACTATACCATACACCCGCGATTTTGTCAAGCCCCGGATGAGGGAATGCGGGCTTCCTCTTTCATCCGGCCCATCAAATCGGCGATAGGGACGGCTCCCAGGTCGCTGCCGTCTCTGAGCCGGGCCGCGACAGCCCCGGCAGCCACCTCTCGATCCCCGATCACCAGCATATAGGGGATCTTCTGAAGCTGGGCTTCCCGGATCTTGTAGCCTGTCTTTTCGTTGCGGGCGTCCACCTCCACCCGGAAGCTCTCGGCCTGAAGCCGCCGCTTGACCTCATGGGCGTATTCATGGTGGCGGTCGGCGATGGGCAGGATCAGGGCCTGAACGGGCGACAGCCACAGAGGGAATGCCCCGCCGTAATGCTCGATCAGCCCGCCCACGAACCGCTCCATCGAGCCGATGATAGCCCGGTGGATCATGCGGACATAATGTTCCTTCCCGTCATCACCGATGTAGGTCACGTCCAGACGCTGGGGCAGATTGAAATCGAATTGAATGGTCGGCCCCTGCCACGGGCGGCCCAGGGAGTCCATCAGCTTGACGTCGATGGCCGGGCCGTAGAATTTGGCCTCCCCTTCCATACGTTTGTAGGGAACGCCTTTCTCCTCCATCGCCTCGGCCAGCACCGCTTCCGCATAGGCCCAATCCTCGTCTCCGCCCAGGTATTTGGCCCGGTCGCTCGGGCCGCGAACGCTCAGCTCCACATCGAAATCCTCGTACCCGAAAGCCCGCATCATAAAAAAGACCAGATCGATGACTTTAATAATCTCGGCTTTCGCCTGGTCGGGCGTACAGAAGATGTGGGCGTCGTCCTGAGTGAAGCCGCGCACCCGCAGCATCCCATGCAGAACCCCGGACCGCTCGTAGCGGTAGACCGTTCCCAGTTCGGCCAGGCGGAAAGGCAGGTCCCGGTAGCTCCTCAGGTGGCTGCGGAAGATCTGGATATGAAACGGGCAGTTCATGGGCTTGAGCATATACTGCTGCCCCTCCACCTCGATAGGGGAGAACATGGAATCCTTATAGTTACTGGTATGACCGGACTGGTGCCACAGCTCTATCGAAGCGATGTGGGGCGTATAAGCGAAATGGTAGTCTCGCTTGATATGCTCGTCGCGCCAGAAGTCCTCGATCAGCTTGCGGATCATCGCCCCCTTGGGATGCCAGAAGATCAGACCCGGCCCGGACTGCTCCTGGATGCTGAAAAGATCGAGATCCCGGCCCAGGCGGCGGTGGTCCCGCTTTTTCGCCTCCTCCAGACGCGCCAGATAGTCTTCCAGTTCGGCCTGTGTCTCGAAAGCCGTCCCGTAGATGCGCTGGAGCTGCTTGTTATGCTCATCCCCGCGCCAGTAGGCCCCGGCGACGCTCAACAGCTTGAAGGCTCGGACATCCCCCGTGCGGGCGACGTGCGGCCCCTTGCAGAAATCGATGAAATGGTCGTGCTCGTAGAAGCTGAGCGGCTCCTCCGCTGGAGTGGCACCGATGAGTTCGACCTTGTAATCCTCCCCGCGCTCCTCGAAAAAAGCCAGGGCTTCCTCCCTGCCGACCACCTTGCAGGCAAAGGGATAATCCCCGGAGACGATCTCGCGCATACGCGCCTCGACCCGCTCCAGATCCTCGGGAGTGAACGGCTCGGTCCGGTCGAAATCGTAATAGAATCCTTCTGCAGTGGCGGGGCCGATAGCCAGCTTCGTTCCTGGAAACAAATCCTGAACCGCCTCCGCCATGATGTGCGATGCGCTGTGCCGCAGCCTTTCCAGCCGTCCCTCTTCCACACGAACCTCCTCCGGTGCGAAATGCCTGTCCAAGCATTCTCTTTGCTGAGATAATACAACATTCTATTATACTCAAAATGGATGAGGTTTGTAAAGCTTCGCTTTGGCATGAAAGAGTTCAGAGGTGGGGAGGGGAACCGGTCGCTCGACAAAGGCGAAGCGTTCGGGCAGGAAGCGTTGGAGGCGCTGGGCCAACACGCGCTAGAACCCTGGGGCCTGAGCGTCGGGTGCGGTTAAGGCCCGGCTCTGCACGTCCCACGCCTGACGCTGCGCCCTCCGGGCTGTAGGCTCCCCCGGCGGGCTACCGTCGCCGGCGTCCCGGCCAACTTCCCCAATCTCACGCGGCAACCGGCGGCACGGGCCCACCCCACACCATCGCCCCATCCCCCCTGCGCCACGACCCGCGCCGGCAGAGCCGGCGGCTCGACCCCTGGCCGTCGCCGATACACCCAGCCCCCTTCTTGCGCCCGCGCGCTTCCCAGGGCTTCCGATGCGCTTGGACCCAGGCGCGATTCCCCGACTTCTCCTGCGCCTTCGCCAACGCCTCCCGCGACGCAGTGTGATATTCTCATCTCTTCTGAACTCTTTCCGGCCATCATTTTGACCGAACCGGTCTGTTTCGGAGCATCCGGGCAAGCAGGAAAACGCTCAATCGGCCCCGAAATGTAAGCCAGTTGCTTTTCCGGGGGAGAGGATGTTCAGAATCGGATGGACTTGCCTCCTGCTGGGGGGCGTGTTGGCCGTCGCTTTCGGCCAGGCGGCCTCGCCGGCCAACGGCGGCTTCGAGGATCGGGACGCCTACGGGCTGCCGGTCGGCTGGGGACCGGTCATCATCGGCGCGGAGGCGGACCGGGCCGGGGCGCTGGTGCGCGTCACGCCCGATGCCCGCCAGGGCCGCTACGCCTTGCGCCTCAAAGCCGCCGGGAAGCCCATCGTGGGAGCCAACGGCGACAGCGACCCGGCCCGCGTGCCGCTGGCGGCGGCGGTGTCCTTCTGGTACAAGGCCCTCGCCTCGAAGGGGGAGGCGAACCTCTCCTTCCAGGCGATCCCCCTTCAGGCCGACGGGCGGGAAGGCGGGGCCGCCCGCACGGTCTTCACCGTCCCGAAATCACACATCGGCGACGGGCGCTGGCATCGTGGCAGGCTGGCCTACAATTACCTGAAAACCGGCGTCGCTTCGGTCGTCCTCGCCCCGCGCATCAACGAATCGGGCGGGCGGGCCGGGCCGGGCGAGGTGCTATTCGACGAGATCGCGCTTTCCCCTCTGCCGGCCCGCCTGCGCCTGGACTCCTTCGGAACCCATCGGGCGACCCTCCGCCGTGGGTCGCCGGCGCAGGTGCGGGCGAAACTGACCAATGCGGGTGGGGAGCCGGTGCGCCACCTGGTCGTCCTGCTGGCCGCGCCCCCGGATCTGACGCTTTCGGAAAACCAGGCCCGGGTTCTGGAGGCGCTACCCCCCGGAGAATCCACCGAGATAGCTTGGACTCTTCGGGCCGGGAAAGGCAGCCGGGGCGTCCGGCGGCTCGTCATCAAGGCCGAAGGGGACACCGGCGGCGCGGTGGAAGAGGCGGCCTTTCTGGCGGTCGGCCTGGACTCTGCCCCGCCCGGGCCGCTGCCTTCCCGAAAGATGGTCGCCTCCCGGCCTGGCGGCCTGATCCTCGGCAACCGCTTCATCCGCCTGGCCTTTGCGAAAACGGCGGAGGGCTACCCGCTCTACAGCGTGGAGCTTGCCACCCGGAGCGGCTGGCAGCCGATGGCAACCGTGTTCCCCTTCAGCAATATCGCCTGCCGGGCCGCCGATGGCCGCGAGGCGCGCCTACCGCTCCTGCCCCGCGAGGGTGTTATTCTTGAAAACGGCCCAAAACGGGCCGCCCTCCGCTTCACCGGGGCCTTCCGGGGGCCGGAGGGGACGGTCTGGCGCTTTACCGCCGATTTCATCCTGGATGCCGGGAGTCGGGCGGTTTCGGTCGCCTACCGGCTGCGGGCCGACCGCCCGGCCCGCGTCCTGCGCTTCACCGGCCCCATGCTCCGGGCCGGCGAGGGGAGCTTCGGGGCCGCCAAGTCGTACACCCATTTTCCGGGGCTGGAGTACCTTCTTGCCGGGGAGCGGTCCTCCGAAAACGAGGGCGACCCGCCGCAGCTTTCGAGCCGCTGGACGCCGCATCCCTACAAGGTCACGGCCCCGGCGATGGCGGTCGGTTACCGGAACCGGCTGGTCGGCCTGATGTGGGATCCCCTCCAGAAGTGGAACGGAACCGATATCGCCCCCCAGCCGCTTTTCGCCTCCCCGAACTTCCTGGAAGGCCAGGCCAACCATCTGATGGGCCTTTTCGTGCCCGCCGCGCCCGACTGTGTGGCCGAAAACGGGCTGAGGGCCTATCGGCCCTACATGCTTCCTGCCGGGAGGCCGCTTGTCATCACGGCCCGAATCGTGGCCGAGGATGGGGCGGACAGCTACCGGGCGGGGAGCCTCTGGTTTCGCTACCATCCCTTCCCGCCCCTTCCGGAGCCGGAGAGCAACCCGGATTACGCGATCCGTATGTCGATGGAATGCTTTGCCGACCAGCTCTGGGTCGCTGAGGCGAAAGGCTGGCGCTGGCATCTCCCGACCTCCTATAAGGAACTGAGCGCCCCCGGCCCGCATCCCCAGGTGGCCGTCCTTTTCCGGGCCTACGCCCGATTCGAGGAGGACGCCCCCTTCCGGGAGAAGCTGATCCGCCAGGCCGGGGAAGCGATGGCCCCTGCCTTTGCGGGCGAAGGGCCGCTTTCCCTGGATCATGTCGATTACGCCTTCTATGCGGGCGGCCTCCAGGCGGCGCTTCGCCGTGCGCGGGCCGGGCTGGAGGGCCTCTACGCCTCCCAGAAGCCGGACGGCTCCTGGCGCTTCGACTACCGGGAGGACCGCTTCGAGGCTTTGGGCCGCCGGGGGGATGTGGCGGTCGGCACCTGCGCCCCGAACGCCTGGACGCTCCTGCGCTTCGCCCGCATCGCCGGCGACCCCAAAGCGAAGGCGGCAGGCCTTCAGGCCCTGAAGTTTATAGACACCCTCCGCAGGCCGGAGGGCGGGCAGACCTGGGAGGTGCCCCTTCACGTCCCCGACACGGTGGCCGCAGGCCACGCGATCCGGGCCTATCTGGAGGGCTACCGCCTCACCGGAGACCGGCGCTACCTGCGCCGGGCGGTGGATTTCGGGCACAGCGGCGTGCCCTTCGCCTATGTCTGGAACCCGCCGAACCGTCCGACCATGCGCTTCGGCACGATCCCGGTTCTGGGCAGCACATGGCACTCCCTGGCCTGGTACGGCCTGATCGTCCAGTGGTGCGGCCTGGTCCACAGTCAGGCGATGGTGGAACTGGCTCCCTACGACCGCTCCTTCCCCTGGCGAAAGCTGGCCGAAGGCGAAGCCCTCTGCGGCGTCCAGCTTCAGCCCGCAAAAGGCAAGCCGTTCTGGGGGCTGTATCCGGATGTTCACAGCACCGTCACCGGCGGCTTGCCTTTCCCGGTTCCCTATATCAGCCCGGCCCTGATCTTGAAAACCCTGATGCCCCTGCGCGGCATCCCGTCCGAACCGGCCACCGTCAGCCTTCCAGCCCCGGGGGGCCTTATTGCCCTCACCTCGGTAGCTGCCCTGGAGCCGCCCCGCCTTCGCCCCGACGGGCTGCGCGTGACGGTTCTGGGCAGGCCGGGCGAGACGGTGCAACTGACGGCCACCGGCCTGCCCCGCCCGAAGGGCCTGCGCTGGGGGAGCCGGGATCTGCCGGCTGCGCCCGATTACGACCGCGCCCGGGAGGGCTGGACATGGGACGCGGATCTCGGCTGCCTTCTGGTCAAAGTCCGCCCGCCCTCGGGCAAAGCGGTCCTGACGATTCGAACGCGGTAGCCTGCCGCATAAGGAGATGCACATGGCAAGTTCGGCGGTCCCGGAATTGATCCCTCGGGAAGTACTCTTCGGCAACCCGATCAAAGCCAGCCCGCGCCTCTCCCCGGACGGGCGTCGGATAGCGTACCTGGCCCCGGTCGATAACGTCCTGAACGTCTGGGTCGGCACGGTCGGCGCAAGCGACGACCGGCCCGTTACCCGCGACACTGACCGGGGCATCCGGATCTATTTCTGGGCCGAGGACGGGCGGCATCTCCTCTATCTCCAGGATGTGGGCGGCAACGAAAACTGGCGGCTTTACGCGGTGAACCCCGACGGCGACACCGTGCAGGATATGACGCCCTTCGAGAACGTGCAGGTGCAAGTTCTCGAACACGATAAGCGGTTCCCCAGCGATCTGCTTATCTGTATGAACCTGGAAAACGAGGCCGCCCACGATGTCTACCGTCTCGACCTGACGACCGGAAAGCTGGAAATGGTGGCGAAGAACCCCGGCCACATCGCTGACTGGCTGGCCGATGCGTCGCTGGCGGTGCGGTGCGCCTCCGCCGCCACCCCGGAGGGCGGCTTCGATCTCCTGGTCCGGGAGGCCGGGTCGGGCGAGTGGCGCGCCCTCGTCAGCTGGGAGCCGGATGACAGCCTGACCAGCGCCCCGCTGGCCTTTACGGAGGACGGCCAAAGCCTCTATCTCAAAGACAGCCGCGGCGTCAATGCCAGCCGCCTGATCCGCATGGAGATCGCGACCGGGGCCTTCGAGGTCATCGCGGAAGACTCCCAATACGATGTCGGGGATGTGCTGCTCCACCCGGACACTCGCGCGGTGCAGATGGTCTCCTATTTCCGGGCCAGGCAGGACTGGGCGGTGCTGGATCCCCGCCTGGAACCGGATGTCTCGAACATCCGAAGTCTTCATCCCGGCGATTTTTCGATTGTCAGCCGCGACCAAGCCGACCGGAACTGGCTGGTCGCCTTCACTGCGGATAACGGGCCGGTTTCCTACTATGTCTACGACCGGGCAGCCCTCCAGTCCACCTTCCTTTTCGACAACCAGCCTGCGCTCAAGCAGTACTCGCTGGCCCCGATGGAGCCGGTCTCCTTTCCGGCCCGGGACGGCCTGACGCTCCACGGCTACCTCTCCTGCCCGCCGGGGCAGGCGCGGAAGAATCTTCCCCTGGTACTCAACGTCCACGGCGGCCCCTGGGCGCGAGACCTCTGGGGCCTGGACCCGGAGGCCCAGTGGCTCGCCAACCGCGGCTACGCCTGCCTTCAGGTCAATTTCCGCGGTTCCACCGGCTACGGCAAGGCGTTTTTGAACGCCGGGGACCGGGAATGGGGCGGCAAGATGCATCTGGACCTGGCGGACGCCGTGCGCTGGGCCGTCGCCGAAGGCATCGCCGACCCCGGGCGGGTGGCGATCTACGGCGGCTCCTACGGCGGCTATGCGGCCCTGGTGGGCGCGACCTTTACGCCGGACCTCTTCTGCTGCGCGGTGGATATCGTCGGCCCCAGCAGCCTGGAAACCCTGATCCGCAGCATCCCGCCCTACTGGTCCACCTTTCTCGCCACCTTCCACAAGCGGGTGGGGAACCCGGACACGGAAAAGGAGTTCCTGGAGGCCCGCTCCCCGCTGTTTAAGGTCGACCGGATCCGCATCCCGATGCTAATCGCCCAGGGCGCGAACGACCCCCGCGTCAAGCAGGCCGAATCCGAGCGGATCGTGGCCGCCATGGAGGCCAAAGGGATCGACTACGAGTATCTCCTCTTCCCTGACGAAGGGCATGGCTTCGCCAAGCCCGAGAACCGGCTGCGCTTCTACGCGGCTGCCGAGCGATTTCTTGCCCGGCATCTAGGCGGGCGCTGCGAGGCGGGGGACGAACCGGCCTGAACCGAAAACGGAGGCCCGAAGGCGATGCGCGCGCTCACCTGGCAGTTGATCTGGCTTGCGGCGACCGCCCTGCTGACGGCGCTGGCCGCCGCCGGGGGCGAACTATCGGGCCGCGAGTGGCCGAAATACCTGCTCTTTGCGGCCCTGCACCTGGCGGCCCACAAGGTGCCGGTGGCGTTTCCCCGCGCCCGGGCGGTGCATCTGACGCCCGTCACGGTTTTCGCCTCCGTACTGTCCTGCCAGCCGATGATGGCCGCGAGCCTCGCTATGGCCGCCTCCCTGCCGGGCCGCGTTCTCTCGGGGAGCCGGGACCTCTACGGCGGGCTGCTGGGCGGGGCCGAGCTGGCCTTCGCGAGCCTGGCGGCAGGTCTGTTCTACGGCCTGCTGGGGCCGGGCGGCCTGAGCGACCCGCTGGAGCCGAAGCGTCTGGGCGGGCTGCTGGGGGTATCGGTGGCGTTCATGGCGGCCCACACCCTGGCCTCGCTGGCGACCTATCCCTTGCAGCGCGGGAAAGGGGCGATACCCCTCAGGAGCTTTTTGCTGGTCGAACTCTGGATTTACACGGTCAGCATCCCCTTCGCCATTTTGATGCTGTTCACGTTGAAATATGTCGGGATCGGTGGGGCCTTGCTCTTTGTTATCCCGGCGGTGGCGGGGGCGGAGGCCGTTCGCACCACCATCGAGGTGCGGCTCCTGCGCCGCCAACTGGCCTCCATCGAGGCGATCAGCCAGGGGGGGATCGCCGAACAGAGCGAAGAGGAGGTGATGCGCCGCTTTCTGAAGGCCGTGCCGGATATCCTGCGCTTCGACGTTGGCTCCATCTGGCTGGTCGAGGGGGAGGAAGGGACGCTCGCGCTGGCCCGCACCACGGCCCGCCCCCGCGAGGAAACCGTCACGCTCTCGCCCGGCGAGGGCGCAGTCGGTCGCGCCGCCCTGTCGGAAAAGCCGCTCATCCTCCACCACCGGAAGCCCGAATCCTGCCGGGACCGGAGCGTCCCGCACTGCCCTTCCGCTCTGCTGATCCCGCTGGTCGCCCGGGGCAAGGTGCTGGGCGTGGCCGCCTTCGAGAGCCGGATGGCCCACGCCTACCGCCCGATCCACTACCAGCGGGTGAGGAGCCTGACCCATCAACTGGCGGTCTCCCTGGAAAATGTCCGCCTGCACGCCCGGATGGAGGAGATCGCCGTCACCGACGGGCTGACCGGGCTGCTGAACCACCGGCGGCTCCAGGAGGCGCTCGCCGACGAGCTGCGCCGCGCCGACCGCTACCGCTACCCGGTCTCGGTGGTGATGATCGATGTCGACAGCTTCAAACACTATAACGACACCTACGGCCACCCCCAGGGGGACGTACTCCTCAAAACCGTGGCCCGACTCCTCTACCGGACGGTCCGGCAGGTCGATTACGTCGGGCGCTACGGCGGGGAGGAGTTCATGGTCGTCCTGCCCCAGACCAACAAGGCGCAGGCCCTCTTCACCGCCGAAAGGCTTCGCCTGGCCGTGGCGGAACAC
>JADLDR010000012.1 GCA_020846535.1 Armatimonadota bacterium | reverse complement strand
GTTCTGTAGCCGTCCGGTCCGACCCGTAGGGGCGATCCTTGTGATCGCCCTGCCCGTGACCAGGCCCTTTTTCCGGGCGAACACGAGGTTCGCCCCTACGGCCTGATCCCCGGGGAAAGTGCCCTCTTACTCCAACCCCCTGCTTAGAATCGAAAACCCCTCCTTGCAACATCAAGGAGGGGTTTTTATTTTGGGATGGGTCACTTTTACCTCCTCCGCCTTTCCTCGCCAGAGGGCGGAGAATGGCTCTTTCTCATGAACACGGTCAGCAATACCTCGCGCGATCCGCAAGAATTCTCCCTCCGATCCCATCCAGCCAACCCCGCTTAAAAATTCTTAATCTTTTATACGTTCACTCAAAGTTTCAACACAACTTTCTGCTATAATGGAAGATAAGATAGGCCCGCCTGCAAGGGGCCGAAAAAGGGGTGTTTTCGATGCGTTCGACCCGCCTGACAGGGCTGCTGTGGGTCTGTTTATTCCTCCTGACGGCTGCCGCGCTGCCCGCGCCCGCGAAAGGCAGGCTGATGATCTATGCCGCCGGTTCCCTGACCGACCCGTTCCACGATCTGAAGAAGGTTTTCGAAGCCGGGCATCCGGGGGTGGAGGTGGAACTCAACCTGGCCGGATCGCCCGAACTGCGTACGCAGATCGAGCTGGGCGCTCCCTGGGATATCTTCGCCTCCGCGGACATGCAGAACATGCAGGCCCTTCAGAAGCAGCATATGGCTCTGAAGCCCAGGGTATTCGCCCGCAACCGGGTGTGCGTCATCGTTCCGAAGGCGAACCGCGCCCGAATCCGTACCCTCGCCGACCTCGCCCGGCCCGGCATCCGCATCGTCGCCGGGCATGAAAACCTGCCCATCGGCAAATATATGGTCAAAATCCTGGACAAGATGGATCGCTCCGGCCAATTCGGAAGCGGCTTCAAGGACAGGGTTTTGAAGAATATCGCCTCCAGGGAGCTGAATGTCAAGCAGATCGTCGCCAAAATCGGGATGGACGATTTCGACGCGGGCTTTGCCTTCGTTACCGATATCACCCCTGCCGTCCGGAAAAACGCGACCCTCCTATCTGTCCCGGCGGCTCTCAATATCATCGCGGCCTATCCGATAGCCGTTTCCAAGACGGCCCCTGCGCCCGCGCTGGCGCAGGAGTTCGTCAAACTGGTCGTCTCGCCCCAGGGACAGCGGATCCTCAAGCGTTACGGGTTTCTGAAGCCGTAAGCCGCCGGGCCTTTAGGAGCAAGCTATGGCAGCATCCCCGACACAGATGGTCTCCAGGCAGCCCGCCAGCGCGCTCGTCCCGCTGATCGCCTCCAGCAGCCTGTTCGTGGCGATAGTCATGCTCCCCTTGATCGCCCTCTTCTTCCGCCTGCCCTTCAAGGAGCTGATTCCTTACCTCCAGAAGCCGATGGTCTATAAGGCGCTGTTCATCAGCTTCGAGTCCACCCTGCTGACCACCGTGATCTCCGTGATCATCGGCACTCCGGTGGCCTACCTCATGGCCTACTATCAGTTCCGCGGCAAGGAGATGCTGGACAGCGTGATCGATATGCCGGTGGTGCTGCCTCCCGCGGTGGCGGGGATCGCCCTGGCGCTGGTGTTCAATCGGAGCGGGCTGGTCGGCTCGCTCCTGACCGAACAGGGCATCATCCTCTCCAACACCTTCGCGGCGGTGGTCATCGCCCAGATTTTCGTCTCCTCGCCCTATTTCATCAAGGCGGCCCGGAGCGGCTTCGAGTCCATCAACCCGAACCTGGAGAAAGCCTCCCTCACCTTGGGGGCTTCCCGGCTGAGAACCTTTTTCCAGATCACCGTGCCCCTCTCCACCCGCTCTCTGATTGTGGGCGTGGTCATCACCTGGGCGCGCGCGCTCGGCGAGTTCGGGGCCACCCTGATGTTCGCCGGCAACACGGAGGGCAAGACTCAGACCATGCCTCTGGCGATTTACAGCTCCTTTATGGGAACCCTGGAGCCGGCCATCGTCCTTTCCTGCATCCTGATCATCACCTCCTTCATCGTGTTGATCAGCACCAAATTTCTCCTGAAAAGGAGCGCCGGCTGATCATGCTTTCCGTCAATATCCAAAAACAGCTTCGAGATTTCGCCCTGGATGTGGATTTCGTTCAGGACCGGCAGCAAACTCTCGTCCTGATCGGCCCGAGCGGGTGCGGCAAGTCCACCACCCTGAACGCCATCGCCGGGACGGTGCCCCTCGATTCGGGCCGCATCGTGCTGGACGACCGGGTTCTCTACGACCGGGCCGCCCGGATCGATATCGCCCCCAACAAGCGGGAAATCGGCTTCGTCTACCAGGATTTCGCCCTCTTTCCTCATAAAACCGTTTTTGAGAATATCGCCTACGGCCTGCGCTGCCGCAAGAAAAGCAAAGCCGAGATTCACAACCGGGTGGCCCGCCTGATGGAGACGATGCAGATTTCCCATCTGGCCCAGGCCCGGCCCCAGCAGCTTTCCGGCGGCCAGCAGCAGCGGGTGGCCCTCGCCCGCGCCCTGGCTATCGACACCCACATCCTCCTCCTGGACGAGCCGCTGGGGGCGCTCGACGCCCAGACCCGCATGTCCGTCCGCTCCGAACTCAAGCGCATCCTGAAGAGCTTCGATGTGGTTTCGATCATCGTCACCCACGACTTCGTGGACGCCCTCGTCCTGGGAGACGCCATCGGTGTGATGGAAGAAGGCCGTATCCTGCAGCTCGGCTCCCGAGAGGAGCTTCTCCTCCACCCGAAATCCAAATTCGTCGCCGACTTTACCGGCGTCAATTTCTTTCAGGGCCAGGTGGTCAGCCGGAACGGGGACGGCTGGTGCCATGTCCGCGTTGGGGAAACCCATATCCACACCCCCTGCACCGATGCCGGCCGGATCTCGCTCGCCTTCTTCCCCCGGGACGTGACCCTCCACCGCGACCCGCCGAAGGGTTCTGCGCAAAACTCCCTCCGCGGCGCGGTGCGCGAGATTCTCCACCTGGGAGACCGCATCCGCGTCACCATCGATTCGGCTCTGCCCATCGTCGCCGAAATCAGCGATATGGCCCTGGAGGATATGGAGTTAAAAGAAGGCGACACCATCTACGCCGCCTTCAAAGCGACCGCCATCAAGACTTACAGTTAAAAAAAACACCCCCCAACCCCCCCGGGCTTCGAGGGGGGCTGAGATGGTGCGGGATCTTGGCAAGTCTATCAAAGCCCCCCAAGGCCACTCCCCCCACCTTACATGAAAGTTGAAACAATAATCCAGCCAGGGGAGAGGGTGACCTCTCTCCCCTGGCCCCTCTCCCCGAAACCGAAGGGATGCGCCGGAGCGCCTCCTGGGAGAGGGGGATAGATCGTGCGGTGCTTGACGGCATCATCCCCTCCCCCTGCCCGTTTCGGGAAGGGGGCCGGGGGGTTAGGGAACGGTCTCCCAAAGCCCCGAACCCCGTCCCCGCGGGACCGGATTATTTTGTCAACTTTCATGTAAGGCGAGGGGCCGGAGGGCGGTTGCCTTTAAGCCGGGGAGCGGTTCCCTTCCAGGAACTTTTCATCTGACCTTCGTTGTTGAGAACCATAGGGACACAAAAGATGCGGTTATCCAAATTCTTATATCGGGCCGGAATGATCCTGGGATTCGCCATCATCCTGGTCGGCTTCGCCTGCGCTCAGGGACGCCCGCCCTCTCATGCGAACGGGATTCGCGTCGGGCAGGAGGCACCGGATTTCGCCCTTGAAGACCTTTCGGGGCAAACGGTGCGTCTGTCCGATTTCAAGGGCAAGCAGCCGGTCATGATGATGTTTTTCTCCACTTATTGACTGTCCTGCCGTATGGAGTTTCCATACATCCAGAACATCGACCGAGATTTCAAGGGACAGGACTTGAAGGTGCTAGCGATTGCCAGCAAGGGCGAATCGGCGCAGAGAGTCAGAGAGTTTTTCAAGGAAGTCAAAAAGACCGATGGCGTCGATTCCACCGCAACCGTCCTGCTCGACAGCCGGGGAGAGACCGCCCGGCGCTACGATACCGAAGGCATCACCCCTCAGGTCTTTTTCCTGGACCGGCAGGGGAAGATCGTCTACCAGAAATTCGCCTACAGCGAGGGCAACGAGGAGGAGTTCCGGCAGCAGGCCATGCAGGTGACAGCCCCTCAACCGCTGCCTTTCAGCCCGCCGGAAGAGCCGGAACAGAAGGAGCAAGGCATTATGGTGGAAGCGACTGCAGTAGGGAAGACCCTGCACGATGCGGTCAATGTGTTCGAGTGCTGTATCCTGACTCTGGGCGCGTTTACGGTCATCCTGCCCGCCTTTTTGATCTCCGGCGCTATCGCCACCTTCCTGTCGGGAGGCACGATTGTGCGCTACTTCGGGCTGGGCACGAAAAAGGCCCTCTCCTACGGGATCGCCTCGATCTCCGGCTTTTTCGTCTCTGTCTGCTCGTGCAATGTGGTGCCGATGTTCCTGAGCATCTATAAACGCGGGGCGGGGATCGGCCCGGCGTTCGCCTTTCTCTATGCCGCCCCCGCCATTCACCTGGTCAACATGGTTTTCGTGTTCAAGGTGATCGGAAGAGATGTCGGTCTGGCGAGGGCGGTAGGAGTTCCCATCGTCTCCATCATTACCGGCCTGGTGATGGCCTGGGTTTTCCGCAAGGAGGATATGGAGCGCCATACCAAAATGGCCTCCCTCAAATACGCGCTGGAGGACGAGAGCGATCCGCAGCGCAAGATCCGGATCGCCGGCCTCTTCGTCATGCTCTTTTCTATCCTGATCGTAGGAGCTACGCCGCTCTCCTATGCCTACCAGTTCGCCATCATCGGGGTGCTGGGCGCGGTCGCCTTCCTCATCGCCTGGCGTTCGTTCTCCAAAGATGAACTCAAAAGCTGGATGGTGGAGTCCTGGAAGCTCGGTAAGATGGTCGTCCCGATCATGCTTATAGCCGTTATCGCTATCGGCTACCTGACCAAGGTCATTCCCCTGGTGTGGATACACGAATATTTCAACGACAGCACGAAATTCAAGGATGTCTTTAGAAGCAGCCTCCTGGCCTCCATTTTCGGGGCGTTCATGTATTTTCCGATTTTGACCGAGGTGGCTTTTGCCAAAGGGATGCTCAAAGAGTTTCACATCGGCATCGGCCCGGCGATCTCCCTGATGCTCACCGGCCCCGGCCTGAGCCTTCCCGGCATGATTCTCATCCATAAGGCTGTCGGATTCAAAAAGCTGGTCATCTATACCGTGACCGTTATCGCCATATCGACCGCCATCGGCACTTTCTTCGGGTCCGGGATGGGGCAGTATCTATGCGCCTGCTTAATGGGAGAGCGCACCCCGCCCCCTGCGTTCTGATGCAAGGGCCATTGCTGTCTTGATTATATTATTTAGCATACGATCTCACTGTATGCCAGCTATAAACGGAGGATTGATACACATGAAACAGACTCGATTCGGGCTCGCGCTGGCGGCAGCCGCAGTCCTGTTGACCTCTTTCGCGCTGACCGGCTGCAATCGGGAAGCGACCGGAGAGACCGGCGGAGTGTCGCAAGGCGGGTCGCCTGCCGTGACGGTCTCCAACCCGTCCGCCGGCGGAAGCGCCCAGTCCGGCAATTCCATTGAAATCTACGTGCCCTGTGGGATGATCAACCCCTTCAACGCCATGAAGAAGGATTTCGAAAGCGCGCATCCCGACAAAAAGCTCAACATCGTCTATAACAACGCGGTTGTGCTGGTGCGCCACATTCTGAAGGGCAAGCGCCCCGATATTCTGATCTCCCCCGGAGACAAGGAACTGGGCACGGTGGCGGAAAAAGGCATTATCGATGAGTCCACCCGGACCGCCTTCGGAACCTACAAGCTGGTGATGATCGTTCCCAAGGGCAATAAATACAATGTCAAAGCCCTGCAGGACCTGACCAAGCCGGAGATTCGCGGCATCGCCATGCCCGACCCCGACCTGAACTCCGTGGGCGAATACACCAAGCAGTCGCTGACAAAGCTCGGTTCCTGGGACAATATCGAAAAGAAGTTTCTGATCACCGAATTTCCCATCTCGGCCCTCGATTTCGTCAGCCAGAAAAAAGCCGATGTCGGATTCTCCTATCTCACCTGCCCGCTGGAATCCGCGCCCGAAAAGAACGTGACCAGCCGGACGGTGGACGTGATCGATGTCATTCCCGACGATACGCACAAGCCTATCCTCGTTCTGGGGGCCATGCTGAACGAGGCCAAGAACAAGGAGATGGCCAAGGAGTTCCTGGCCTATCTTTCCACCCAGAAGGCCCAGGCCATCATGGCGAAAGAGGGACTGCCGAACCTGCCGAAAGGGGTGCAGAGTGCCCGCAAAAGTTGAAATCTTCGAGCCGCAAGCCTGCTGCCCCGGCGGTATCTGCGGCGATAAAGTCGATATGACACTGGTGGAAGTCTACGAAACAGCCATGAAGATCGCCCGCGAGACCGGCGCTCAGGTCTTGCGCTACGATATCAAGCGCGATTTCAAGCGGTTCAAAAACAACCCGGCCATCTGGCAGGCGATCAACAGCGAAGGGGCGGACATCCTGCCTCTCACCCTGGTCGACGGCGAGGTGGTCAAGCGGGGTGGCTACCCCACCTACGAGGAACTGAAAGCGGCCCTGTCCGGCGCGGCGGCGGCCCCTTAAGGAGGTATCTATGAGCGGTTCAGCGCGTTCGAATATGATTGTCCTGGTGGCGGTGCTGGCGGTATCCGTCCTGCTGATGGGGAGAATCGCCGCCAAGAAGCAGCCTACCGCCGACGCCTCGGCGTCGGCCCCCGTCAAAGCAGCCGCCCATAAATCGCCGGTCAAAGACAACTACGTTTCCGGCAAAGAGCTTCTCGATATACGGGGGACCGGGACAGCCTACGATATTCCGGTCAATGTCGTCAATTCCAAAGAGATCGAAGTCTACAAGCCGGAGGACAAATCCGAGGCCGACCGCCGGATCGCCCGGGCTCTGGACAAGGATGAGCCGGTCATGATCTGCTTCTACGACAGTGGCAAGCCTTCGCAGAAGGTGATGGGGCTGGTCGGCGAGGTGTCCGACAGCCTGCCGGGGATGTTCGAGGTCGTGAAGGTCGATCTGAACGCACCGGAAGGCAAAGACATCGCCGGGCGCATCGGCAAGGTGGAGGCAGCCCCGACCGTTGTGGCGATGACCCAGAAAGGCCAGATCAAAACCCGACTGGTCGGCCAGGTGGAGAAAAAGCATATCGTGGAGGCGTATTCCAAGATCGTGGGCTGCTCGGACATCTGCGAGCCGGGAGAGTGCTGATCCATGGACCTGGCCGCCTATGAATCGCTGCTTCGCGCCCCTTCCCTGCTCGGTTATCTGGTTCTGATCGCATTCGGGTTCGTGGTGGGCATCACACCCTGCAATCTGCCCATGATCCCGGTGGTGGTGGGCTACGTGGGCGGCTACAGCGCGACCAGCCGGGCGAAGACCGTCCTGGCCTCCCTGATGTTCGTCCTGGGGTCCGGGATCGCTTTCGGTATCCTGGGGGCCGCGCTGGTCGGCCTGAGCGGGGTGCTGAGACACTTTCTGGGCAAGGCGTGGTATGTGACTCTGGGGGTGGCCTGCGTGGTGATCGGGCTTGCGCTTCTGGAGGTGATTCCCCTCAAGATTCCCTCCTTCCAGGCTGCCACCCCTTCGACCGGGGGACTCCTGGGGGCGCTATTGATCGGGGTGGTGCTGAGCATGGCGACCGCCTCCTGCTGCTTCGCGCCGATGGGAGCTATCGCCGCCTATGCGTCCCTCCAGGGCAAAATCGTACACGGGACGCTCAGCATGTTCTCCTTCGGGATCGGGAAAGGCATCCCGCTCTTTGCGGTGGGGATGTTCACTGGCGCTCTGAGAAGCATGGCGAAAGCGGCTACTTGGGCCTATTACATTCAAAAAGCCAGCGGGGTCCTGATGATCCTGGCGGGCTTCTACCTTCTGTGGCTGGTCGGCTGATGAAAGTCTCGATATTCGGGCTGCCCCAGGGGCGGCTGGAAGACCACGGCTGGAAATCCGCGGCGGAAGCGGTGGCCCGTCAGCTTCACAAACGCTTCGGCAACCGGGTGGAGGTGGAATACACCGACCTCTTCACCCCGGCCATGTCCCAACATCCGGAGGTGTTGCGCCTCCTGGAAGAGCAAGACCTGGAACCTCCTGTGGTGCTGGTGGACGGCGAACCCCTCCCCGGCAGCGGCAAAATCGTCACCTCCGCCATCATCAAGGCCCTAGAGGCGAAAGGGCTGAGGGCGGGGTAGAGAAATAACCGCCCCCATAGCTATCCAGATCAGGGTGACTGTCCCGCCGGAGCGGGGTGCGGGACTTGGGGAGACCGTTCCCTAACCCCCCGGCCCCCTTCCCGAAACGGGAAGGGGGAGTGGATGATGCCGTCAATGACCGCACCCTCTCTCCCCCTCTCCCCGGAGGCGCTCCGGCGCATCCCTTCGGTTTCGGGGAGAGGGGCTAGGGGAGAGCGGTCACCCCTCCCCCAGGACCGGAGGATCGTTTACCTGATCTGGATAGCTATGGGCAGAGAAATAACCGCCCCCCAGATCCTCGCCGAAGTCCGGCGAGGGGAGTGGACTTGGGGTGATTTAAAAGATTACCAAGAGAACGCACCATCTCCCCCCCCCAAAGCCGGGGGGGTTGGGGGGCCTGCGGACGAACAAACCCATTTCCCAATCGGAAAGGAGAGAAAACAAGATGCGCCAATGGATATGGCTGTCTTTGATCGCATTGACCATCGCAGCGTTTTGCGCGGGCTGCACGGGGAAATCCCCCACCGAAAGCGCGGTAACGCCCACCGACAGCGTGAAGGCATCCGAAGCAGGGGATTCCGCCCCGACCGGGACGCCCGTAGCGGATGCGGGGGAAGCGCCCAAGAAAAAGTACGCGGACGCCGAAGAGAAAGCGGCGGCCCTACCCCCTGGAGACGAGATCACCAAAGCGGTCGAAGACCAGCCTGCGGCTATCGAGTTCGGGGACAAGAAGGCGAAGGTCAAGATGGTGGCCTACTATCCGCTCAATGAAGGCCATGCCGCCATCGCACAGCAGCTGCGGAAGATCACCCAGCAACACCCCGGCAAGGTGCAGGCCCGGTTCGTCAACTGGCAGAACCCGGACGGTCTGGCCGAGAGAGACGCCAATAAGATCACCTGCGGTTGCGTGGTTGTCGACGGCTCGGACGCGCACAAAATCACCCTGAACGGCAAGACCTATGAAGTTCTCTTCCAGAGAGGCATGATCTCCGAGTGGCAGCCCGAGGAGCTGGAGCAGGCCGTCAAGCAGGCTGTCGAAAAGAAATACGGGAAGGCATAGCCGCTTCGTACGCTGTTTGCCGAGAAAGGAAGGATGTAGCGTGTATCATCGTTTGCGATATCTGGCCTCAGTGATGGCCGTTTGCCTGGCCTTCGGGGTTGCGGCAGGCCTCCAGGCGGCCCCCGAAAAGACCCGCCTGACAGTCTATGTGCCCTGCGGGATGGTCAACCCCTTCTATGAGGCCATGAAGATTTTCCGGAAGAAGCATCCGAATATCGATGTCCGCCCCGAGATCGCCAATGTTTTAGTGCTTCGCAACAAGGTGCGCGACGGGGCCAGGCCCGATGTGCTGCTGACCCTCGGCATGAGGGAGCTGAAGCCCTTATACGACCAGAACCTGATTCCCCAGAACGGGACGGTCAAGATCGGCACGATTCCGCTGGCGATAGTGGCCCCCAAGGGAAATCCCGGCAAGATCAAAACCCTCAAGGATTTCGCGGCCCCGGCTGTCAAATCGGTCGCCATCGGCGACCCGAAGATGGTATCGGTCGGATTCGGCGCAATGACCGCCCTGCAGAACCTGGGGGTCTGGGAGAAGGTGCAGGAGAAATCCGTCACCCCCCGGATGCCCTCCCAGGTGATGAGCTATGTGTCCAAACGGCGGGTGGAAGCCTCGGTGGTCTACAAGCCCTGCCTGATGGAAGAACTCGGCGTCACCCCGACCGGCGAGATGCGGGCCACCCGGGTGCAGTTCGTGGCCGATGTTCCGCAAAAGCTCTATGATCAGATCGCCTGCGGCGCGGTCGCCATCAACGGTGCGAACCATCCCGACCTGGCGATGGCTCTGGTCCGCTTCCTGGGAAGCGACGCCTCCAAAGCCATCTTCCACAGATGGTGGTTCGGGAAGATATAGGGGGGCCGAACGAATCCAGGCGTCAGGATTTCAGACGGGTGATATCTGCTGTAGGGGCATCGTTTGGCCGTGCCCTATGGGTGGGTGACTGTCCCGCTGGGGCGGGGTGCGGGACTTGGGGAGACCGTTACCTAACCCCCCGGCCCCCTTCCTGAAACGGGCAGGGGGAGGGGATGATGCCGTCAAGCACCGCACGATCTATCCCCCTCTCCCCGGAGGCGCTCCGGCGCATCCCTTCGGTTTCGGGGAGAGGGGCTAGGGGAGAGAGGTCACCCAGGCCAGGGGAGAGAGGTCACCCATCTCCCAGGACCGGAGGATCGTTTACCTGATCTGGATATCCACGGGGCATCGTTTGGCCGTGCCCTATCGAACAGAATCGAGTTGCTTGGCAGGCAGGCCCGAAGGAGGCGTTCCGGCGTCTTCTGCGCCTGCCCTGCCGTTGTTTCAAGGAGTTACCTATGAAACGTCAAGCCATGATGTTACTGGCAGCCTTCGGGATCGGCGGAGGGCTTCTGATAACCCTGGGCGGTTGCACAAAGGGATCGGCGTCGGCGAATTCGCTTTTCATCTATGTCGGCTGCGGGATGCAGCCCCCCATGGACGAGATCGCCCGCGTTTACGAAAAGAAGACCGGCGTTCAAGTCGATTACTCCTATGCGGGATCGGCCTGCTTGCTGGCCCAGATGAAGCTGGCCGAGCGAGGCGACGCCTACATGCCCGGGGAGTACTTCTATATGAGCCAGGCCCAGCGTGAAGGCTATGTGGTTTCCACCGACACGGTTGCCTATATCACCCCTGTCATCATCGTCCGTAAAGGCAACCCGCTGAAGATCGGCGGCCTGGAAGACCTGGCGCGGCCCGGCCTGAAGATCGGCCTGGGAGACGCCCAGAGTACGGCTATCGGGGTTGTGGGGGAAGCGGTGCTGCGAGACAGCGGCATCTACGACAAGGTACATCCGAATGTGGTGATGCGGGCGGGCAGCGTCGCGGAACTGGGCAACGCAGTCAAGCTCGACGCCCTGGACGCCGCCCTCGTCTGGGATGCGGTGGCTTCCTGGTATCCCACCGAAGCCGATGTCATCCACATCCCCAAGAAATACAACATCTCCAGCTCCATCCCGTTCGGGGTGCTGAAATTTTCCAAGAAGCAGGACCAGGCGCGGCAGTTCGTCCAGTTCGTCGCCTCGGATGAAGGCAAGCAAATCTTTCAAAAACACGGCTACTGTCTCTGCCCGCCGAAAGGGCTGAGGCGGGACGCACAGGTAATGGCGGATGTTAAGCTCACCGGCAAACATAAGAGAGACAATCTTTAAAAGCGTCAGCACAGGCCCGCTTCTGATCTATACCTTCTTTGTGGTGGCGATCCTGCTCAGCGATTTTCTCTATGTCGGAGGCCGGGCGCAGGTTACCCGGACGGACCTGTTGAAAAACGAAGGGGCCGCGATTCAGGAAATCTGGTTCGCGCTCCGACTGAGCCTGTGGACTTCGGCGATTGCCACGTTCATAGCGATTCTGATGGGGATACCGGCAGCCTATGCGCTCTCGCGCTATAAGCTGCCGTTCACTTCTGTCATCGATACCGTTCTGGACCTGCCGATTGTACTCCCGCCTCTCATCGCGGGGATCAGCCTGCTGGTTTTCTTTCACCAGACCGGCGCAGGCAAGTGGCTGGAAAGCATCGTGCCGATCACCTATACGACCACAGCCATCGTGATCGCTCAGATCACGGTGGCCGGGGCGTTCGCTATCCGGACGCTCAAGGCCACCTTCGACAGCATCAATCCGCGCCTGGAATATGTGGCCCGCACGCTGGGCTGCACCCGGCGGCAGGCATTCTTCAAGATCACCCTGCCCCTGGCCCGCAACGGCGTCGTTGCCGGAACGGTGATGACCTGGACGCGGGCCGTCAGCGAGTTCGCCCCCATCCTGATTTTCGCCGGGGGCACCAAGGGGAAGACATCCGTGCTGCCGGTGACCGCCTATCTCTATCTGTCCACCGGCTATGTCGAGCTGGCCCTGCTGGTGACCATCATCATGATCGTGATCGGCGTGGTGGCCCTTGTCTTGTTCAAAAGGCTGGGGGGGCAGGGGTATATCTGGTAGTCCACAAGGAGAGACGCGCTCATGACCATCAAATTGAACCTTTTCGCCAGCCTGCGGCAGATCGCGGGGCAGAAACAACTGGAGATCGAGGCCGGCGAAGGCGCGACCGCGCAAGACGTGCTAAAGCAGTTCGCCGAACGATTCAAAGAGGCCCGCAAATATATTTTCAACACCGAGGGCCGCATCCTGACCAGTACGATCATTCTGATCAATGATGATACGGTGAATGCGGATCAGCCCGTTGCCCTGAAGAACGGGGACGAGTTATCGGTACTCCTGCCCACCGCCGGAGGCTGATCTTCGTGATCGAAACCCGCGGATTGAGCATTCAGTTGGGGGAGTTTTCCCTGAAGTCGGTCGATGTGCAGGTAGAGACCGGAGAGTATTTCGTACTCCTGGGGCCAACCGGGGCAGGAAAGACCGTCCTTATCGAATGTATCGCCGGGCTGCACCGGCCCGCCGCAGGGGAGGTCTGGATCGAGGGCGTCAATGTCAGCCGCATGACTCCGGAGGAGCGGAACGTTTCCTATGTCCCCCAGGACTACGGCCTCTTCCCGCACCTGCGGGTTTACCGGAATATCGCTTTCGGCCTGGCCCTGCGGAAAACGCCCCCGGAGGCGATCCAAAAACGGGTTCATGAGCTGACCGGCATGCTGGGCATCGATCACCTGCTGGACCGCTATCCGGGAACTCTGAGCGGCGGGGAGAAGCAGCGCGTTTCCCTTGCCCGCGCCCTGGCCCCCCAGCCCCAGGTGCTGCTCCTGGACGAGCCGCTGAGCGCCCTCGATGAACGCACGCGGGAAGCGGTCTCTATGGAACTCAAGGCGATTCAGAGGCAGTTAGGCACAACGACCTTGCATATCTCCCACAACTTCGAGGAAACACTGGCCGTGGCAGACCGGATCGGGATTTTTCGCGAGGGGAGGATCGCCCAGACTGGCACGGCCGATGAGGTTTTCCGCAAGCCCCGCAGCCGGTTCGTCGCCGAATTCGTGCGAGCGGACAATATCTATGCGGGCGAAGCGCGGCCCCAGGGAGGCGGCTGGGCCTTCTCCGCCGGGAAAGCGATCCTTTACGCCTGCGAAGGCGTGCCGGGGAAAGGATTTTTCACCATCCGCCCCGAAGAGGTAACTATAGGTGCTTCTCCGCCCCCGGAGTCGGGCAGCTGCCTGCACGGGCGGCTCCGGCGTGTGGTGGACCGGGGGCCGATGGTGCGAATCGATCTGGATGCCGCCGTTCCGGTCGCCAGCCTGATGCTTAAAAAAGAGTGGCAGGCCGCCGGCCTGGCGGCAGGCGACGATGCTTACGCCTGGTTCGACCCGGGCCAGGCTTATATTTTTCAGGAACCTGATAAGGAGGTATTATCATGACCAAAGGAGCGATGTACGGGGTCATCACTCTGCTTGTATTCGTTCTTATCGGTATGAACTATTGGATTGGACAGAGCATGTCTCCGGAAGCGCAGGCGACACACGATCATGCCACTACCAAGCAGATCGACGCCAGCGATGTCAAAGCGGTGGAAGACGTGGAGAAAAAACTCGGTGGGGCCGCAGCCCAGGAACAGCCGGGACATGAAGGCCATGACCACGGCGATCAGCCGGGCGCGTCAGCCCAGGAACAGCCCGGACACGAGGGCCATGACCATGGCCCGCAGCCCGGCATGAAGGGCGCAAGCGCAGCGGGCGCAGGCCAGCCGGGAGGCCCGGTCGTCAAGGCGGGCAACCCGAACGCGAAGGTCAAAGTGGAAGCCTTTGTCGCCACGACTGCGGAATGCCATCAAAAAACGATTGACCTGCTCAAGAAGGTCACCGGCAGCGATCCGGACCGGGTTTATGTCGAAGTCTACGATATGAATTCTCCGGGCGGGGGCAAGATGGCCGAAAAAGGCGTCTCCTGCGCCACCGTCTTCGTCAACGACAAAAGCGAATACACCATCACCGAGGGTGGAAAGTCCAAATCGGTCAATATGTCCAAAAAACCCAACGATCCCGGCTCGACTTACAATTCCGAGGATGTCCCGCTGGTGATCGATCAGGAACTCAAAGCGGCCTACGGCAAGGGGCTAAAATCCGTGCCGAAAGGGTAGGGAAGGAGATTACAGATGAAAAAGGCGCTCATTGCGCTGGCGCTGGGGATTCTCTCTCTGCTGCCCGCGCTCGCGGCGGAAGAGATGGGCAATAAGGACGCCAAAGTGATCGTGAAGGCGTTTCTGCCGACCCAGGTGGACTGTCACCGTAAAACCATCAATATCCTGAAAGACATCGCCCAAAAAGACCCGGACAGGGTTTATATCCGGATCTACGAATTGCGAACTGACGAGTCCAACCGGGAGATACAAAAATACAACCTGAGCTGCGCCAGCGTGTTCGTCAATGACAAGAACCAGTTCCGCATCGACCGGAACGGGAAGCCGGTTTCCATCGAGATGACCCACAAGCCCAATGAACCGGACTCCACCTACAACTCCGAGGACGTCCAAGAGGTGATCGCCCAGGCGGTCCGGGAGGCCTACGAGGGAGCGCCCGCGCCTCAAACCCCCGGTGGCCTCCAGTCCCCGATCCGGCGTCAGCCACAACCCCAGAGCGGGATTCCCAAGACTAAAGACGAATACGGCCCCAAAACGGCGAAAGTCAAGATGGTCGTCCTCGTTCCGCCTGCGCCCCAGCAGGAGAACGCGCCCCGCGGGCCGATGGCCGGCATGATGGGCGACCCGGTGGAAGCCTTCCGCAACTTCATCGTCCAGACCGTCGCTCCCTATAAGGGTAAGGTACACCTGCGCTTTATCGATATCGAATCCGACCAGGGCGCGGCCCTGATGAAGCGATTCCACTTCCGGCGCGGCGTCTATATTCTGGTCAACAACCAGCACAAATTCCGTGTTCCTTCCGATGACCCCGACCTGGCGTACAAGGACGTCCGGCTGATCGGCCTTCCCGGCAACGCCGAAGCGCCCTACATGCGCGACGACCTGAAAAAAGTGCTGGATATAGCGGTCAAAAAAGCGTACGCGAAAAAATAAAGGATGGCGATGGGAGAGGCCGATTGCACTGACGCACTCCCATCCTGTAAGCATATAGCCGGAATTATACTGGGGCGGACCGCACGTTCGCCCCTGCGGTTTTTTGGAAAGGATTCTTCCACCGATGAGCGACCTGCCCGACAGATCGGGGCATTTCGGGGAGTTCGGGGGGCGGTTCGTGCCGGAAACGCTGATGCCTGCGTTCGAGGAGCTGACCGCCGCCTATGAGGAGGCGAAAGCCGATCCCGAATTCCACAGAGAGATGGACTACTACCTCCGGGAATACGCCGGGCGGCCCACGCCCCTCTATTACGCCCAGCGCCTGACCGAGCGCCTGGGCGGAGCCAAGATTTATCTGAAGCGCGAAGACCTCTGCCACACGGGAGCACATAAGATCAACAATACTCTGGGGCAGATTCTTCTCGCACGGCGGATGGGCAAGCCGCGCATTATCGCTGAGACCGGCGCGGGGCAGCACGGCGTGGCGACCGCCACCGTCTGCGCCCGCTTCGGCTTCCGGTGCTGCGTCTATATGGGGGCCGAGGATGTCGACCGGCAGGCCCTGAACGTCTTCCGGATGCGCCTGCTGGGGGCCGAGGTGGTTTCCGTCGAATCGGGAACGCGCACCCTGAAGGACGCCATCAACGAGGCGTTCCGGGACTGGATCACCAATGTCGATACCACCCACTACCTCTTCGGCACGGCGGCAGGCCCCCACCCCTTCCCCATGCTGGTCCGCGACTTCCAGTCCGTCATCGGCCAGGAGGCGCGCAGACAGATTCAGGAGCAAGAAGGGCGGCTTCCCGATTATATCGTCGCCTGCGTGGGCGGGGGGAGCAACGCTATCGGCATCTTCCATCCCTTCCTCGACGATCCGGTGGCCCTGGTTGGGGTGGAGGCGGCGGGTCGGGGGCTGGAGAGCGGCGACCATGCGGCAAGCATCTCGAAGGGGTCGCGGGGCGTCTTCCACGGGGCCGTCAGCTTCGTGCTTCAAGACGAAGACGGGCAGATCATAGGAACCCATTCGGTATCGGCAGGGCTGGACTATCCCGGTGTCGGCCCGGAGCACAGCTTCCTGAAAGAGCGGGGCCGGGCCGAATACGCCTTCGCAACCGACGAGGAGGCCCTTTCCGCCTTCCAAACGCTGGCCCGGATGGAGGGCATCATCCCGGCCCTGGAATCCTCTCATGCCGTCGCCTACACCCTGAAGCTGGCCCCCACCCTCCCCCAGGATAAGGTGATCGTCATCAACCTGTCGGGCCGGGGTGATAAGGATGTGGCCTATGTACAGCGCCTTCTGGAAGGGAAAGGGGGCAACCTGTGACGCAAACCCGCATTGACCGCAAATTTCAGGAACTGGGCGGGCGAAAAGCCCTGATCGCCTACATCACTGCAGGCGACCCTTCCCTTCAGGAAACCGAAGACCTGGTTCTCTGCCTGGGATCCGCCGGTGCCGACATCATCGAACTCGGGATCCCTTTCAGCGACCCCCTCATGGACGGCCCGGTGATTCAGCAGGCGTCCCTGCGCTCCCTCCGTGCGGGCGCGAAAGTTTCCTGCATCCTGCAGACCGTCGCCCGGCTCCGTAAAAAAACTCAGGTTCCCCTGCTTCTTATGACCTGTTACAACCCGATCTTTCGCTTCGGGGCCGGACGTTTCGCGGAGGTGGCGTCCCGTTCGGGCGTGGACGGCATCCTTATCACCGACCTACCGCCCGAAGAAGCGCCTCCCTGGAAAGAGCATGCCGAACGCTGCGGCCTGAACACCATTTTCCTCCTCGCTCCGACCAGCACCCGGGAGCGCATCGAGGAAACCGTCCGGCTTTCCAGCGGATTCGTCTACTGCATCGCCCAGACCGGCGTGACCGGCACCCGGGAGGCCATGCCCGCCGGCCTCGACAGCCTGATCCGCTCGATCCGCGCCCACACCGCCAAACCGATTGCCGTCGGCTTCGGCGTCTCTACCCCGGACCACGCCCGCGCCGTCGCCCGCTGGGCCGACGGCGTAATTGTCGGCAGCGCCATCGTGAAGCTGATCGCCCTGCACTCGGGACAGGAACGGCTGGATGCGGTAGCTCGCTTCACCGCCGGACTCAAAGCGGCAGTGAATGAGGCGAACGAGAACCTTCCCCTCGGCGGCTAAGGCTGATCGTAAGGTATGGCAAATCAAGACATGAACCCGATGGCCTGGGGAATCGACGGAATGATGAAACTCTAGGACTTTGGCTCTTATAGGGGCGAGCCTATGTGTTCGCCCCAGGCCCAGGGCAGACACGCATATCTGCCCCTACAGGCCGCCCCATCCAGGGGGCAACGCGACAGTGCCCTCGCGTGACCGGATTGTTTTTCCAATCTTCATCATTCCGTCGATCTTCAGCCCCCCTCGTCCATCGCTCGATGATTCATTCTCTCTCAAAAAGTCTCGGCTTCCCATCCGCAGCCCGAAGACCTCCCCCGAAAAAATCCTGCAACTTTTCTTCTCCCCGGTTGTCTGACGATGTAACAATCATGTTACAAACCGGAAAGCCAAGCGAGGGGAAGAAATCATGATGGAGTGCAGTGAGGCAAGAGAGTGCCTGTCCTGCTATCTGGACGGCGAGCTTTCGGAAGAGGAATCCTTTCAGGTTGCCGCCCATCTCGATTCTTGCGGCCCGTGCGCCGGGGAATTTCACCGCCTGACGGAGATGGCCTTCGCGCTGGGACAGTTGGGCGCAATCGAGCCTCCCGCCGGACTGAGCCTGAACATCGCCGCCGCCGTGGCCGACGAACAGGAGCGCGACGAAACCCCTTACAATATCCCTCTGCTCCTCGGTTCCCTTGCTGACGAAATCCCCCCCGCCGATTTGCGTTCCCGCATTCTCGCCGCCACCACCCTCCGCCCGAATTGGAAGGCCCGCCTGCTCGATCAGATCCGCGGGCTGTGGACTCCCGCCCCGGCCCGATGGGCGCTGGGCGGAGCCGCGGCCACCCTTGCGGTGGTCGCCGTTTTGAGCTCCCGCGTTGCCCAGCCGCCTCTGCCGGCGGTGGCCTTAACCGAACCGGCTGTGAATGCCATCCCCTATGCGCCCCGGAAATCCAGGCCCGTCAGGGTTGCGGCCCGGTCCGCCCCCAAGCCCAAACCTGCCGTCATCGAAGCGGAATGGAAGGAAAGCATTACCCTTCCGCATCGCCGCATGGCAGAAAGCCGCCCGGTTCGCCTCGCTTCCCGCCCGGCCTCCATCAAAGCCTCCCATGAGAATTTACAGGCCCGCCTGCCGAAACCGAACAAGCGGACCCAGATGAAAGACGATCTCTTCACGGATCCGGTGATCGAGCCGCCGGCGGTTGCCCGCATTGAACAGGTTCCTGCTCCGGCAGTCGCCTCCACCGTTCCGGACACCGACAGGCCGCAGCCGCCCGCCGTCAGGGAAGCCGAACCCGTCAAAATCGTCGCCAATATCAGCACCCTGCCGAAAGACCCTTTGGCCGATCTGCGGGAAAGCCTCAAGCAGGCCCGGCCCAACCTGTCTCAGGCAAACCTTTCCGAAGGCCCCGACCGCAAGATCACGATCTCTCTGGTGAAAACGACCTTTTAAGGATCACCGATGCCCTTTCGCTTCCGACAACTGGCGCTCTCTCTTCTCCTGACAGGAATCCTGTCCGGCATAGGGCCGCTTTTTGCCGCTCCCGTGCGGAGCGTCCCCGCCACCCCTGAAGCGTGGCGGAACTCCATCCGTGAAAACGGGATCGTGCCGGAAGGGACGGCCCAAGCCCAGGACGCCCAGACCGAGCGCGGCGCGGACGCCACCGACATCCTGCGCGGGAACGGCACCCGCAGCGGATATCTGCTCAGCCACGGCAATGTCTACGCCCGGAGCGAATCGGTTTCCGTCAACGGGATGCGGAAGGTGCGCGACCGCGATTACGTGATCGACTACACCACCGGCTCCATCACATTTATGGATGGTGTCTCCACCTACCAGTCCATCCGCGTTTCCTACCGCCACAAGCCCGGCGACTCCGGCCCCCGCTCGCTGGCCGGAACCCCGGCCCTGCGCTGGAATCTCTCCAAGTTCGCCCGCTTCAACTTCGTCTCCGGCTACCAGATCGGCAACCGCGCCGCCGACCCGAACGCGGTCGATATCCTCACCTACGGGGCCAACGCCAACTGGCAGCTCGGGAAGAAATCCTTCTTGAACAGCATGCTCTATGTGAGCGCCCCGAAGGGCAACGGCGGGCTGGTGGGAACCACCGCCGGAGGGCGCTTCGCGCAGGCCAACCCCGGAGCCAGCGACGCCCGCGCCGACAAGCTGATGCTCCAGCAGGGCAGCTTCGATATGGGGGCGCTGAAGCTCACCGCCAATTACCAGAAGGTCGGCGAGAAGTTCGATGGCTTTCAGGCCCTCCAGGACTCCCAGGCGGCCCCTGCGGAGCTTCTGAACCAACTGGTTAAAGAGCGCGGCCTCCAGAGAATCGATGTCGGCGGCGAACTCACCCCGGTCAAAGGGCTGGTCGCCAAAACGAATTTCAATACAGTGGAGGACAAGGAAGGCAACTCCATCCTCTGGCGCGGCATCGCCTTCCAGACCGCCCGCTTCTCCTTCGAGCAGGAAACCGTCACGGTGGACGAACGGTTCAACCGCTTCCAAGATCTCCGGGAAGGCAACCGCGATCAGCTCGCTAGGGAGAAGGGGCTGGAACGGCTGAACCGGAAGATGCAGGCCACCCTGAGCAAAGACCTCGGCATGTCCGTGGTGGAAAACGAGGTCAAGGACAAGCAGGGGGCCGGCATCCGGAAGCGCGTCATCGAGATCAAGGGGAAGAATTTCGGGATCGCCAGGCGGCAGCAGATCGTGGACGAGTCCTTCGCCCGCTTCAACGATATCGCCGAGGCTGACCGGGGGCAGCTCGCCAAAGAGCGCGGCCTGACCCGTGACGGCGTGGATCTGACCTGGCAGTTGAACAAGGGCATGGCCCTGACCGCCTCCGAATCCTCTATCCGGGGAACCGGCGGGGACGCTTTGAAGCGGACGGACTGGCAGCTCATGTCCAAAAACTTCCTGTTCAATATGAACCGCCGCTCCCTGGCCGAAGGCTTCACCCGCATGAAAGACCTGACGCCCCAGGAATGGACGCAGATGGCCTTCGACGCCCTCAAAGCCTACGACTCCGGCTTCAATGCAGGCCAGGTCAACGACGCCGACCGCCAGCAGGTGCAGAAGGAAGCCGGCCTGAAGCGCGTCGCTACCGTCCTGAAGCTGGACACCAAAAGCGCGGCCATCTTCCTGTCCGACACCAATATCGCCGACAAGAGCGGCCAGGTCGCCAGGAAACACGTGGAAGTCAGCGGCAAGAACTTCCAGGTCACCGCCAACCAGCAGGAGATCGATAAAGGCTTCGCCCGCGTGGGCGACCTGGTGGAGCGCGACCGGGCGCAGATGGCTCAGGAGATCGGTTTCAAACGGTTCGATATCAACACCAAGCTGAACCTCAAGGCGGCCAACCTGGACAGCTTCTACTACGATGCGGTCAACCACCTGGACAGGCTCCGCAACTCCGTCTGGCGCAACAATCTGGTGCTGACGCCGGGCAAATTCAGCAAGGTCACGATCTTCCAGGACAAGCGATCAAACCGGTCCGATGAGGGCCTCAAGCTCTACGGCCACTCCAGCTACTTTCTGGAGCAGATCCTGCCGAAGAACATGTATATGACCTTCTTCACCGAAAACCTGAAAAATACGGAGTTCGGCGCTCTGACCGATGCCCGCCGCACGACCCGGATGCACTTCAACACCGACGCCGCCCGGCGGACAGCATTGATTTTCGATCACCAGAACATGAGCCTTTTCGGAGACCGCCGGGACGATATCCGCAACCTGCAACTGACCCACCAGGTCAACAAAGGGATGAACTTCCGCGGCATCCTCTACGATCACGACCAGGGCCAGGCCGGAGTCGAGAAAACCAAAGACATGCTCCTCAACTGGCAGATGAACAAATCCCTGGCCTTCACCGGAAATGTCATCGATAAGAATTTCGAGGAGCAGGGATCCCAGGAGATCCGCAATTTCAAGCTGGAGGGATCGCTGGCTCCGAGGCTGCAAATGGGGACCACCTTCGCTCAGACCGTCACCCGCACCGGGCAGGGGCAGTTGATCGATAAAACCGATGTCGCCATGAACGTCGCCTCCCAGGTTTCCAGGCAGACCAAGCTGATCGGCACACTCGTTCAGGCCGCCACCCCGGAGGGCAAGGTCGGCAAATACAGCCGGAACGCCGGGATCGAAACTCTGCTGGGAGGCTACCGCGTAGGGGCGACCTACGGAGACAACTACGTCCTCTCCGGCCCCAGGGTGACCCGCCATTCCTACAGTTTCAGCAGCGATCCCGACCCGAACCAGCCGGATCCCAAGAAGTGGTATCATCTCTCCGGCTTCTACATGCTGCGCCGCGGCGACCCCAATCTGCCCCGCCTGGGCCGCCAGTACAGCCTGAGCATGAACCTGGGCAAGCTGACCCAGTTCGAGATGAAATATATCAACAATCCGCTGGAGAACCCGCAGTTACTGGACGGAAAGATCGTTCCGGTCCGCACCAGCTACTATAAGCTGACCCGCTCCCTCGGCAAGCTGAACCTGATCGCCGACTACCGCGAAAACGACGATATGAACAAGCGCGTCCACCAACTGCAAAGCAACCTGGGATTCTCCGGCAAGCTCTCCGCTCAGGAAACCTTCGAGGTCTATTTTGGGCTGGACGACCTGCTGAACGCCTCCGGTCGCCTCTCCGCCCGCACCTACAAGCTGGTCTACGACCGCCAGATCGATGCCCGCCGCTACTTTTCTCTGAGCGCGGTGGTGCGCGATCTGGACAACCACAACCCCCAGGCTCCCGCCGCCAACGAGATCGAAGCCCGCCTCGACCTGGCATCCATCTTCTGATGCAGGTTCCACCGAGACGCGGGCTGGCTAACTATGGGCCTCCACTTTCCTTTCAGCATCCGCAGCGATGCCTTCGCGTCTCGAATGCGCTCCTTCTCTTGAAAAAGGCTGTCCAGCGCCCGCCCGATTGTTATCTAAAAGAATTATTGCTTCCTTCATGACTTTAACACAGGGGCAGGGGTATGCTGTAAGCAGAAACGCAGAATTCAGGGCGATGGATCGGCCCGGATCCGGCAATCCGACCCGATCCCGCGGAAGCACCTTTCCTGAACCGTTTTGCAGCGGACGCTCTGGAGAATGCAGCGCCTCCCGGAAGAAAGGTTCGAGGCTGCGGAACGCTTTTTCTTCCGGGAGGCCTTTTTTATGCGCGGATGATCTCGCCCGAGTCCGACGGTCGAGAAACTTCTGTCCGTCCGAGCGGGTCTTATCAGAAAATACCTTGCGAGGTCGCTATGAAGAAACAGTGGTTCGGCTTTGGTCTCGCCTTTCTCCTTCTGGCTGTCATCGCCGGCTGCGGGGGCGGCGGGTCGGGAGACAACGGCCCTCTTCCGGGCGGGCGGTTCTGGACGGTGCTGGTCTACATGGATGCCGATAACGATCTGGAGGAGTTCAGCATCCTCAATATCCGCCAGATGGAGCGCCTGGGGAGCAATGACAATATCGCCCTGGTGGTCCAGGTGGACCGCAGGCCCGGCTTCTATACCGATGTCCAGAACGATTGGACGGGCACGCGCAGGTATTACATCACCAAAGATCCCACCGATGACAATATCATCCGATCCCAGCCTCTAGCCGATATGGGAGAGGTCGATATGGGCAACCCCGACCGGTTGAAAGAGTTCATCCAGTGGGGCGCGAACGCCTATCCGGCGCAGCATTATGCCGTCATCCTCTGGAACCACGGCGCAGGCTGGCGCAAGGGCCACGCCGCCGACCCGGGCCGGGGCGTTCTCTATGACGACACGAACGGCACCTTCATGACGATGGCCCAGCTTGCCGCCGGGCTGAACGCGGGCATGCCCCTCGATCTGATCTCCTTCGACGCCAGTCTGATGGGCATGATCGAGGTCGCTTACGAGATCAAAGACCTGGCCCCCCTGATGGTCGCCTCCGAGGAATCCCCGCCCGGTCCCGGCTATCCCTACGATAAAATCCTGGCCCATCTCTTCGCCAACCCGCAGATGACCGCTACGGAACTGGGAGGCTTTTTCGTGCAGGAGCATATAGCCGCCTATCCGAACCAGAATGTGACCCAATCCCTGGTTTCCCTTCCCAAAGTGCCCGCTTTAGCCCAGGCTGTCAACGGTTTCGCAGCCCTGCTCAATGCCCGTCTGGCCGACCCGAACCTCAAAAACACCTTCCGGCTCCAGCGCCAGAACAGCGTCAGCTACGCCTATGAATATTACCGGGATCTTTACCATTTCACCGACCTGGTGGATCAAGCCGTGACCGATGCGCCGTTAAAAACCGCCGCGCAGCAGGTCAAAACGGCCTACCAGGCGGCGGTTCTCGCCGAAGCCCATACCGGTTCCAATGTCGCCAGCTCCGCCGGGCTCTCGATCTACCTGCCCGCACCCGGCGATTTCATCACCACCTACAACAATCTGCGCTTCACAGCCGATATTCCGGAGTGGAAGAGGTTTTTACAGAATCATTGATGGAGCAGTCCCCCTCATATCATCGCCACATACTCCTCCACTTCAGTCTGGCTTTGAGGCTGGCGGCGCAGTTTGACGATGTGCAGATCGGACTCGCTGCCCTGCTGCGCCAGATTTACCAGAATGCCTTCTCCCTCCGAAGGGGCGATACGAACCGTCGGGCGATCTACCGTATCCAGCGCCCCTGATTGGGCGCAGACGATGGCGGCCCGGCCGTCGTTCAGCACGACAAAACTGCCGACAGGGAAAAAGCCCTGAAACTCGATGAACCGGCGCAGAAGCAGCGGATCGAATTTGCTTCCTGCCTCTGCAAGCATCACTCGAAACGCTTCGACCGGATTGATCGATCTGGGCCGGTAGGGGCGAGGGGTTCTCAAGGCGTCGTAACAATCTACGATGCTGACGATCATTCCGAAGATGGTCGACTTTCCGTAGCCCTTGACCGTCGGATAGCCGGCTCCTTCCACCCCCCGATGGTGTTCCAGAGCGACCGCCATACTGTCGATGGCCGCTTTCGAAATGCCCGGAGAGCGGAGCAGAGCGAGCGCCCCCTCGATAGGATGGCGGCGCATGAGATGCCATTCGCTTTCCGTGAGCGGGCGTTCGGCACGGAGGGCCTCCTGGGGGACGGACAATTTACCGATATCGTGAAGCAGGGCCGCCACGCCCAGATCGCCGAGCGCCCTTTTGGGAGCGCCCAGGTACATCGCGAAACTGATAGAGAGCAGGCTGACATTCACCGAATGCGTGAAGGTGTATTCGTCGTAATCGCGCAGGTTGTTCGACAGGCTTCTCAGGTAAAAGTCGTCGTGAAGCGCCATTTCGACCGTTTCATGGATGGCCCGTTTCACGGACCGCACATCCAGCGCCAACCCTCTGCTGGCCCCGTTCCAGGCTTTTCGCACGGCCTCCACCGAACGATGATAAGCGCCGGCCGCCTGGGCTTTTGGGGTTCCCCTGCTGTCGGCCTCCGAAGCCCTGTACGGTTCCAGGATGACATGGGTGACACCCATCCTTTGGCACTCCTCTCCCAATAGAGGCAGCGCGTCCTGAGCCTCCGCCTTGAAGCGTGAGAGGAGATAGACCGCATCCTCCAGTTCGGCGAGATCTATACCCGGTTCGATGGAAATGCCCCCGAGCCCCAGCGATTTCATTTCATTCAGCAGGAAATGATAGATGTCCAGCCCGCTGAGGCTCACCTTCAGCCGCACGCCGTTCAGCGTAAGGAAGTTGGCTGACCTTCTGAGCGCCGCGATGCCTTCGTACCGATGGATCCGGGACAGCGCCTCGTGCAAATGGGCGATGGACTGCTGCGCGGTGGCGCTGTTTCGCTCGAAAGTCCGCGCATTGCGGAGCGCCACATAAAAAGTGGTGAGGAAAATAAAGCGGCGTTCTGCCTGCTCCGTTTCCGACGGGTGGCTCATGGAGCGATGTCTCCTTGATGTAGGGGCGGCCCACGGATAGATCAGGGCATTTCGGAAAGAATTTCCCGGCAAATCGCTCTCATCCACCGGGGGCCTTTGTCGGCATAATGGCGCAACAGGTCTGCCGCCAGGGGAGTCTCCAGGTTTCGCAAAGACATCAAGGCGGCTTTCTGGGTTTCGCGGTATCTGCCTCTTCCGAAGAGTCTCCTTTGATCCAGGACGCCCTGCAAAAGGGGCGCTGCCTCGCGCTGCCCTTTTGCGGCCCGCGCGTTGAGTATGGACTGTTTTTCATCCGAAGCCGCCTCCTCGAAACTTTGGCCCGACAGCATCTCACCGAGCGCCCGCATGCTGCGGGCTGAGCGGAAAGAAGCCAGTTGCTCCACGGCTTGCAGCCGGAGAGCGAACACCTCATCGGAAAGCAGAGGGAACAGCATTTCCTCCATGCCCGGTGTGTCCGCGAATTTACGGCAAAACGTCAGAGCGCGAAGGCGCACATCCACACGGTCAGCGTTCAATGCCGGGCCGAGATACCTTAGAATCCCGGCGTCGGCTGTGTTTTCCAGCAAGGTCAGCAAAAAGGCGGATACGTCACTGTCCGAATGCTGAAGCAGGCGGTAGAGTTCCGGAAGATGGTCGACAGAAAGGCCCCTGTATATCGGTACAAACGAGTATCGGGCAGCCAGAGCAGCCGCCTTCGGAGCGAATAGCGCCAGAAAGCCTTCGGGCAGGAGCCTCAATAATTCTTCCAGAGAGGATTCTTCGCAGGGAACGGCCCGGATGCTTTGATAAAGACAGTCCGCATAAGCCGTAGAAGCCAGCCGGCCCATTTCTCGGCCTATCGCTTCGCGCAGAGGCAGGCTGTCGGAGCGAGTGAATTCCTCATGTAGAAGGGCAAGCAATCTGACCGCTTGCTCTATTTGCCCTTCTGCGGTCAGGGAAAAGATCACATCCACTCCGCGTCCGGCGGCCATCCCGGCAGTCTCGGCGTCATCGATTTCGACAAAGGCCGCCCGCAGGATGCGCTCCAACTCTTCATAAGGCGACAGTTGGGATTCCCATACCACTTCGCCGGAAGCCCCTCCCATTCCTTTACCGAAATAATCGAGTAAAAGCGACTTGAAGCTTTCGGTTTCGATCTCTTCGGGAGATAAGCTGTGCCAGGAGATGTCAGCGGCGGCAATGCCCGCAGGGCCATCCTCCGTGCCGATCTCCGATTGCCCGTCTGCCAGAGGTTTATCGCGCTGCGATTCGGACGCTGCATCGGTCGCCAGGTAGTAGGTGATCGAAGAAAAATCGGCCTCCCAGAGGAGAATCACCAGGTCATCCTCCAGGCTGTCGGGGGGAATCTCTTTGGACAGCAGGGATAGAAAGAGCAGCAGTTCCTCCGGGGTAGCCGTCGCGAAGATGCGGACGCGCCGGACGCCTTCGCGATAAAGCGCCACGACCGGGCAGGACGGATCCGCGGAGCGAGGGAACACGATATCGTCCCCGACGCGGAAACCGTTCGATTCGACACTGAAGTCGATTTCTTTGGCCTCTTCGGTCGCTCTCCGAAATGCGGCGACGAACCGTTCGGAGGAGGATACGCAGAGGGAATGTTCGGCAGGATAGAGGGAACGCATGCGGATGGATAGGGCCAGCGCAGAGAAAACCTCTCGGACGGCAGCCAACGACTGCGGTGACAGACGATCCGGCGGATCGCTGGTAGGATACATAGAGGCAACCACCTCCGGCATGATATTAAAAAGATGATAACATAACGAACGCATGTTGTCAACCATGGAGGACAGAATAATTCATTTCCAGAATATAGAGTCTTTGTATTCTCGTTAGCCCCTTATAGGAGAGCCTCGGATGAACAGCCTGGCGTCGTTTTCAACGCGCTGCATTATTTGCCAAACATGAGAGGAGCCTGCTATGCCCGTCACCCGGCGAGCCGTTCTGGCGGAACGGATGAAGCGCCAGCGATTGACCGAACCCCTTCGGAACTCGCGCCCGTATCTCGAACTCTTCCGCCTCCTCCAGCCGGTTTCCACCCTCTTTTTCACCAGCCCGGGCGATCCGCCGAGCCTTGCGCCTCGCGCGGCCTTCGATGAGGCGAAGGCCGCCGACCGGCTCAGGGCCAACCGCACGATTGTGAAAGGCCGGTTCCTGGGCGGCGGGATCGGCTATGTGATGGCCGATGAATTGGGCCTGTACGCCGGCGCTTTTCAGAAGCCGCTGGGCGCGATGAACGAAACGCAAAGCATCGTGCTGGAGGCCGTTCGGAGCGCAGGGCCGCTGGCGCCGCGGCAGATCAAAGAGGAAACCGGCATCCTCAACAAGCACATCATGCCCGCCCTGCACCGCCTTCAGGAAGCCTTTCTGGTTTACGAAGACCAGGTGGGCAGCGATTGGGAGCGCGGCTGGTACGACTTCGAGGCCGAATGGCCTGAAGTGGAGATCGCCGACCGGGACGCAGCGGCCTGCGCCGTCCTCATGCGCTTTCTGGAAGCCCATGTGTTCGCCGCCTTCGAGCAAATCAAGGACTGGTCGCAATTGCCGGCTTCTTTCCTCAAGCCTCTCCTGGCCCGCATGGAGTCTTCGGGAGATATTCTCCCGGCGCAAATCGAATCGCTCGGTGAAGGCTGGCTGCGGGCGGAAGACGCGGGGATCGCTCCTGCGGAGATGCCGCCTTCCGTCTTCATGCTCCACCGCGCCGATTTCCTTGTCCGCTCTCATGTCTCGGAATTGAAGCGCCGGTTCGGCAGCGCGGATATCCTTCAATACCTGCTGATCGACGGCGCTTTCCGGGGAGCGGTCTGCGGCCACTGGCGCATCGGCCCGCACGATGTCGATAACATCCGGCTCGATCTGCCTCCAGCCGAAGTCCGGGCAAGACAGGAGGATATTCTCCGGGTTGTGGCCGGGAAGTATCATCCACCCCACCACCGCATTCTGGCGTATGATGGGGAGGCTGTTCTATAAGAGATGTCGCCTCTATTGCGAGGGATGTAGCGCAAAGCCATGCAGGAATCCCCTTCTGCAAGCCGAACCTGACAGCATCACCATGGAAAGGAGGGATGGGCGCAGGGCTGTCTGCTGCGCCCGCCGGCGATGTCTTATAAAACGATGTGGTCTTATCTGTGGGATTTTGTGGATGAAGGGATGGACGAGGCTTTGGTTTACCTCCGCGATGAGGTGGGCCTGGATGCGGTCAGCGTGGCGACCAGCTACCATACCGTGGAGCACCTGCGCCCGCACGGGAAAGGCCCGGCGTGGTTTCGCTCGGAGGGCGCTCTCTATTTCCAGCCGGAGGCTTCGCTTTACGCGCAGACCCGGATCGCTCCGCGTCCCTCGCCCTGGCTGGGCGGCGAGAACCACCTGCTGGCCCTGGCCGACAAATGCCGGGCGCTGGATATGAAGCTGATCTCCTGGACGGTCTGCTGCCACAACTCCAATATCGGCAGCCGCTATCCCGAGTGCGCCCAGCGCGACGCCTTCGGGATCCCCTACCCGCCCGGCCTCTGCCCCGCCAACCCGGACGTCCGCGAATACCTCAAAGCCGTCGTGACCGATCTGGTCAGCCGCTACAACATCCACGCCATCGAGGTGGAATCGCTGGGGTACGACAACTGGCGGCACTCGCACCATCACGACAAGATCGGCGTTCCATTAGGGCCGGTGGAGCAATTCCTGATGGGCCTCTGCTTCTGCGACGCCTGCTGCGCCCGCGCCCGGGAGTGCCATAGCGATACCGACCGCCTGCGCGAATCCATCCAATCGTTCCTGCGGGCTTCCTGGTCGGAAGGCGTCCGGCACGAGGGCACGGTCGAAGAGGCCGTCTCCTCGCTGCCCGGCCTGAAAGCCTACCTCGGCATGCGCGTCGAAGCGGTCACAACGCTCACGCAGGAAATCAAGGCCGCCTGCGAAGCCCATCGAAGCCTCCTGGTGTGTATGGACATGGGCAGCCCTGCTTTCTCCGGCTTCGATATGGACGAAATCCTGCCGATAGCGGACAGAATCGAGCTTTTATGCTACACCGATTCCACCGAACGAGTCGAAGCCACCGTCAAAGCCGCCCTGGAAAAAGGCGTGCCGACAGAGCGGATGACCATGGGCCTGTGCGCCTATCCCCCCGCGGTCCAGGATGCCGAAAGCCTGCGGAGGGTGACGGCCAAAGCCTCCGAAATGGGCGTCCGGTCTTTTTCGTTCTATAACTATGGGATCATGCCGAAAAAGAACCTGCTCTGGGTTCGCGATGCCCTGAAAGCCGCCCTCTGAGAATAGAGAGATGACATATCGAGCGATAGGGATGGGGCTGGCCTGCGCCGTGGCGGTTTGCGGGATCGTCTCCTGGGCCGAACTGGTGGTGATGTATATCCAGATCGGCATGCTGCAATTCCCGCCGGTCGCTATCGGCGGGTTCTTTCTTTTGCTCCTCGCAGACCGCCTGGCGCGCAGGTTCCGGAAGCGGATGGGCCTCGACCCTGCGGAACTGGTGACCGTCTATGTGATGATGCTCCTGGCCGCGATGGTTTCCTCCCGCGGGCTGATGGAGAAATGGCTGCCCGTCCTGGTGGCCCCCAATTACTATGCCAACGCCTCCAACCGCTGGCAGAAGCTCTTCTTCCCTCATATCCCCCACTGGATGGTTCCTTTCGACCCGGGCAAGGGAGAGCAGCAGCCGGTCGCCAAGTGGTTCTATGAGGGCCTCCACTACGGGGAGCCGATCCCCTGGCGAGACTGGGCGGTTCCCATCCTGTGCTGGCTGGTTCTTATCGGGGCGGTGTTCGGGGCCTTTCTCTGCCTTGCCGCCATCCTGCGCCGCCAGTGGGTGGACGGGGAAAAGCTTTCGTTTCCCCTGGTGCAACTGCCGCTGGAGATGGCCCGCACCCAGGAGAGCGGGGCCTTCCTGACAAACCGGCTGACCTGGCTCGGGGCGGCCGTTCCGGCCTTTTTCTTCACCCTGAACGGCCTGCACAATATCTTCCCCTCGGTGCCGGGCGTTCCGTTGGAATACAACCTGAACCAGTTTGTGGTCAGCCGCCCCTGGAGCGACATCGACCTGGTCACCGCCTATTGCAGCTTCGCCGGGATCGGATTTTTCTATTTTCTGGCTTCGGAGCTTCTTTTTGCGCTCTGGTTCTTCTTTTTGCTGGCACGCTTTCAGGATATAGTGGCATCCTCCTTCGGGATGGTACCGGAAGGAATGCCTCTCTATCCCACGCGGCTCTTTATTGGCTACCAGGTCGCCGGAGCATATTGCATCCTTGCGGGATATCTTTTTTACGTCAGCCTCCCACACTTGAAAGGAGTCGTAAGGCAAGCCTTCGGAAAGTCGCCCGCAGACGACTCCGGAGAGCTTCTTTCATATCGAACGGCCTTCTGGGGCCTGTGCCTTGCCCTGGCGGTCATTGTCGGGTGGCTGGTCGCTGCCGGGATGTCTCTCTGGCTGGCGGTATTCCAGATGGCCGTCTATCTTCTGGTCGTCTCTCTGGTGATGGCCCGCAGCGCCGCCGAAGCCGGGATGCCGATGACGGAAACCTCCTTCCGGCCCGTCGACCTGGTGAGTATGGTGGTCCCGAGATCGCACCTCGGGCCGACCAACCTGACCCTTCTCACCTTCATGGACGCCGTATTCACCCGCGATCTCCGGGGACTCCTGCTGGCCGGTTTCCTGGACAGTTCCAAGCTGGGCGACGGAGTGCGTTTCCGGCGGAAGCGGCTGGTATGGGTCTTTCTCGTAACTATCGCTGTTTCGATTGCGGCTGCCGGTTTCTTCCAGTTGTGGCTCCCCTACCGGCGCGGCGCTATCACGATGTATTCCTATCCTTACTGGGGCAACAGCCTGTGGGGGTTCCAGGACAACGCGCCGGCGATGGAAGGGGGCCTGCCTTTCAACTGGCGCGCGCCCGTCTTTTTCGGGGTCGGCGCGTGCGTGACGCTCTTCCTGGCCGCGATGCGCGCGCGCTTCTGGTGGTGGCCTTTTCACCCGATGGGCTACGCTCTCTGCGCCTCCTGGTCGATGATCGTTTTCTGGTTCCCCATCCTGATCGCCTGGGTCCTGAAAACCCTGATCGCCCGCTACGGCGGCATGCGCCTCTATACCCAGGCCCGGCCCTTCTTCCTGGGACTCATCCTCGGAGAGTTCACGATGGCCGTCTTCTGGACAGGCATCAGCGCCCTGACCCGAGCCCCTGCCCCCAGTTTCCCCTGGCCCTGAGAGGAAGTTGCAACTCTTATCAGCGGAGCAATGGCATCCATGAAACGCTTCAAGCCTGTATGGTTCATCTTTTTAGGCCTCTTCGCCCAGGCGATGCCCGCGCCATCGGCCCCGGTTCTGCCGGGCAAGAAGGCATCGGGGGCAGTTCTGCTGCCGAACGGGTGGAAAATCCAGCCCGCCGGAAAGCAGGTGGCGGTCGGGGTCGGGCCGCTGGGGATGGCCCTCTCACCTTCGGGCCAATATCTTGCGGTCTTGAACTGCGGCGTTCCCGCCCACTCGGTGATGCTTCTGGATGCCGCCAACGGAGCTGTCGCAGACGAAAAGCGCATCCCCAGGGGATGGGTCGGCCTCTGCTGGCATCCTCAGGGCGACAGGCTCTTTGTCTCCGGAGCCTCGGATGACGCCGTGCGGGTCTCCCGGCTGGAGGGAGGGAAGCTGCTGCCCGCAGCCGACATTTCGCTCAAGCGCGAGGGCGTGACGGCCCCGCAGTTCGTCGGCCAGCTTGCCCTCAGCCCGGACGGAAGGAGGCTTTACGCCGCATTGATGAAGGGAAACGGCGTTGCCGTGGCGGATACGCAGACAGGCTCACTCCTGCGCCATATCCCGGTAGCAGGCGCTCCTTACGGGGTGGCTGTCTCGCCCGACGGGCGGACTCTGGCTGTCAGCCGGTGGGGAGATTCCTCGGTGAAGCTGATAAGCCTGCCGGAAGGCTCTCAGGAACGCCACACGACCAAAACCGGCTCACACCCCAACGAAATGGCCTTCAGCTCGGACGGCAGCCGCCTCTTTGTGACCTGCGCCAACCGGAATACCGTGACGGTTATCGACCTGATCGCCCGAAAAGCGGCGGAGCAGATCAATGTGGCGGTTTCCCCGCTCCGAGCCGGACGAAAGCCGGGTGGTCGGGATGATCCCGGCGGGATGGTATCCGGCTGCCATCCGGATCGCCGGTGACAGCAAAACCGTTTATATCCTCAACTCCAAAGGCGGTCAGGGGAAGCCCAACCCCAAAAGCGAATCTATCGGCTCCCTCCTGAACGGCACGGTTCAATTCGTGCCCATGCCCGACAGCGCGGCGCTGAGGCAGTATACCCTTCGGACGCGCCGACTGGCACCCTTCCGGGAAAAATTCCTGACCCGCGCCGAGGTCGGCAGGCAGAAGGCCGTCCCTGCCCGCCCGGGCGGCAAATTGCCGATCCGGTATGTCGTCTATGTGATCATGGAGAACCGCACCTGCGATCAGGTGTTCGGTGGCATGAAGGCCGGGAACGGCGACCCTTCGCTCTGCATCTTCAACGAGCGGGTGACTCCCAACCGTCACGCTCTGGCAAAAGAGTTCGTCCTGCTCGATAACTTCTCTGTCGATTCGGAGGTTTCTGCGGACGGGCACAACTGGTCGACGGCGGCCTATGCCACCGATTATGTCGAAAAGATGTGGCCCTACGGCTATGGCGGGCACGACTACGACTATGAGGGCACGAACCCCATCACCTATCCGGATGCGGGCTTCAACTGGGGTGCATGAAGGCGGGCCGGAGTCGGCTACCGATCCTACGGGGAATTTATTCGGGAGGAGGGGGAAAGCAAACGGGCCAATGTGCCCTCCCTGGAAGGCCGCTTCTCGCCGGCCTTCACCGGCTGGAACCTGGATGTGCCCGATATGACGCGGGTGAAGCAATTCCTCGCCGAATTTGCCGGATACGAGCGGAGCGGGAGCCTTCCCCGCTTTATCATCATGCGGCTTCCCAACGACCACACGGCAGGGACCAGCCCCGGCAAGCCGACCCCGCGGGCGATGGTGGCCGAAAACGACCTGGCCCTGGGCAAACTGGTGGATGCCCTCTCCCACAGCCGCTTCTGGAAACAGATGGCGATCCTCGTACTCGAAGACGACGCCCAGAACGGCCCCGACCATGTGGACGCCCACCGCAGCCCTGCGCTCGGGATCTCCCCTTACGCCCGGCGCGGCAGCGCGGGCAGCGCCCACTACACCACCTGCTCCGCCCTCCGCACGATGGAACCGATCCTCGGCGCAAGGCCGCTCAGCCAGTACGACGACGCCGCAACCCCGATGTGCCGATCCTTTACGGACAGGCCCGACTTCCGGCCCTACAGGCAGCGGCCCGTTCGCTGGAATATCAAGGAAACGAACCCCGCCCACGACTGGGGACCCCGGGAATCGGTGGCGATGGATCTTTCCCAGGAAGACCGCATCGACGACCTTCTCTCCAGCGAGATCGTCTGGCGCTCCGTCAAGGGGCTGCAGAGCCAGATGCCGCCTCCGGTGCGAAGCCTCTTCAGCCGCTGACACTCCCACGGGTGAAGCCTGTGGGGTTCTTGGTTCTCAGACCGCAACCAGTGTAGCCGTCTCCCCAAAGGCGGTGACCCCGCCCTTTCTCTTGATGTTCAGGGCGGCGTTGGTGCCCCGATGCGCCTCCAGTCCACAGTAGGGACAGGCGTGCCATCGAACGGAGAGTTTCTTCGGAACACTCTCGCCGCAGCCCGAACATATCTGGCTGGTATACCTGGGATCGACTTCCACGACGGAACGGACGGCCCTCTCAGCCTTTCTCTTCAGGACCGACAGGAAGGTTCCCCAACCCACATCGGCGATGCTCTTCGCCAGAGGATGGTTCTTGAGCATCCCTTTGATGTTCAGTTTCTCGACCGCGAGGGTGTCGAAGCGGTCGAGAAGATCGTGAGCGACCTTGTGGCAGAAGTCCAGCCTGGCCCGCTGCACCTTCAGATGGGCTTTGGCAAGCAGCACTCTCGCCTTCGCCCTGTTTCGGCTTCCCTTCTTTCTGCGAGAGAGACGCCTTTGAGCGGTCTTCAGCCGCCTTTCGGCCCTGCGGAGCAATCGAGGGTTGGGGGTCTGCTTTCCTGTGGAGAGAGTGGCGAAGTTCTCCAGGCCCACATCCAGACCGATGCTCTCTCCCGTGAGGGGGAGCGGCGCAGGCGCGACCGCACAGACGATACAGGCATACCAGCCATCGGCTCTTCTGCGGATCGTGCAGGTCTTGGGATCACCCTGAAGTGGACGGTCGGAGCAGATACGAAGAAGCCCAATCCTGGAGAGGCAGAGCCTACCCTCCTTGAAGCCGACACCGTTTCCCCACTGCGGGTACGTGAAGGAATCGTACCCGCCCCGGCCCTTGAATCGGGGGAAACCAGGCTTTTCCTTCTGCTGCTTCAGGCGGCGAAAGAAGTGGTCATAGGATCGCTGGACACGATGCAGCACATCCTGCAACACCTGGGAATGGACAAGCGGCAGGTGCGGGCTTGTCTGCTTTCTCTCAGGCAGGGTGGCACACTGCTTGGCAAAGGACAGGCGCTCCTGGCGTTGCGCCCACGCCTGCTTGCGTTCTCCCAGGCAGGCGTTGTAGAGGTGGCGGCAGGTTTCCAGGGTGTCCTCAAGAGCCTGCTCCTGCTTGCGGGTGGGACGCAGCTTGTAGACGAACGCCTGCTTCATGGCCGAGTGCCTTGTGCCGCCGCACGTTTCAATCTCGCTTCCGCTGGCTCCCGATGTACCGCTGGATCGTCTCCGAGGCAACATGGCCTGCGGTGGAACAGAAGCAGGAACGAGTCCATAGCGACGGCATCCGTTTGAACAGAGGAAATTCCTGGCGGAAGAGACGCGCCGACTTGCCTTTGAGTCGACCGACTACCTGATGGGGAGCCAGACTCGGAGGAGCCGAGATCAACAGATGCACATGGTCAGGCATGATCTCCAGAGCGATCACTTCACAGTCGATCTCAAGGGCTGTCTCTCGGATGATCTGCTCCAGTCTGTCTCGGACAACACCCACCAGAATCTTCCTGCGCCTCTTCGGACAGAAGATCAGGTGGTAGTTGCAAAGGTAGACCGAAGTCTCTTTGTGTTTGTACGTTTGCGGCATGGCTCCATCCCACGGCTGAAGCGCGTGGGCTTTGCGCCCCCTGGCCCCCCCTGAATCCGTAAAAACACAAAGAGCCGCAGGAGGCCTCCTGCGGCTCTTGCGCTGCCTGCCGTTAAGCCAGCCTGCGCCTTTTGCACAGCCCGGCCATTCCGAGCATCGCGCTCCCGATGAGAACCAGGCTGGAAGGCTCCGGCACCACGGTCACCTGCACCATCATGCGGTCGTTGTTACAGTCCGTGCCGGTATAGAGGTTGACCTTCTCCCCATCCTTCAGGCCGAGGAAAGACCAGTTCCAGATTCCTTCAGCCACCCATAGCTTGCGGTCCGATCCGCTTCCTGCATATGGAGTCCACGAAACCGTGGCCTGGTCCCAGTCCGCTCCGAAGGGATCGAACACCCATGCGCTGCGCCCATCGATCTGGCAGCCGTCATAGGGAGGGTTGGAAAGGCCGTCGTAGCGATACCAGTCATCGTTCGAAGTGGAGTCCACATCGTTTTTGATGAATCGAACAGCGGCTTTCCCATCGGAATGGACGGTGGCATCTCTCCGGTTCGAGGTTCCGAACACGGCCGGCTTGGCCTCCTGGCTTTCCCCTCCGTAGCCGCCGGTGATTTTGGTCGTCCGCAATCCCACCCCGTAATCGCCGTCGGGATTTTCGATATCAACGCGCAAGTCGCCGGGCCCGAGTTTTTGATGATAGCTATAGGGATCGAAGACCCCCTCCGGCCCCATCGAGAACACGACCGCAAACCGCAACCGGTCCGTGTTCGCCATGCCGTACATGCCCACGACATCGAACATATTGCCGCCGGATATTTTCTCGACAGGATAAGGATTGCTCAAACCCCAGTTGCGGTCCGGGGCGGCTTGCGCCAGCAGACCCAGGTTTCCATGGGTATCGGTCGGCTGGAACGTGAAAAATCCCTGGGCGGAACCGGAATGCGTGATCGTCTGGCCTTTGACGCTGATGGTATCCTCAAAAACGGTGAGCGTGAAATCGGCAAAAAGGCTCGATGAACAGGTTGCCGTCAGCACAAACAGCATCATCGCTATCCGAGCTTTTTTCATAGAAGTTCCCCCTTGCTAGATTTTATCCGGCGGTTGGCAGAAAGGAGAGCCAGGCCGGACACTACATCCATTATAACATAACTTTGTCTGGATAAATACTCGTTAGAATACCTGTTTTTAGGCCCAAATTCGCGCTTCCGGAAAGCGGCCTTTTTGACAATCGCCTGCCCGATATGCCATAATCAAAATATGCCTGACTACCTTTCCCCTGCCAAAATCAACCTGACGCTCGATATTCTCGGCAGGCGGCCCGACGGTTACCACAACCTGGAATCGGTGGCGGCGGCAGTCGGACTGCATGATATCATTACTCTCCGGCCTCAGCCCGAGAAAATCGCTCTGACCTGTTCCGCCCCTTACCTCCCCTGCGACGCCCGCAACCTGGCCTACCGGGCCGCCGAACTGCTGCGGAGCCACGCCAGCCTGCCCGAACTCGGCGTATCCATCCACATCGAGAAACGTATCCCGGCGCAGGCGGGCCTCGGCGGGGGCAGCGGCAACGCCGCGACCATGCTGCGGGCCTTGAACGAACTCTGGGAACTGCGCTGGCCTCTGGATCGGCTGCTGCCGATAGCCGCCCTTCTCGGGTCGGATGTCCCCTTCTTCCTGTTCGGAGGAACCGCGCTCCTTCAGGGGCGGGGAGAGCGCGTCTCGCCTCTGGGCAGCCGGGCATCTCTCTCCCTGGCGCTGGTCAGGCCCGATTTCGGCATTTCCACCGCCTGGGCCTACGGGCAACTGCCTCAAAAGCGAAGCCCTCGCCGGTCCGCGGAAACCATGCGGCAGGCGCTCGCTTCGGGAGACCCTTTGCAGGTGGGAGAAGCTCTTCATAACGATTTCGATGCCGTTGCCTGCGCCGCGTTTCCCGCGCTCCGGCGCATCCACGACCGGCTGAGGCAGCTCGGCGCGGCCGGATCTCTGCTGTGCGGCAGCGGCTCCGCGGTCTTCGGCCTCTTCCCCGACATCGAAGCCGCCGCCCGGGCCGCCGCAACGCTTGCCTGCGATTACCCTTTTGCCTGCGCCGCTCGAACAGAGGACATGCGCCATGACACCCTCTCTGCCCGTTAGCCCTTCGGTTTCCGCCGTCGTGCTGGCCGGGGGGATCAGCAAACCGGAAAAGGCTCTGGTTCCCGGGATGCTCAATAAGGCCCTGGTCCCCATTCATGGCCGCCCCATGGTGGAATACGTGCTGGACGCGCTCCGGGAAGCCGCCTGTATCGAGGCCATCCGGGTGGTCGGAACGCTTCCCGCCCGCTCGGCGGAAGGGGCTGCGGAGATGCTGCCCGGCGGGGAAACGTTTTTCGAGAACATCCGCATCGGGGTGAAGGCGAGCCGGACGCAAAAAGTGCTGCTGGCGAGCGTGGATGTGCCGATGCTGACCGGACGGATGGTGGACTCGTTCATCCGCGCCGCCCTGTCCACCGGCGCGGACTTCTGCTATCCCATCGTTCCGATGGCGGCGGCCCGGCTGAAGTATCCGGAGATGAAGCGAACCTCGGTGCGGATTCGCGAGGGGGAATTCACCGGGGGGAACCTGGTGCTGATCGATGCCGCAGTGCTGCTGAAAAACGGCCCCTTGATCGAAAAAGTCTTTTCCCTGCGGAAAAGCCCGGCAGGGCTTCTCAAAATCATCGGCCTGAGCCTGGTCGTCCGCTTCCTGCTCTCCCGCGCTTTCCCGGCTGCCATCTCCATTCCCTATTTGGAGCGCAGAGTCGGCTCCATCCTCGGCGGCTCCGCCTCCGCCATCGTCTTTCCCTACCCTGAAATCGGCGCGGATATCGATAAGCCCGAAGACCTGGCAGCGGCCCACAAAATCATACGGCCCGCCCGATAAATCGGACAGGCCGCTCACAACATCTTGGTGGCGTCGGAAGCCCACGCGCTTTAGCGGTGGGAGGAAGACGCCAGTCGCCCGCCGAGGGCACCCCCTCCTTTCGCTTGGCAGTTCCTTGCATAGATGGTATAATTCTATCGTGAAGCAGATACTCGTGGTGAAACTGGCTCCCACGCCGGAGTAGGCGCAGGCTCTCCTGGAGACTCTGGCAGCGTTTAACGCCGCCTGCAACTACCTGGGAGAGATAGCCTTTCGCCTGAAAACCGCCAACAAGTATCGGCTTCAGCAGGAAGCCTACCACGACGTGCGCGACCGCTTTGGCCTCTCTTCGCAGATGGCAGTTCGCGCTATCGCCAAGACCTGCGAAGCCTATAAGCGCGACCGCATGATCCGGCCGACCTTTCGCCACCACGGGGCGATGGTCTACGACGAACGGATCATGGCCTGGAAGAGCGCCGATACCGTTTCGCTGCTGACGCTCTCCGGGCGTATAGTCGTGCCCGTGCGTTACAGCAGCTACCAGGCCGCCCGTCTTGACCGCCGCCAAGGGCAGGCAGATCTGGTCTACCGGGACGGCACCTTCTACCTCTACGTGACGGTGGACGTGCCCGAAGCCGATCCCTTCGACCCGGAGGGCTTCCTCGGTGTGGATCTGGGCATGGTTAACATCGCCACCGACAGCGACGGCACCCAGCACTCCGGCGCGGTGGTGAACGGCCTGCGCCACCGCCACCGCAGGCTCCGCAAGAGGTTGCAAGCCAAAGGCACGAAGTCGTCTCGCCGCCTGCTGAAGCAGCGCCGCCGCAAGGAGTCGCGCTTTGCCAGGCACACCAACCACGTCATCGGCAAGCAGATCGTCGCCAACGCCAAAGACACCAAGCGGGCGATTGCCCTGGAAGACCTCCAAGGCATCCGCGACCGCTGCACGGTTCGTAAGGCTCAGCGGGCGACGTTCTCTTCCTGGTCGTTGTTTCAACTGCGCTCCTTCATCGCCTACAAAGCACAGCGCGAGGGCGTGCCCGTGGTCTACGTTGACCCGCGCAACACTTCGCGCACCTGCCCCATTTGCGGGCACGTAGACAAGCGCAACCGTCCTACCCAAAGCCGTTTCCTCTGCACATCCTGCGGGTTCGCTGGCCTGGCGGATGTCATCGCGGCGGGGAACATTTCCCGCCGGGCTGCTTTAAGCCAGCCGTACGCCTCGGAGATAGCACCCGCTATCGTGCCAGGGGCAAAATCCCACACCCTTTAGGGGTGGGATCGCTTAATCTCGGCTGCCTGGGGGGTCTACCCCAGCAATCTCTCCCGCAACATCTTCTGGACGACTTCCGGGTTGGCGCGGCCACGGGTCTCCTTCATCACCTGACCGACCAGGAACATGATCGATTTGTCCTTGCCCCCGCGGATGTCCTCCGCCACTTTGGGGTTGACCTCGATGGCCCTGACGACCGCCGCCTCGATTTCGGAGGAGTCATCGATCCGGGTCAGGCCCTTTTCGGAAACCACAGATTCCGGCGTCTTACCGGTCGCGAACATCTCCTCAAAAACGGTTTTGGCGGCCTTGCCGGTGATCGCGCCCTTGTCCAGCAGGGAGAGCATCCCGGCGAGATGAGCCGGGGCGATCTTGCTGTCTTCGATCTCCTGGTTCTCGGCATTGAGTAGCCGGGTCAGGTCGCCCATCACCCAGTTGCTCACGGCTTTGGGGTTGTCGTAGAGGCGGACAGCTTCCTCGAAGAACTCGGCCATCGGGCGGGAAGCGGTCAGCACCTGGGCATCGTAAGCAGGGAGCGAGTATTTCCGGATGAATCTGTCCTGCTTCCGGTCGGGCAGTTCCGGCATTTCGGAGCGAACGCGGGCGATGGTTTCCTCCTCGAAGCGAACGGAAACCAGGTCCGGCTCCGGGAAGTAGCGATATTCCTGCTCCCATTCCTTACCGCGCATCGGAGCGGTCGCGCCGGCGGCCTCATCCCAGCGCCGGGTCTCCTGCCGGATGGTTCCCCCGCCCTGAAGGATCTTTTTCTGGCGCTCGATCTCGTATTGAAGCCCCCGGTAGACGGCCCGGAAGGAGTTCAGGTTCTTGATCTCGGTGCGGGTTCCCAGCTTTTCCTCCCCGACCGGCCTCAGCGACATGTTCGGCTCGCAGCGCAGGCTCCCCTGCTCCATCTTCCCGTCGCACACGCCTAGGTAAACCAGGATCGACCGGAGGCGCGTCAGGTATTCGCGGGCTTCTTCCGGGGTTCGCATATCGGGCGGGAAATCGGTCACGATCTCCATCAGAGGAACGCCGCAGCGGTTGTAGTCGATCATGCTTTCCCCGCCTTCCACATGGAAGAGCTTGCCCGTGTCCTCCTCCAGATGGACGCGCCGGATCCCCACCCGCTTGACGGCTCCATCTACCATGATGTCAAGATAGCCGCCGACGCCGATAGGGGTTTCGCCGTACTGGGAGATCTGATAGCCTTTGGGCAGGTCTGGGTAGAAATAGTTCTTGCGGTGGAAGATACTTTCGCTGGAGATGGCGCAGTTGAGGGCGAGAGCCGTTTTCAGCACGAACTCCACGGCCCTGCGGTTCATGACCGGCAGGCTTCCGGGCAGCCCCAGGCAGACCGGGCAGACCTGGGTATTGGGCGGGGCCCCGAAGGCGGCGCTGCAAGAGCAGAACATCTTGCTTGCGGTCAGAAGTTCCGCATGAACCTCCATCGCGATAACGGATTCGTATTCAGGCATATTGGACCGTCTCCATAATCAGACGCGCATTCATTTCAAATTCGGCTTCTGCTTGTGCCATTCGGTATGCTGTTCATAGGTGTAGGCCGTACGGAAGATCGTCTCCTCGTCGAAGGGTCTGCCGATGATCTGGAGGCCAATCGGCAGCCCGTTCTGGAAGCCGCAGGGCATCGCCAGGGCGGGGACGCCCGCCATATTGACCGGGATCGTGCAGACATCGGCCAGCTTCATCTGAAGCGGATCGTCCGCCTTCTCCCCGAGCCGGAAGGCCACGGTCGGGCTGGTCGGGGTCAGCAGCACATCAAACCGCTCCCACGCCCTGTCGAAATCCTGCTTGACCAGGGTGCGGACTTTCAAGGCTTTCAGATAATAGGCATCGTAATACCCGGCGGAGAGGGCGTAGGTTCCGATCATGATCCGGTGCTTCACCTCCGGCCCGAACCCCTCGTCCCGGGATCGCTCGAACATCCGGATCATGCTGTCATAGTCGCTGGCCCGGTGGCCGAAGCGCACGCCGTCGTAGCGGGCCAGGTTGCTGCTGGCCTCCGAGGGAGCCAGAATATAGTAGACCGGAAAAGTATAGCCGATGTGCGGCATCGAGGTTTCTTCCGCCGAGGCCCCTGACTCCACCAGCGCATCTATGGCCCTACGGACGGCGGCGGAGACTTCGGGATCCATCCCGTGGGCGAAAAACTCCTTCGGAACGCCGATCCGCAGCCCCTCGACATCGGGCACAAGCGATTTTGTATAATCCGGCACAGGCAGAGGGGCCGCGGTGGAGTCTTTCGGATCGTGCCCGGCGATGGCGTTCATCAGGAGGGCGCAGTCCGAAACATCCTTGGTGAGCGGGCCGATCTGGTCGAGGGAGGAGGCGAAGGCCACCAGGCCGTACCGGGAGACGCGCCCGTAGGTGGGCTTGATGCCGACCACCCCGCAGAAGGCGGCCGGCTGCCGGATCGAGCCGCCGGTATCGGAGCCGGTCGCCAGGATGCACTCATCCGCCGCCACCGCCGCCGCCGACCCGCCGGAGGAACCGCCGGGAACGCAGGCCAGGTCCCAGGGGTTGTGAGTCTGGAAGAAAGCGGAATTCTCGGTGGAGGATCCCATGGCGAACTCGTCCAGGTTCGTCTTGCCCAGGATGACGGCCTGAGCCTCTTTCAGCCGGGTTACGACCGTCGCGTCGTAGGGCGGGACCCAGTTCGCCAGGATTTTGGAGGCGCAGGTGGTGCGGACGCCTTTGGTGCAAAAATTGTCTTTGACGGCTATCGGGATGCCTGCAAGAGGGCCGACCGGCTCCCCGGCCGCGATCTTCCGGTCTACCGCATCGGCCTGCTCCAGCGCCATCTCCGGCGTCCGGGTGATATAGCTTTTGACCCGATCCTCCAGGGCCTCGATGCGCCCCAGGACGGATTCCGCCGCCTCCCGGCAGGACACTTTCTTTCCGGCGATCAGAGCAGACAACTGGCGGGCAGTCATAGAATAGAGTTCGGACATGATTCCTCCGATATGGGCAAAGAGCCGGGCGCGGCGCAGCCGCAAGGCCGCCCTCTCAGCTCTCGACGATTCTGGGAACGATGAAGCAGTTGTCGCGGGCCTCGGGAGCCGATTGAAGGGCCTCTTCGGGCATCAGGCCGGGCGCAACGACGTCCTCTCGGAAGACGTTAGTGAGGGGAAGCGAGTGGGAAGTCGGGGGTACGGTCTCGGTATCGAGTTCCTGCAACTGGTTGAAATGCTCCAGGATAGCGTTCAGGTCGTGGGTCAGCCTTTCCTTTTCCGCCTCGCCGAGTTCCAGCCGGGCAAGGAACGCGACGCGGGATACTTCCTCCAGGGTCAATTTCATGATATGCTCCTCCTGCCCTATTATAACATGCCCGTGTTCCTTTCGGCAAGATGAAGCGCCCCTGCCGCACCGGGAGATCGGGAGCGCAGCGAAAGCCCTTGCGGCATCCAGAGGAACGCCGTAAGGGCTTCCGCTTGTGCGCCATGGCGAGGAGCAAAAGAGACGGAACTATCTTCAGGGCGCTGCCAGAAACGAGACGATAGGGTAGCTCAAGCTCTTGGCAGTGACACTCAAGCGAAAGCTCCGATCAATTGACCGTGGGGCCGGGGATAGTGGTAGAATAGTAGACCGTATCCACCAGCCTGCTGTAGAAATAGAAACTGTAGCTGCCTGCCGCCAGCTTCGCCTTCCCGCTGTAGACACTCCCGTTACTGTAGGTCG
>JADLDR010000011.1 GCA_020846535.1 Armatimonadota bacterium | reverse complement strand
CCCGACATGTCGATATAGACTTTGGTGAACTGCCTGCCGAGATCCAGGGCGGCCCGCACATCGAAGGCGTCCAGCACCTCGAAGCGGATGTCCGGGTGCTTCTGCCTGGCCCGCTCGATGCACTCCGGGCTGACGTCCGTGCCGATCACCTCCTTGCAGCGCGGGGCGATCTGGACGGTCGTCGTTCCCCACTCACAGCCGATCTCCAGCACCGTATCGTTTTCGTTCACCCAGGCGGGGATCGTCTCCCGGTACTCCTCCACCCCGCGGGTGGCGATGAATTTGGTTTTCAGCTTGAACTGCTTTTCGTTTGCCATCGGGTTCTCCGTTTTATCAGGTATTTACAGGTTCGAGACAAGGCGGCGGAGTCCTTTCGGAAAGGGAGAATTGTCCGCAGGGGCGGGCTCTGCCGTAAGTTGACAAGGCAAAAGATTTGTGGTGTACTATAACTGTTAGAAGAGGAGGTGCAGCTATGCCTGAGACCAAGACATTGGAGGATTTGCTGGAGTCTCAGACCCGGGAGGGCGAGTGCTATGAAAAGCTCCCGGACAACAAGGTGCGCTGCTATGCCTGCGGGCACGAATGCCTGATCCTGGAGGGCAGGCCGGGCGTCTGCCGGGTGCGCTTCAACCAGGGCGGGACGCTCAAAGCGCCCTTCGGCTATGTGGCCGCCCTTCAATGCGATCCAGTGGAGAAGAAGCCTTTCTTTCACGCCTATCCTGGTTCGCTGGCGATGAGCTTCGGGATGCTGGGGTGCGATCTCCACTGCTCCTACTGCCAGAACTGGGTCACCTCGCAGGCCCTGCGCGACCCCCGGGCCGGTTCGGAGACGATGGCGGTCACGCCGGGGCAGTTCGTGGACATCGCCCTCCGCTACCGCGCGAGGATCGTCACCAGCACCTACAACGAGCCGTTGATTACCGCCGAATGGGCGGTCGCCATATTCAAGAAAGCCCGCCAGCACGGGCTGGTCACCTCGTTCGTGTCCAACGGGAACGCCACGCGCGGGGTTCTGGAATATCTCAAGCCCTGGGTCGATCTCTACAAGGTGGACCTCAAGAGCTTCCAGGACAAAAATTACCGCCAGTTGGGGGGCCGCCTGGAACCCATCCTGAATACCATCCGGATGCTGCGCGAGATGGGCTTCTGGGTGGAGATCGTGACCCTGGTGGTTCCGGGCCTGAACGATTCGGAGGAAGAACTGCGGGATATGGCCCGCTTCCTGGTGTCGGTTTCTCCGGATATCCCCTGGCATGTCACCGCATTTCACCAGGACTACAAGATGCAGGACCGGGACAACACCTCGGCCCGCGCCCTCATCCAAACCGCCGAGATGGGCTACAGCGAGGGCCTGCGCTACGTCTACGCAGGCAACCTTCCGGGCCGGATGGCACGCTTCGAGAACACCTACTGCCCCGCCTGCAAGGAACTCCTCATCGAGCGGACCGGCTTTCGAGTCCTGGGATACCGTCTGAAGCCGGGCGGCTTCTGCCCGAAATGCGAAACCACCATCCCCGGTAGATGGGATTAAGAGGCGATCAAGCGACGTGGCAATCTCCAGCCTAACAAATACCGAGAGATTTACATTCATTGTCAGCCTGGGGATTGCCTCCCTCGCAATGACAGGCAAGCGAAAGCCGAAAACGATCAATATTATTTCACTCTTCTGACATTTATCGTCAATCCACTTTTAACATTCCTCCGCTACACTCAAAATAGCGAATCGGCCCGTCCTGAAAAACAATATTCGTTTGTTTCGGGAACCAGGTATCAAAAGTTGAGGTTGTGGGTATAATATTCAGGCACGGACATGCTAGTAGATGCAGCGGAGGAAAAAATGGATTTGATGACCCGGCGGCCGGCGGAAACACCCCAGAGCAGCATCCTGCTGACCACACGCGAATTTGAAATTCTCCAATCTCTCATTGACGGCTCCTCCGGTCAGGAGATTGCGGATCGGCTTTGCATCAGCCGGAAGACTGTCGAGTTCCACCAGATGAACATCTACCGGAAGCTGAAAGTTACCTCGAAAATGCAGGCCGTTTACAAGGCCATGCAACTGGGGTGGGTTTCCCTTCCCCCTGTCAAACAGCTTATAGCCCGATAATCTCTCCCTGAATCGTTTCCTCCAGTCTCAGAATTCCGTAGGAAAGCTGCGGCCCCCATCGCCGGTCCGTGGGCGACCCGGGATTGAAGAGCAGAAGTTTCTCATGCCGTTGGCAGTAGGGCCGGTGGCTGTGCCCGAAAACGATACAATCGACCGACCCGGCCTCGAAGGTGTGCAAGGCCCGCAGCGGCGTGGTTCGTTGTGGGCCTTTGTCGCCATGCGCCAGCCCGATCTTGAAGCCTCCCGCCTCGATCACCTTCTTCTCCGGCAGAGACATCCTTACAGGCTCCGGATCGCAGTTGCCGAAGACCGCATCCACCGGGGCCAGACTCGACAGCGCGGCGATCACCCCCAGGGTCACCAGGTCGCCCGCATGTAAAATCCTGTCCACCGACGCGAAAGCCTCCATCACCGCCTCCGGAATCTCTTTTGCCCTGCGGGGTATATGGGTATCCGAAATTACGCCGATAATCATCTCACACTCCTTTGTGCTGTAGGTTGCTCCCCTCCCGCTCCAATTCCTCCGGCCCGGCATAACTTTTCCGGCGGGGAAACGTTAAGTGTTACAGGACTTGCGCCCGATCTCCCGGATAACGCCTTATTGTTGTCATGGCGAAAGGCCCTGCCCTTTACATAGAGGATTCCTACCATTTCTATAGAATACGGATATTCAACTCTGGATATCGCCGAAGGGAGAGATGGATATGGCGCTTCTGGATATGATCTTCATCGGCTGCCTCTTTACGGGCGTTTTCTTTGCGCTCATTCAAATGCTGCTGGGCGGGCTGGGCCATTTGGGCGGACATTTTCATATAGGCCACTTCCATTTTCACCCGCACTTCGGGCATCTGCACCATGAAGGGCATGGAGGGGTGAGCCACGCCGGAGGGCATCATGCCGGAACAGCCCCTCAAGAAACGAATGGAGTGCATCATGCTCCTCACGAGTACGGCGAAGCTGAAGAAGGCGTTTCCCCACTGAATCCGATGACACTGGGGGCTTTCATTACCAGTTTTGGCGGATTCGGGGTGATTGCCCGTTCCCTAGGATGGTCGCCAGCAGTTTCTACGATCTTCGCCTCCTGTATGGCATTCGTGTCCGCAGGGATGGTATTTACGCTCTTCGTCAGATTTTTCGTGGCCTCGCAGAGCAGCAGCCAGTTTCGGCGCATAGACCTGCTGGGGAAAAAGGCTCAGGTCATTGTCTCCTTACAGGCTAACCGCCCGGGTATGATCGCCTTCAGCATTCACGGAGCCAAACAGACCGTCCCGGCGATCACTGAGAACGGCCAGCCGATAGAGAAAGGGACATCGGTCGAAATCGTGGGTATTGCCGGCGGCTCCGTATACGTCCGGGAACGGGACTCCACTGAATGAGAGTAACCTTTTACGCGCCCTTTCGTTTGATATGGTGAAAGGCCCTACCGAACAACCCGGAGGGGAGTGCAAATGGAAGCCCTGGATGTCATCTTTATAGGCTGCCTGTTTGTAGGGGTCTTCTACGCCCTCTTGCAGTTTGTGATCGGCGGAGTGGGCCATATCGCCGACGGTTTCGGTGGAGGCGATGGGCTGACTCTCGATCACGGAGGCATCGGCGACGGGCAGGGCATCGACGGCTTTCAGGGCGATTCCGCCGCAGTGGATGCGGGCGGCGATATGGGAGGCGATGCAGGCGATCAAGGAGCATCCCCTTTGAACAGCATGACCATCGGAGCCTTCATAACCGGCTTCGGCGGGTTCGGGGTGATCGCCCGTTCTCTCGGATGGTCGCCTTTGGCTTCCACTGTTTTCGCTTCGATCATGGCCTTTCTGACGGCGGCGATGGTCTTCATGGTCTTCGTCAAGCTGATTGTCGCTGCCCAGAGCAGCAGCCACTTCCGGCGCGTCGATATTTTAGGCAAGCCCGCAACGGTGATCATAGCCCTGGAGGAGAACCGGCTGGGCAGCATTGCCTACACTGTGCGCGGCGTCCGCCAGACGGCTCCGGCCCTGTCCGACAACGGCAAGCCGATTGGCAAGGGAGCGCCGGTCGAGATCGTCAGGATGTCCGGGGGAACCGTTTATGTAAGGGAAAGGGAGGGATAGCGATGTGCAGGGCCTTTTTCAGCCCCTGGTGGCTCGACCTGCCGCCTCCTTTGGGCTGAAATTCACCGAAAGCATCCGGTTTGGCAGGTTTTTGTATGAAAGGAGATTTCGATGCCCGAATCACTCAGTGGTAGCGTCACATGGACGATTATGGGTGCAGGCGGTATTGTATTGCTGGCGTTTTTTGTTATCTGGATCTGGAGCAGTTGCTACCGCAAGGTCGGCCCCAACGAGGTCTTGATTGTTTCCGGTAAGAAACACTGGATCACCGATAAAAACGGAGAGCGCCAGAAGGTCGGCTGCAAGGTGGTGCAGGGAGGCGGCTGCCTGGTATGGCCGATAGTCGAGCGGTGCGATACTATGTCCCTGGAATTGATCACCCTGGATATCGTGACACCGGAATTCTATACCAAAATGGGGGTTCCGGTGAAGGTGGACGGGGTAGCGCAGATCAAGATCAAAGGCGATGAAGAATCCATCCGGACGGCTGCCGAGCAGTTTCTAAGCAAATCCAGGGAAGAAATCCTGAGCGTGGCCCTTCAGATGATGGCAGGCCACCTGCGCGGCATCCTGGGAACCCTGACCGTGGAAGATCTTTTATCCGGGCACGAAGCATTTGCTCAGCGGGTGGCTGAAGTGACAGCAACCGACCTCAACAATATGGGCCTGACAGTCGTTTCCTTCACCATCCGGGACATTACCGACTCTCACGGCTACCTGGCCGCGCTGGGTAAGCCCAGAACGGCGCAGGTTCTCCGAGACGCCCAAATCGGCGAGGCGGAGGCCAAGCGGGACGCCACCATCAAGGCGGCCCAAGCGGAGCAGGAAGGGCAGACGGCTAAGCTGGCGGCGGATACCAAGATCGCCGAGGCGAACCGGGACTACAACCTCCAGATCCAGTCCTACAATGCGTCGGTGTCCCAGAAGAAGGCCGAGTCCGACCTGTCCTACGACCTTCAGAAATTCAAGACCGCCCAGTTGGTGAAGGCGGAAGAGGTGCAGGTGGAGATCATCTCCAAACAAAAGCAGACCACCCTGCAAGAGCAGGAAATCCTACGGCGCGAAAAAGAGCTGGTCGCCACCGTGCAGAAATCGGCGGAAGCGGAGCGTCAGAAGATTCAGACTCTGGCCGAGGCCGAGCAGTACCGGATGAAGACGACCGCGCTCGGCCAGGCGGAAGCCACCAAGATGACCGGTTTAGCCCAGGCGGAAGTGGTCAAAGTCTCCGGCCTGGCCGAAGCGGAAGCTGCCAAAGCAAAGGGCCTGGCCGGAGCGGACGTGGTGCAGGCCACCGGATACGCCGAAGCGGAAGCGATGGCGAAAAAAGCCGAAGCCTGGAAACAGTACAACGAGGCCGCCATCACCCAGCTCTTCCTGGAAAAGCTGCCGGAGATCGCCACCGCGATTGCCAGCCCGCTTGCCAAAGTCGATAAAGTGGTGATCGTCAGCCAGGGAGACGGCGACGGGATCGGGGCCAGCAAACTTACCGGCGAAGTGACCAAAATCATCACCCAGCTTCCGCCTGTCGTGGAAGCGATGACCGGCGTAGACCTCTCGAACCTGGTCAGCAAAGTTGCCCAGAAGAACTCGAACGCCGAAGAAGCGCCCATCGCCGCAGGGCCTCCTCCCCGATCCGACGGCTGATGGCGGGTATAAATGAGACAGCCCCTCCTCTAAATGCAAGGAGGGGCCGCTTTTTGTAGAGCGGAGGATTTGACAACAAATCCAGCGTATAAATATATGATTGACACCTCATGACCACCGGATGGCTGCTACTTGCTCGAAGCCAACGGCCCTCCTACCATCCATTTATATGCCTTTCTCAACCCTTTCGGCCCGCGCCAAACGCCTATCTATCAAAATACGCGCCGCCTCCGGGGCGATTCCCCGGCAGGCTTTCATGGATGCGGCTCTGCTGTTTGCCATCGCCCTGATCCCCCGGCTGCTTCTTTTCGGGGCGCTGCACGATCAAAGCCCGGATGAGTTCTTTTACGCGGTGCTGGCCCGCGATTTCTGGCGTGTCTGGACCGGTCAATCGTCCCCGGTCCGGATGGATACCCTCCACCCCGCCGGGTTTCCCCTGCTTTTGGCCGCCGCGTTTTTCATCAAAGGCCAGGCGACCCTGGAGATCGGGAAAAGCCTGGGGCTGCTTTTCAACGCCCTGACGGTCCCGGTTGCTTACCTGCTGGGAAGGCGCTGCCTGCCCTGGCCTCCGGCCTTCGGAGCGGCCCTTCTGCTCTCGTTTTTTCCCGCCTTCTTCCGGGACGCCGACCGCGTGTGGGCCGACCATCCCGCCACCTTCTTTGCGGCGCTCTATCTGCTCTGCGCCCTTCGCTCCTGGAGAACCGGCAGCCTCGCCTGGTGGACAGGGGCCAGCCTTTCCCTGGCGCTGATGGCCTGGACAAAGGAATATCTGATCGTCCTGCTGGCCCCCGTCACTCTGATAGGCATCCTTCTTCACTTCAAACAGCGCGCCGGGCGATACTGGCTGGCGGCGGCAGGCATCGTATTTTTGTGCGTGGGCATGATCGCCTGGATCCAGCTTTATTCGGGATGGCTGCCCGGAGCCTCCTATCTGGAGGCTGTCGTAAAAGGGGTTTCCCGCTCCCGCCGCGATTACCTGGGGTTCACTCCCCTTCCCGACTGGAGAAAACTCTACTGCCAGAACCTTTACGAAACCGAACTGCCCGCCGTTTTCCTGGTCTTATCTATTGCGGGACTCCTGCGCGCCCTGTTGTCCTGGCGGAACTATCGAGAATGCCTTCCTGCCGCCGTCACCCTGGCAACCGTGCCCGTTGTCTTTTTACTTTATTTCGGCATGTTCCGCAATCTCTACGGGGCGCGTCTGCTCTTTCCGGCCTTTCCGGTCATCGCTATGGCAGCCTCCGCAGGGCTATGGCCGGGACAAAGCCTGATTCCCGCCGGGCTGATCGCCTTGTGCGGGGCCGCCGCCTTTCTGCCGGTCAAGATCATCGGGGATGCCGGGCAGGTCGGCTCGCAAAACGGCACGGGCGCGGTGCTTCTGTGCATTGCCGGGATCCAGATCATCGCCTGCCTGTGGGAGCCGCAGCGGGAGCGCGCCCGGCTCTACCTGCGGCGGGCCGCATTCGGGATCGGAATCATGCTCTGCACGGGATGGGCCGCCCTGTATATCGGCGATTTCGCCGCTCGACAGGGAGAAGCGGACCGCCGGATGGGGAAGCAGAACGGCTTCTTACCGGCTTCGGGTTGGATCCGGCGCAATATTCGTCCGGACGACTGCATCCTTTCCCAAAACCCGAGGCTCCTGGCCTATTATACCGGGGCGTCGGCCTACCGCATGGCCTCCAATGTCTGGTGGGAGGAAAAATACACGCAGTCCGAAGAATCATATCTGCGGAAACATCGCATCCGGTGGATTGCCGTCACCCGGCCCGAATTTACGGGAGCCAGCGCCACCCGGATATATCGCTATCTCAAGCGTCGTCCTTATCTTGAGGCCGCCTATGTCTCCGAAAACGAACAATCTGTCGCCCTCGCCTTCTTCCGGGTTCGCCCCCGGAAGGCCGTTCCGGCTGTCGGTCATCATCCCGGTGTACAACGAAAAAAGCACCATCCGCCAGGTGCTGGAGCAGGTACACAACGTCCCTATCGATAAAGAGATCATCGTGGTCGACGACGGCTCCACAGACGGCACGGCTGAGATCCTCGCCGGGGAGCGCCGGTTCCCGGAAGTGCGGTTCATCAGCTATGAGATCAACCGCGGCAAGGGCTGGGCCATTCGCAAGGGGCTGGAGCATGTGGCCGGGGATATCGTCATCATCCAGGACGCCGATCTGGAGCTCGATCCCAACGAATACCATGCCCTCCTGGAGCCGATCCTCCAGGGGAAAACCGGGGTGGCCTACGGCTCCCGCTTTCTGAGGCCCTCCGCCAATATCCCCCACCTTATCCGCATCGCCAACCGCATCCTGGCCTTTACCACCAACCTGCTTTACGGCTCCCGCCTGACCGATGAGGCGACCGCCTACAAGGTCTTCCGCACCGATATCCTCCGATCCATCCCCCTGGCCTGCGAGCGATTCGAGTTCTGCCCGGAGGTGACCGCCAAGCTGCTCCGGGCAGGCCACACCATCATCGAAGTGCCTATCTCCTATAACCCTCGCACCGCCCAGGAAGGCAAAAAAGTCACCTGGCGCGACGGCCTTATCGCCCTTTTCGTCCTCCTGAAATACCGGATCCGGAGTTGAAATAACTCTAATATTTATGCTATCATGATAGCACTGAGATCGGATGCAAGCGATCCGCGTGGAGATTTTTCGATGGGGGTTCCGCATCCCATCCCTTATCAGGGGAGCAAACGAGGTCTCACGTCCTCAATTATCCGCTATTTTCCGGAAGGCCAAGCGAGGCTGATCGAACCGTTCGCAGGATCGGCGGCGGTTTCGCTGGCAGCCGCTTATCATGGCAAAGCGAACGAATTCGTCCTGAACGATCTGAACCGGGCGCTTATCGATCTCTGGGACGCTATCCTTCATCGGCCCGATCAGTTGATCGGGCGCTATATAGAACTCTGGAACGCTCAGGCAGGAAAAGAACGGGAATTTTACGATGACGTTCGGGCGAAGTTCAACCGGACACAACGCCCTGAATATCTTTTATATCTCCTCGCCCGTTGTGTGAAAGCCTCGGTCCGTTATAACGGCAAAGGAGAGTTCAACCAAAGCCCCGATAACCGCCGGAGGGGCGCACGGCCCAGCACCATGAAAGGGCATATACAAACAGCCTCCAGACTCCTGGCCGGGAAAGTGTCTTTATGTTCTGGCGATTATAGGGAGGTGGTTTCAAAAGCCGGGGCAGCGGACTTGATCTATATGGATCCGCCCTATCAAGGAGTATGTGGCAACCGGGATCCCCGATATATCGGCGATATATCTTTCGATGAGTTCGTTGATACGCTTCTCTATCTCAATCGAACAAGCATTTCCTATATCGTCAGTTATGACGGACGAAACGACCTGCAAACATACGGCCAGCCTCTTCCGGAATCGTTGCTTCTGACTCGCATCGAGCTAATAGCCGGGCGTTCCACCCAGGCCACGCTTCTGGGTCTGAACGCCACTACCATCGAATCGCTTTATCTGTCCCCTGCTCTGGTGGAGAAGTTGGGGAATGCAGCCATCCAAGACTCCGATGCGCCTTGCCTGCAACCGTCTTTATTCGAGGCCGTATCATGAACGATGAGCGTTTCTCCATCGAACAGGGGATTTGCGCCGATGACGGGGAAGCCATCGAGCAAGCCCTCAAGGCATTTCTGGCAAAGGGATCTTCCGTCTAACATTCCCCGGATTTCTTCGCAAAGAAAGACATCTAATCCCCCTGCTGAAATTGCAGCCGCTCGCGAGTACCAGGCGCAACTGCCGGGCATGAAAGCAGGCGGCATCATAGTTGGGCTGCTTCCTCGCCTACATTTCGCGCCGGGCAGTTGTATAATCGCCCTCAGCTTCCTCCACCCATATCCCGCCTTCGTTGCTCATCGCTTTGGCTTCTCTATCTGCGAGGCGCGAGTCGCCTTCCTTCAGCCCTTCAGGCCAGACATCGCCCCTGCTCGCCCCGGAAGGACTCCCGCTCCCGACAGCGAACTGCTGCCGGGAGTCTGTTTGTGGGGAGGATCGCATGGCGCGATGGACGGCATTGTGGGTACTCCAGGCGCTGGCCGCCGCTCCGGCGGCCAGCCCTTACACAGAGGCTGTCGGATGGCTTGAGAAGAAGTCGGCGGAGATGATCCGGGCGTGTCGGAGAGAGACCAGAAGCGGGATCGCCGCCTTCCCGCCGCAGGTCGGCTCCGGGTATGAGGCGTTCTGGCTCAGGGATTACGCCTACATGCTGGAAGGCAATATCGGGGCCTTTTCGGGCAGGGAACTGAAGGACGCCTACCTCTTCTTTCTCGCCGGCCAGCGGGAGGATGGGGCGATGGTGGACTGCATCAAGTTCGACGGAACCCCTGTTTACATGCCGGGCTACGGCACTATGGGTAAGAACCCTGTGGCCGACGGCTCTCAATTTACCGTGGATATGGCCTGGCACACCTACCGCAAAACGAAAGACCGCGAGATGATAGCGCAGACGGTGGATAAGCTGGTCAAAGCGATGCGGGCCGTACCCCGGAACCCGAAAACCGGCTTGACGCATATCGTTCCCGGGCCGGAGTGGGACCGCTGCCCCTACGGGTTCACTGATTCCGTCCGGAAGCAGGGGGATGAACTCTTCTCTTCCCTCCTTTTCGTGCAGGCGAGCAGGCAACTCGCCGACCTTCTGAAAGCGGCAGGAAGAAGCGAGGAGGCAAAAGCCTGGCGCAAAGAGGCCGGGGCGGTTGCCGCGCAGGCCCGCAGGATATTCTGGGATAAATCGCCGGGTCTCTTCCGGGCGGCCACCGTGCAGTGCAGAGAGCCGGACATCTGGGGATCGGCCTTTGCCGTCTATCTGGGGGTCGCCTCCCGGAGTCAGGCCGAGGCGGTCGCCCGCTACTTCAAGGAACATTACGGCGAGATCGTCAAACGGGGCCAGGTGCGCCATACGCCCGGAGGCGTCTGGTGGGAAGTGGCGGACGCGAGGGAGGAATATCAGAATGGCGCTTACTGGGCCACCCCGGTTGGGTGGTTCGTCTACGCCCTCGATCTGGCCGACCCGTCCCTGGCCGAAAAGACCGTCATCGATATGGCGAACGATTTCCGGGAAACCGGCGATGTGAACGAATGTGTCAACGACCGTTACAAGAATGTGCCCAACTACGTCGTCAGCGCGGCCCTGCCCCTGGACGGCATCCGCGCCATGGAGGCCCGCCGGAAGCGGCTGGCCCGCACGCCCAGGAGGTCAGAATGAGCATCGAAAATTGCCTTAAATCGGTTTTGAAGCGCATCGCGTCACTGGAGCAGGAGCCTGCCGGGCTGCTGGAGCGCATCCGGACGGAGATCGGCTTTGCGCGGGCCTTCTCCGCGCTTTTCCCGAACAGGCAGGCCGCATGGGAATCGCTGTCTCTGCAAGCGGCGGAGGCGGTGGAAAAGCGCCTGGCCTCGGAAGGCTTCGTCGGGCTGGCACAGGCAGTTTCGGAGGCCGAAGATTTGATGGCCCCTATCGGGCAGGCGGCCAAAGAACATGTCATCCACTGCTGCGGGCACGCCCATATCGATATGAACTGGACGTGGCCCTGGCTGGAAACGATAGCCATGAGCCATGACACCTTTCTGACGGTGGACCGCCTGATGGACGCTTTCCCCGGCTTCAAATTCGCGCAGAACCAGATCACGGTTTACGAGGCGATGGAGCGTTACTGTCCCGAAATTTTCGAGACGATCCGGAGGCGTATAGAGGAAGGGCGGTGGGACTGCACGGCCAGCATGTGGACCGAAGGCGATAAGAACATGGCCTCCGGGGAATCCCTGTGCCGTCACATCCTTTATTCCAAGCGTTATCTGAAAGAGCGCCTGGGCCTTCCTTACGATGCGGTCAATCTCGATTGGGCGGGCGATACCTTCGGCCACGCCTGGACTCTCCCAGCCATCCTGAGCCGCGGCGGGGTGACGCGCTATTACCACATGCGTCCCGGGCGCGGCCCCTGGCTGACCCGGTGGCAGGCTCCCGACGGCTCCGAGGTGCTGGAATTCAATGATAAAGGAGGCTACGGTGGTGCGGTTACCCCGCAGATGGCCCATCTGATGCTCGATTATGCGAAAGAAACCGGCCTGAAGGATTTCCTTTTCATTTACGGCGTGGTGGACCACGGCGGCGGGCCGACCCGCCAGCACCTTCTGAGCGCCGAAAAGCTTTCCGGCTGGCCGATTTTCCCGACAGTGCGCCTTTCCACGACCGGCGATTACTTCACCGCGGTCGAAAAATGCAGGGACCGTATTCCGATCCACCGGGGAGAGATCAACTTCATCTTCGAGGGCTGCTATACCTCCCAGAGCAAGGTGAAGCGGGTGAACCGGGCGGCGGAAACCCTTTTGCCGGAGTCGGAGGCCGTCTGCCTGATCGCCGGCGTGGCGGCGGGCTTCCCCTACCCTGCCGAAGCGTTTCGTCGGGCCTGGAAGCTCGCGCTCTTCAACCAGTTCCACGACATCCTGGCCGGTTCGAGCGGCCATGAGGCGATGGAGCAGGCGGAGGCCCGCTTCCAGGAGGCGGAGGCCCTGGCCGGTTCAGCCCGGATGCGGGCGCTCAGAGGGATGGCTTCTCGCATCGACACCGCCGCCGCAACCGGCCTGGAGCCGCCTGCCGGGAAAGACAGGAACGCATTCAGCGATTCCATCGGATTCGGGGCGGGCGATATCCGGATCCCGGGCCGGATGCCCACCGTGAGCATGGGCGCTGTCGAGTGCGAGCCGGTGGTAGTCTTCAATGCCCTGCCCTTCCCCCGTTCGGAGACGGTCACGGTCAAGCTGTGGAATCGGATGATGGATCCGGGCCTTATTGTTGTGCGAGACCATACCGGCAAGGAAGTGGCCGCACAGGTGGCGGGGAGCAGCGCCTATTCGGAACACCGCTCTGTCAACATCCTCTTCCCGGCCCGAGAGATTCCCGCGATGGGCTACCGCACCTACAGCATTTCCGAAGGCTCCCCGCCTTCGCCCGAACAAAGCGCCGCGCTTGCCGCCCCAGGCGTCCTCGAAAACGACTTCCTGCGGGTGGAAGTGGACATCCCTTCCGGAGCGATCCGGCATCTCATCGATAAGGCGACCGGATACGACTATGCGCCGGAAGGCCGGCTGATGGCCTTTTTGGAGATGTGCCGGGAGGTTCCCCATGCGATGACGTCCTGGGATATCGGGGCCTTCGACGAAGCGATTCCCCTTCTCAGCGGCTGGCAGATGGTGGATGAGGCTTCGGCCCAGGACAATCTGGACGGGGATTCTCTGGGGATGGTCGTTTCCCGCCGGGTTTCCGCCACAGGGCCGCACCGGGCCGCCATCCGGGTGTTGCGCCGCCGGGGCGATTCGCGAATCAGCATCGAAACCGCGCTGAGCGCAGGCAGTCCCACCGTAGAGATCACCCTGCATATCCGCTGGCGAGAGATCGGAACGCCGGAAACAGGTGTGCCGAACCTCCGCATGGCCCTGCCGGTCAATATCCAAAACGCCAGGGCCGCTTATGAGATTCCTTTCGGCCATATCACCAGAGACCTGCCCGGCCAGGAAGTCCCGGCGCTGCGGTGGGCCGACCTGACCGGCAGCCGCACAGGCGGCCAGGAGGAATGCGGCCTGACCCTCCTCAATGACGGCAAGCACGGGCATTCCGCTTCAGGCGATACCCTGCGGCTGACCCTCCTCCGCTCCAGCTACGACCCAGATCCGCTGCCGGAAATCGGGAGCCACACCATCCGGCTGAAGCTCTGCCCTCACGCAGGCCCTCTGAAGGTGTGGGAAGCGGACAGGGCGGCATCCGCCTTTAACCAGCCCCCGGCAGTTGTGACTACCGACATCCACGCCGGGCCGCTGCCGCCCCTGAAGAGTTTTGCCGAAACTCTGACCCCAAATATCGTTCTGGCGGCTATCAAGCGGGCGGAGGATACCGGGCAAGTCCTCCTCCGGCTCTATGAAACCGAAGGAGCCGACACGGAAGCCCGGATCCGGCTGACCGGCCTGGCGCGGCCCGGCGCGGCGGCGGTGGAGTGCGACCTGCTGGAGCGGCCCTTGAGCCGATCAGCCGCCCGGATGGAAGGCGATATCCTGTATGTGCCTGTCTCCGCCTTCGGCCTGGCAAGCGTGCTGATCGGAGAGGCGCGATGAGGCGGATTGCCGTCCTGATCTTTATCCTTTCCCTGCCCGCCATAGGAGGCACTTTCGAGATTAAAGCACCTTTTGCAGTCGACGCCCCTGCCTATTTCGCCCGGCACGATATCGCCTACCGGACGCCCGCCCTGGAAGGCTACGAGGGCTTCCCGATAGGGAACGGCGACCTGGGAGCCATGGTCTGGTGCCATAAAACAGGACTGACCCTCCAGATCAACAAGAGCGACGCCTGGAGCCAGCCGGACGAGGAAAGCGAAATGCTGCTGCGCTCCTGCGGCCAGCTTACCATCGATTTGGCCGCGCCCCTTTTCGACTGGCTTTACCTGGACGATTTCGAGGGGAGGCTGTCCCTCTATCGGGCCGACGCCTCTTTCGCCTCCACCACCCCTTTCCTGAAGCTGCAAGCCGAATCTTTTGTGCAGACGAACCGGAACGTGCTGGCGCTGCGCTGTCGCGCCGAGGGCATGGGAGACCTGAAGGATGAGGGGACGCCGGTGCGGGTCTCCCTGGACCGGTGGGGCAGCCGGGGGATGTCCTGGTGGTACGGAGGCATCCAAAGGGGAGCGGAGAACGACATCGGGCAGGCGAAGGCGGGCGCGAGGAAGGGCGACATCTATACCCAGGAATCGCTGAAGGGCCTGGATTTCGCGGTGGCCTGCCGTATGGTGGGGAATGCACCGAAATCGGGGAAGGCCAACCGCCGGCGGGCGGAGATCGACCTTGCGGCCAGGCCGGCACAGGAATTCGCCCTGCTGGTGGCCGTTGTCACCGGTGAAGAATCGAAAAACCCGCTCTGTGACACGGTAGCCCTGCTGGACGCCTCCGAGAAGGACGGGCTGGCAAAGGCCGAGGCGGACCACCGGCAGTGGTGGGCCGATTTCTGGGGCCGGTCGTTCGCGCACCTGGGGGACGACTATCTGGAGAATCTCTACTACCTGCACCTCTACCTGATGGGAAGCTCCTCCCGGGGAAAATATCCGGCGATATTCAACGGGGCGCTCTGGACATGGAACCGGGATGTGTGCCAGTGGGGCTATCCCCACCACTGGCACATGCAGCAAAGCTACTGGAGCCTCTGCGCCGCGAACCGCACGGAATTGATGCTACCCTATCTGGAAACCTACTGGCTGCTGAAGCCCCAAGCGGAGGAATACGCCAGGTGCCGGGGCTTCGGCAGCGCCCTTCTCTGGAACGAGATACACGATTATGCGGGCCGGATGGCCGAATGGCAGCGGCCCAGCTTCATCCATGCCTTCACCCCGGCGACCCAAATCGGCCAGTACTTCTGGCACTATTATCTCTACACCGGTGACGAAACCTTCCTCAAGGAAAAAGCCTATCCCTTCATGAAGAAGGCGGCGGAGTTCTACCTGCAATATCTCAAATGGGACGAGGTTCGAAAGGAGTATTACATCTATCCCGCATCCCCTTATGAATGCGAGGATGGGAATGACTACCGGAACACCGTCACCGACCTGGCGATGATCTGCGCCTCGTTCCGGCCTCTTCTGGATGTCAGCCAGCAGTTGAACCTGGATGCCGACAAGCGGGAGCAGTGGCGGAAGGCGCTGGATCGCCTTCCGGACCATCCGATGGTCGCCCTGCCGGAAGGGGAGGCGATAGGCGTTGCCCTAGACAAAGAGGGCCGGCCCCTTCAGTGCGATCAGCCCGGCTACGGTTTTTGCGCCACGACATCGCCGGTTTTCCCTGCCGGAGTCCTGGGGCTGAAGGACAGGGGAACCCGGCTCTTCGAGGCCACAGCCCTGCGGGCCAAGCTGCACCCGGAACATTCTCTGGCGATCAGCCCGGTGGCCGTGGTGGCGGCCCGGCTGGGCATAGGTGATGAGGCGTACAGGCGCTTGAAGATGAGAATTCGCCAGCTCCAGCACTTCCCCCAGGGGCTTTTCTACAATATCGACCATTGGCACGGCTATTCGCGCTATGCCAGCAAGGTTCCGGACAGCCCGATTGTGAGCCAGAGGGACTACATCACCGACCGGGCGGTCCGGTACAAAAACATCCCTGTCCGCGGAACCGGCCGGCGCATCAATATGCCGATGCAGCCCTTCGTGCAGTGCGGCCCGGAGCCTTTGGAGATCCTGGCCGCCGCCGTCAACGAAATGCTCCTCCAGAGCTATGACGGGACCCTGCGCGTCTTCCCCGCCACCCCTGCGGATTGGCCCGCCGCGTTCGCCTTGCGCGCCCGGGGAGGCTTCCTGGTCTCCGGCGAAAAGGAGAAAAACGCCCCTCCCCGCTACGTCCTGATCGAGAGTCTTCTGGGCCGGGGCTGCCGCCTGGAAAATCCCTGGCCCGGCAGGGAAGTGGCCGTTACAGGGAAGGACGGGAAGATTGCATCGGAAGAAGGGAATCCTTTGATATTCTCCACCCGCAAAGGAGAAAAATACCTTCTCTATCCTGCCGACTCAGCCGAGCTTCCTCGAACCGTCTTTACCGGCCAACCCAATCAAGGCCCGAAAATTTATCAGGAGGCCGTCCTGGGGAAGGCGCGGGATTTTTAAGGCGCTGGTTTGAAGGCGGCCCGATGAGCCGTTCCCTAATGAAGGTTGAAAAATACTTCAGGCACGGAGGTAGGGTTACCTCTCTCCCCTAAAGATATCTATACTATACCAAATTTTATTTGGCATAGTATAGCTGCTCTTCGGCCACTCTCTCCGAAACAGGAATGGAGAGTGAATAGGGCCGCAAAGTACCGCACACAAGCATCAACTTAAGAGAAGGCAGGAGGAATCTCTTGCCGGGAGAATAGAAACGCAAACCTGATCGCATCCAGAGGAATTTCCCATAGACATTCCGCTCAACAACTCCTTTCGCTGTCACCAGGAGGCTCAAGCAGAACGATTTCGATTATTTCGGCGTTTTCCTGGAACGGGAAGCCTTCCGCCTTCAGGGGCGCTATGAATCCGAACCGGATTCTATTTTTTCCGTTGAGGATGCAATACGCAGGGGCGCGGTCGGTCGCGCCGGACATTAACGATTGCAGGACAGGCGCGATCAACCGCCCCGCCACCATCGATGTTTATCTACTATCAGGAGGTTTCCATGTCCGCTCAAACACTCGATCTTCCCAGGCATATGAAGGCTGTCGTCTGCTACGGGCCGGAGGATTACCGGCTGGAGGAACAGCCGGTGCCGACCCCCGGGCCGGAGGAAGTCGTGATCCGCCTTGCGGCGTGCGGGGTGTGCGCCAGCGATGTCAAGTGCTTCATCGGAGCGCCCCTCTTCTGGGGGGACGCGCTTCGGCCCGGCTACGTGCAGGTTCCCGTCATCCCCGGTCACGAGCTGATCGGCGAGGTGGCGGCCCTGGGTGAAGGGGCGGCGGAGAAATACGGGCTGGCTGTGGGGGACACGGCCATCTCGGAGCAGATCGTGCCCTGCTGGAAGTGCCGCTATTGCCTCCGGGGGTACTACTGGATGTGCCAGGCTAACAATATCTACGGATTCCGCCAATACACGCCTGGCGGCTGGGCCGAATACATGAAATTTCCCGCCGGGGCCATCAATCACAGAGTTCCCTCCGCTATGCCCAAGCACCGGGCCGCCCTGATCGAGCCGCTTGCCTGCTCTCTGCATGCCGTCGACCGGGGCAATATCCAGTTCGGAGATGTGGTGGTGATCGCCGGGGCCGGAACCCTGGGGCTGGGAATGGTGGCCGCCGCCCGCCTGAAGAATCCGGGCTGCCTGGTGGTGATGGATCTGAACGACAAGCGTCTGGAGGTCGCCCGGCAACTGGGAGCCGATGTCACCATCAACCCGGGCAGGGAGGAGGCGCTTCAGCGGGTCTCGGAGATGACCGCCGGCTACGGATGCGATGTCTACATCGAGGCGACCGGCCATCCGAAGGCGATCTTGCAGGGCCTTCAGATGATCCGCAAGCTGGGCACCTTCGTGGAGTTTTCGGTGATGGCGGGCGAGAGTTCGGTGGACTGGACGATCATCGGGGACAGCAAGGAACTCGACATCCACGGGGCGCACCTCGGTCCCTACTGCTACCCCATCGCCATCGATTATATCGACCGAGGACTGATCAACGTCGATCCCATCGTCACCCACCAGTTCCCTCTGGAACAGTATGCGGAAGCCATCGATATGGTGCATTCCGGGACGGATTCGATCAAGGTGCTGCTGGTGCCGTAGGGATGTAAAAAGGAGAGAGTCGGGCGCTGCTCGCCTAAAAAACAAGGGCGTCAACCGACTCTCCATATCTCCGCCCGGCACGTCGACATGACCTGCCGGGCCTTCCCATGCCCGTTCCGATGCCTCCGCACACTTCTTGATTTCACCTCACGCTTGGGTTTGCCCCTTTGTCTATTTCACCCTGCGATCCCCCTCGAACTCTATCATACAGGCTCCCCTTGCCGGCAGAGCGACCGTCAGAGCCATATCCCCGCGCCTGAAGCGGCCTGCATAGCGGCGGCCTGCGCTGTCGATGCGCCAGAGGCGGCCCCGATGGGGCAGCCGGTGGGCCGCCGGATCAAGGGTGAGCCGGATTTCCAGAGGGCTGTCTGCAATGCTGGCTAGAGCGATCCCGATGCTGCCGTCGGGGGAGCGCCAGGCTCCGGCCAGAACCTGCGGGGTTCTCATGCGGAAAGCGGTCAGCCTGCCGTCCTGGCCGGCGTAGATGGAGAGGCGGGACATATCGATTTCCGCTTCCGAGGCGTCTGTTTGGGGAGGGCGCAGGAACGTCCCTTGCGCCAGGAATTTCATCGCCTGATGGCGCAGGCGGGCGAGGCCCAGAACATAGCCGATCTCTTCGGGCCGTTCCCGGAGGTGGTCGGGGAGGAAGTTGGCGAGGGCGAGCTGCTGGCCCCAGACGAAGGCCCGTGCCTGCTCCAGAAAAAACTGCCGGGAGAACTTCCGGTCCAGCAGCCGGAGCGGCTCTTCGGGGGCGAACTCAGGAGGCCAGAGGTTGTCATAAGGGGGAAGGGTCAGGGAGGAATAGCTGCCGTACTGGATCACATAAGGGTGGTAGACGGCCTGGAAGAAGGGGATCGGCTCCCAGCCGTCCGGCCCGGCGTACCGTTCGCGGCTGACCTCCAGGCTGAGCATCAGGTCCAGATGCGGCAGCCACGATTCGCCCACCCCTTCGCCGGCCAGGGCGGATTTGCGGGGATACAAGCGGCGGCGGATGTCTGCGGAGAGCTTGCGAAATCCCTCCATCCAGTAAGTTCCACCGCCTGCCGGGTGGCCGTGGGCGGGGTCATAGCAGGCCAGGCTGCTGCATGCCTGATCCATATAAATCCCGTCCGCGCCGAGTTCTCGAAGCGCCCCTTCGGCCAGGGAGGCGTATTTGCTGCGCCAGAACGCCGTGTGGATGCACATGGACGCGCAGGGTGTGCGGGTAAAGGCATTATAGACCTCCGGCGTGATCTCGCCTTTGCGGTTTTTCACGGCGAAGCGCTCGGCCCCTTCGGACTTCCAGCTTCCCGCGGTCATGCTCCAGAGCCGCTGGTTCATATAGATCAGGGCGTGGACGCCGTTCCGGTGAGCCCCTTGCAGGGCGGCTTTGAAGGAGTCTGCGCCTTCGCGGGGCGGGAGATATTCGGGGAACCCGGCGTCATAGGCGCAGCCGTGCCACCAGTGCCAGAAGACCGAAACCGGCAGCCCTAGCTTTTCCTGAAGGATCTCCGCCGGAGGCAGAACTTCCCCGGAACGGCCCCGGTTCCAGACCCAGAGCGCGGTACTCCGCGCCCAGCCCGGAACGGCCCCGCTCCGGAGGCGGCTCTTTTTAGCCCATGCCTGGCGGACGGCCCAGGCACGGTACATCTCCGCGGCGGTGAACCAGTCGCCCTGGAAGAGGCGCACCGAAACGCGGTAGGGAAGCGCATAGCAGGATTGGCCGGAGCCGCTTTCCGGCAGATGAGACAGCCATGCGCCAACCTGCCCGTCAGGGCCGCCTTCCAGGATGAAGCTTTTCCGGTAGGCGCGGGCGTCGTCACAGGCCAGATAGAGGCCCGGCCCGCCCTCGGCGTACCAGGCCATGCACTGCATGGAGGTCAGGCCGGGATAATCGAATTGAAGCCGGTTCCCCCGGAGGAGATGCCTGGGATTCCGGGAAAGCTGGCCCATCCACAGGGGAACCGCCAGCCGCTCTTCGGGATGCCGGGCAATAGCGGGCAGGATCGGGTAAAATACCTCCTGCAGCCGCAGTGTGCCCAGGCCGTCGGCGCGAAGACGCCAATCGCTGGCCGGTTCTCCGGGCCGAAGGCTGACCTCGCAGGTAACCGTCAGGCTGCCGGCATCTTCGGCCCGGAAATCCGACCATATCAGCTTGATCCCGCGCTTCCCCAGGCGCTCGCTCCTGAACGAACGGGCCTGAGCCGGGGTGATCTCACCGGGACCGGAAGACGAAACGACCGCCAGTTTCCAGAGGCCCGGCGGCCCGCCGGTTACGGCAGGCAGACTTTCAGGCGATCCGATCTCGCGAAGGCCGCCATTCGCCGGATCGAAGCACACCCTCATCTTCCCATTGGAGAGGCCGATATCGCTCTGGTCGGGTGGCGAGGCGGGGAGGCAGGCGGCCATGAAGCCGACTGCCAGCGATAGGGGCAGCCGCATCGTCAGTCCTCTGCCGCAAGCGCATCGGCCTCCAGGGAAACCGGTTTCGCGGACCGGAGGAGCTGGGCGCTGACCAGGGAGATGAGTACCACCAGCATCCCCCCGTAGAAGGCGACCTCATAGCCGTAATAATCCCATAGGTAGCCCCCGGTGACGGGCACGGCCACAGCGGCCACATGGTTCCAGGTGGTTCCCATCGCCAGTGTGGGCGTCATGTCTTCAGGAGCGCAGATTTTTTTAAGATAGATTGAAACTGACATACTCAATAAAAAGAAGAAGCTGTCAGCGATGTAAAGCGCATAAAGCACATGGGCCTGGTGAATGGTGGCGTATCCTAGAAAGATAAAGAACACGACAATGTAATTGACCGTCAGGGCAACTCTTTCCCCCACCCTGTCGATCCACCGGCCCACCACAGGGGCCATCATCAGGTTGATCAGACTGTTCACGATCATCAGGAGGGCGACGGTCGTGACCTGGGTATGGTAGACCCTGACCAGGGCGAAGATGGCGAATGTCCCGAAAATCTGACGACGGCAGCCTTCCAGAAAGGTCAGGAGGTAATAGAGGCCGTAGCGCCTGCGGAACAGAAACCGGGGCCGCTGCGGGTGGCCGATATCCTTTCTGACCTGGAGGACCAGCAGCCCGCTGACCGCGATGCACGCCCCCGCCAGCAGGAACATGATCCGAAAATCGATCCGGCTGGAGATGAGGTAGACCAGCCCCATCGCGCTCAGCCCGGCCAGCGCCCCGATGCTGCCCATCTCCCCCAACCGCTTCCCGGCCTCCTCCTGGCGGGTCAATCCCAGAATCATGGAGGCGGAAAGGGGCGACCAGGTGTGGAACCCCACGCTCCACAGGAACGACACCCCCACCAGGCCGGGGATGCTGCTGACCATAAAGTAGCTGCCCATCCCGAACGCCATCACCAGAAGGGAAATCCCGCCCAGGTACGGCTCAGGCATCCAGCCTACCGCCCCGTTGATAAAGGCCGTCAGGAAGCCCGGAACCTCGCGGATGGATTCCAGCCATCCCATCTCATGGGGCTTGATACCGATTCTCTGCACCAGAAAGTTGGTGAAGATCGCCATCTGGATGCCAAACCCGAACATCAGGCAAAACGTGGCCCCGGCCAGCAGCCAGAGGTCTTTCGAATAATTCAAACGACGAAACAATCAAGCCTCCATTGATATGGGCAAGGACAATCCTTCTGTTCGCCCGGTTCGCCTGTCATTGCGAAGAGAGAAAGCGACGCGGCCATCTCCGGCCTAACAAATGCACGAAGGCGCTACTCGTGGGCGTGACCCTGGGGATTGCTTCGTCGCTGTCGCTCCTCGCAGGCGGCATCGATAGAATGATCCTTGTCGATGTTCCTCTGGAGATGGCTTCGGGCTTCGCCCTCGCAAGGATATCGACATGAGCGCAATCCACATTCTCCGCCGTGCAGCCTGACACCTTCTTATCGCGGACGGCTCATGGCGTCCATGAGCAGCAGGGCGAAGATGGCCCCGACGACAGGGCGGGCCGCAAAGCCGACCGATTGGCCGGTGATCGTATCGTGCCAGTCGGAGAAGGGGACACGGGAGGGCGATTCCTTCAGGAACCGGACCAGGGGCTTCAGAAAAGCGTCTCCGGTTTTTCTGTCCGGAGCAGCGGCGGCGATCCAACTGAGCCAGTCGCCCTTTGTGTAGGTGTGCCGCCCGTCGAGCGGGGTTCCGTAGGCGTTCTGCCGGGCCAGATAGTGCCGGAGTTCGGCGGCCAATGCCTCTTTAGGAAAGAGGTTCAGGGCCAGAAGCCTTTCGTAGAAGACATTGTATTTCAGGCTCCAGGAATCCGGGTCGTCATAAACCATCCTGAAGCGATCTCCGGAGCGGGCATCCCGGAGCCAGGCGGCCATCATCCGTTCCGCCTCTGCCCGGTAGCGCGCTGCGTCCGGATCGTTCCCCGCCTGCTTCGCCATCCGGGCGAAAGCGCCCACCCCGAAGATAGCTTTTAAGGCCAGGTTGGTGTTGAGGTCAATCGGCCCGGTGAAATCGTCGGTGCAGAGCTGGCGCTCCGGGCGCAGGCCGTGGGCGATGAGGTAGTCGGCCCACCCTCTGAGGGCCGGATAGCGGGCGGCTGCATATTCGGCCTTGCCGGTACGGGCCGTATAAGCGGCTGTCATGAGCAGCATATTGCCGCTTTCCTCGACCGGCATATCGCCCCCGTAGGTCTGGCCGGTCGCGACCGGATAGAACCCCAGGTCGTGAGGGGCGAACGGCTTCTGCCACAGGCCACTTTCGACGAAATCGAAGACCGGATCGAGCTGCATCTTGAGCAGGTCGGGGTTGAGCAGCAGGAAAACCGGAGAGGCCGGATAGAGGACATCCACCGTCTGGATGAACCCCCCGCTACTGATCTCCTTGACGAACATCCGCTGCTTCCCCCCGGCGGTTCCGAATTCCGCCCCGGCAAAGGACTGCCGGAGGCACAGAGAGACCAGGGTCGCGTAGTCTTCCCCTCCGGCCCGCCACGCAGCGGCCAGCAGTTGCCGGTCGAAGCCGTCCTGCTTTCTGTGAAAGGCAGGAAAGCGGGCGTCCGCATCGAGCAGCATGGCCTGCCATGAAGGGTAATACGCCGTCCAGAGCGATTTATAGGTCTCTCCCATCAAGCGGGTCACATCCTCTTTGATGTGAGCCAGCGCGACGCGGCGGGAGGCCGCCAACCGGCTGACATCGCCCAGGTCCCAGGCGAACGCGAACACCGGCCAGTCTTCCCGGACAGGGCGCGGCTGCCGGGAATCCACCCGGTTGCCGAGTTTTCCGCTGGCCGCAAAGCGTCTCCGGACATCGTGGCCGCTCGCCTCCCAGGTGAGAGCGGGGTCATCGGGGACCGCCCAGACGGGGAAGCCCCAGTCCGGATATTCGCCGGTCTGCGTCAGGGGAGACGCCTGCTGGCTGCGGATCGCGAAAGCCCTCAGCTTTCGGCCTTCGCCCTCCAGGGCCGGCGTTTCCCAGACGATAGAGCGGCTGCTGTCACCGGCGGCCCACTCGCCACTGATATCCAGATAAAGCTGCACATTGCGCGGCGACGGCCCTGACGCTTTCACCGAAACATACAGATAGGTGACCGGCAGGCTGAGGGTTTGCAGGTCTTTGGGGTCGAAGGGGGTGAGAAAGGTCAGTTCCAGGGCCACCCCTTCGCCTTGAAAGCGGTAAACCGTCTGGGTGGGATAGATATGCACTTCGATCTGAGGCAGGGGCGGTTCGGGCCGGTCGGGCAGGCCGATAAAGCGGAAGGGCCGTCCGTCGATCCTGATCATCCCGGCGATGGCCCGGATCGGCCCGTTCCAGGCCACCGGCCAGGCATCGGTCAGGTGATCGGCGGCGGACCATATATTGAGATATGGATCACGAACGATCAGAGGAACCGCCGGGGCCTTCACACCCTTTTGCGCGGAAGCCGGTTTGATTCCCAGAAACGCCAGCGCCGCCAGAAGCGCGCAGAAAAAACAGGGATAAGACATCGATACTCCTTTTCGAGAGGGCACACCCTCAGAATACGCTGCATCGCAAGCGATTTCCTGCATATATTATCGGGAGAAGGACGCCTCTTTCCACTCCTCCCGGAAGCGAAACTCGATTTTACCGCGATTTTTCACTGTAACCTATAGGGAAAGCGGCAAAGATTGCCGATAATGGGGAGGGCGCATAGCCGATTGAATGAAGGTGGAGATCGGCTTCCAGAGAGACAGCGCACATAATCAGGGCTTTCGCTTGAATGTCAAAGTGCGGCATCTATCATTGCGAGGAGTACAAGCGACGCGGCAATCTTCAGGCCGGAAATACCCGGATGGCTTCGTGCTTTTGTGGCTCTGGAGATTGCCGCGTCGCAATGCTCCTCACAATGACAAGCAGGCGAAAGCTCCCATAATATACGAATCGAGCAAGCTGCCCTTGCATGGAGTAAAAATATGACCTTCAGGAACAAGCTCACCGCGAATCTGGCAATCCTGGCGATAGTGGCCTCCATCGTCACAGGGCTGGTCGCTTATCACATCTCCCGGAACGCCCTGCGGGAGCATTTGGAAAGCAGGCTCCGTTCGGTGGCGTCCATCGCTGCCCTCACCCTCAGCGCCGATGACCTTTCCCGGCTGCGCACCCCCGCCGACCGCAAGACGCCGGTTTTCCGCAAACTGCAATCTCACCTACTTGATCTTCAGCAGGCGGTGCCTTCGATCAAATATATATATGTGATGCGAAAGTCTTCCCGGGAGGAGACCCTGAAATTCGTTATCGACCCGACGCTTCCCAAAGATGAAAACGGGAACGGACGGATCGAGGATAACGAAGCACCCGCTCAGATCGGGGAAGAATACAATATCGCGAATTATCCTCAAATCAAATACGCTTTCAGCGGGCCGATTGCCGATAACGAGATCAATCAGGATAAGTGGGGTTACTGGCTTTCGGGATACGCCCCCGTCCGGGATCATACGGGCAAAGCGGTGGCGATTGTGGGAGTGGATATGTCGGCTCAGGAGATTCTCCGGCAGGAGGGGATGCTCCGCAGAGGCGTCGCCATCGCGCTCATCGTGATGCTGGCGGTTTCCGTCCTGCTCAGCTTTATGATCGCTTCCCTCCTGGCCCATCCGATCCAGGTCATGACAAACAGCCTCCAGCGCCTCCGGCAGAGAGACTATACGGCCCGCGTTCCTGATTTCGATAAGGGGGAGATCGGCCTGATGACCCAGGCTTTCAATGAAATGAGCCAGGAGATGGGCAGCCTTCACGCCGAATTGAATCGCCGGCACCAGGAGATGAAGCAAAAAGTCGAGGAACGCACCCGAGAGTTGGAGCATACCCATGCCCTCTTGCTGGAAGCCGCGCAGGAGCGGTTCGATCTGGCGCAGAACGAAATCGCCCTGGTCAATGCCGCCCTCCAGGAGCGCAACCAGCACCTGCAAATCCGACAGCGGCAGCTCCAGGCCATCGTCGACTTCCAGCAGGTCATCCTCCGCCAGACGACCCTGGACGAGCTTTTCTGCAACGGCTTCGCGATGCTCACCTATGCCTACATGATCGAGGCAGGGGCCATCTTCTATATGAACCCGGAGACCATGCACCCGGAGCGGAAAGCCTCGCACAACCTGACCGACCAGGCCCTGAACGCCCTGGAGTCCGTCCAAGCGCCCGGCAACCCCGACCACGCCCATGAGGTAGCCTCCTGGGAAGCTTCCAACGCCATGGCTCTCTGCGCCCTCCTGGAAAAGGCCGATATGGGCGATTCGACGGGCCGCCCGATGGACAGCGTGGTTTCCATCCCTTTCAACCTGGGGGACAGGATGGTCGGCTGGCTGGTGGTGGTGGCCCTGACAGGGCGGCCCATCGAGGCCGACGAACGGGACTTGCTGCTCGTTTTCGGCAACGAGTTCGCCATCGCCGCCGACAATATGGAGCGCAAGGATCTTCTGGCGAAAATGCATCAGGAGCTACAGCAGCGCCATAAGGACGTCCAGAAGAGCCACCGAAGCCTGGAGGAGGCCAACCGCAAGCTCGAAGCCTATGCCGGGGAGCTGTCCCAGCAGACGGCGGAGCTCGATGCGCTCAACCAGGAGCTTTCCGAAAACTACCGGCAGCTGGAAGAGGCCAACTGGAAGCTCTCCGAAATGGCGACCACCGATGCCCTGACCGGCCTGGCGAGTCACCGCGCCCTCCACGAACGTCTTGCCGATGAGATTCGGCGCTACCAGCGGTATCACCGGCCTTTCTCCCTCATGATGGTCGATATCGATGATTTCAAAGAGATCAACGACCGGGTAGGCCATGTCCGGGGCGACCGGATTCTCCAGGAGATCGCCGCGATTCTCCAGCGAAATATCCGGCAGACCGATTTCGCGGCCCGCTACGGCGGGGATGAGATGGCCCTGATCCTCACCGAAACCAGGCGGGAAGACGCGGCCATCGTGGGAGAAAGGATATGCCGGCAGGTCGCCACCCACCAGTTCGGCGGCGTCCAGGTAACGGTGAGTGTCGGGATCGCGGAATACACTGAGGAGAAGAAACATCAGCCGCTTCTGGAAGAGGCCGATCAGGCGATGTATAACGCCAAACGCTCCGGCAAGAACACGGTGTACATGCTGCCGGTCGCTCCGCAGGCCGCCTGACCGCCTGCCTACCGGAGCAGTTCGATTTTGCGGAAATACTTCAAGATCAGTTCTTCGAAGGGAACGGATGTGGTGGTCCGCAGGTAATCCATGCCGTAGCGCATACAGGACCCCTGAGCCCGGGCCAAAAACGAGTCCAGAGTTTTCCGGTAGTGGTTCAAGAAGCCCTGGCTCATGGTCACTTCCCGGGTTTCCCCGGTTTCGGAATCGACCAATTTCAGGTCTCCCACATAGGGCGGGTGGGTTTCCGATTCATCGAGAATATGGACGACCACCGCCTGAAACTTCCGGTAAGCGAGGGCCTTCAGGCCGGCCTCGTAGTCCGGATCGAGCAGGTCGGAAAGGATAACCGCCACGCCTGTCCGGGATGCCCTCTGGGCGAACTCCTTCAGGCTTTCGGCCAGCCGCCCGGGCCCTTCCGCCTGAAATTGCGCCAGGACATCGAAATAGCGCATGGCCTGCGCCGTTCCCCTGACAGAAGGCATCTGCCGCACCGGCCCGTTCCCGATGGCCGACACACTCACCCGGTCGTGGTGCGCCAGCCCGATATAACCGAGCGCCGCCGCGACCCTGCGGGCATACTCGATCTTGTGCGGCTCCCCGAAGGCCATGGACCGGCTGGCGTCGAGAATGAAGTAAACGTTCAGATCCTCCTCTTCCACAAAGAGCTTCAGAAACATTTTCTCCAGGCGGGCATAGAGGTTCCAGTCCACGTACCGCAGGTCGTCTCCGGGGGCATATTCCCGATAATCCGTGAACTCCACGCTCGCCCCCCGCCGGAGGGAACGCTTGTCTCCCTTCAGTTGCCCCGCAAAAACCTTCTTTGCCACCAGCGAAAGGCCGTGCAGCTTCCGCAAGAATTCCGGCTCCAGGATGCTAGAACCCGGCATGATCCCTCCCGTACCCACTTTTTCCAGGGCGCTCCCTGGTTGGCCGTCTCCGGTAAACGCCCTCTATCATAAGTTGGCAAATTCGTGGTTTGTCTCCTCCACAGGGCTTTCGCTTGCGGGAAAGCAACCGCCTACTCGAAAGCCAACCGCCCCCCACCTTAGAAAGGCGGGGGGAGCCGGTCTTGGGGTGATTTGAACGATTACCAAAGGAACCCAGCATCTCAGCCCCCCGAAGCCGGGGGGGTTGGGGGGTGCTTTTCAGCGCAACCAAAAACCTTCTACAGATTCCCCTGCCCGATACCATAATTATAGCGAGCGAAATACCGGGTTGGGCAGGGAACCGATATTGATTCCTCCACACAAAAAATGGATCGCTGCGGGCCTGTTGCCGATCATGGCGATTGCGGGCGCTTTCCGGCTGTCAGGGGCTTGGGGCTGTATTCTGTTGCTGGCAGCCGGTGGGTGCTTTCTGGCCTATCACAGGCTCGCGGATGGCAGGCTCTACAGGATCGCCTTCGATCAGGTTTCGGAGGGAGTCCTTCTCATTCACCCGAGCAGCCTGCGGATCCTGAAAGCCAACCGGGCCGCCGCCCGCATTCTCGGCCATCCGGCCTCAGATATCATCGCCATGACTTGCCTGGAACTGTTCGGCAAGGAAAACCGGGCGGCCTGCTGCCCGGACTTCCCTGCCGAGCAATCGTACCTGAGGCCCGGCGGAGATTCGCTCCGCTTGCGGCTCTCGGTCGCCTCTATCGGCAGGGCGATGTGCCTGACGGTTCAGGACATCACCCGCGAAAAAGAAGCCGGAGACACTATCCGGCGGCAGGCGGACCGGTTTACCGCCCTGTGCAATGTGGACCGGGTGATTTCCACCAGCCTGAACCTGCGGATGATCCTCCAGCTTTTTATCGATGAATCGCTCTCCCAGTTGAAGGTCGATACAGCGGCTGTCCTACTGTGCGGCGCGATGGACCGGGACCTTACTTATGCGGCAGGCAAAGGGTTCTTTGCCAACGGATCGCGGATGGAAAGCCTGAAGGCAGGGCTGTGCGAGGCCGGGGCGCGGGCCATGGAGCAGGGCCATCTGCATTTCGATACCCTCACCGAGAATCATGAAGCATTCACCGATACAGGCATCCTGAGAGAAGAAGGCTTCCAGGCTTATTACGCCATCCCCCTGGTGGCGAAAGGCCGGCCCAAAGGGGTGCTTCAGTTTTTTCACCGCTCGCCTCTTGCTCCCGATCCCGACTGGCTCGAATTCTTGAACGCTCTGGCTGGCCAGGCCGCCATCGCCATCGATAACGCCACCCTTTTTGAAAGCATCCAGAGAACGAACATGGAGCTGACGCGGGCCTACGATGCGACTGTCGCCGGCTTGTCCTCCGCTCTGGAACTGCGCGACCACGAAACCAAAGGCCACTCCCAGCGCGTGACCGAGCTGACGCTCATCCTGGCCTGCGCGCTGGACATCACGGACGAGACCGAACTGGGCCACATCCGCCTGGGCGCTCTGCTGCACGATATCGGCAAAATAGGCGTCCCGGACCGGATTCTTCTCAAGCCCGGCCCTCTCGACGACGAAGAGTGGGAGGCCATGCGGAAGCACCCGAAGTACGCCTATGATATGCTTTCCTCCATCTCTTTTCTCGGCCCGGCCCTGGGCATTCCCTACTGCCATCACGAAAAATGGGACGGCACTGGCTATCCCCGGGGGCTGAAGGGCGCGGATATCCCTTTGCCTGCCCGCATTTTCGCCGTGGTGGATGTCTGGGACGCGCTCCGTTCCGACCGGCCCTACCGCAAGAGCTGGCCGGAAGAGAAGGTGCGCGAGTACATCCGCTCCCTCTCCGGCACGCACTTCGACCCGCAGGTCGTGGAAGCCTTCCTCCGCCTGCCCTCTTTCGCCTTCATGCTGCCGAACGCCGCCCGGCAGAAAGCCGCTTGACGCGCTTCCGGTTTTCTGGATCATTAATCCGGGCTGCGGCCCGCCATTCCCCGATTCGACCCGGAGGCTTATCCATGCGCGTCTGGCTTGCTTTATGCCTTATGCTGGCCTTTCTCTCCCCTCTGCCGGCAGCTCCGTTCGATACGGAACCGGCAGCGGCTACCGCCTTGGCCTCTTTTCCGTTCTGTATCTCCCTTTTTCCGGCTTGGAGGAGTTTGAACGACACGGATAGGGATCTGAAATTGGCAAGCTCATTATTGACCGTAGCGTCATTGTTATCGAAGATATGACTCGGCGCGAAGAGGAGGATGCCAGCCAGATCGCTTACATGATATCTTTGGCCTCTCGCAATAAAGAATGGCAAAGTCATCTGCCGGAAGCGCAGCTATTGTTGTGGCGAAGCGTTCTTATCTTGAGATCAAACATATTTTAATGGATGAGAAAGCTGCTCGGAGCGTCGCGCAGCACAGTGGCCTGCGAGTGATAGGCTTTCCTGAAATTGTCGTCCAAGCAGGCTTAGATCAGACTGATTAAGCAAAGAAGAAGCCATCGAAAGGGCGCTGCGAACGCTATTGACCGCGGTAACAAGGCAGATTGTTGCTTGAAGTTCCTTGCCCCAGGAAAACCAAGCATGCTATCCGTTCACCTATGCTCCGGCCTTTTTCTAAATATGAAAGGGGCAGGCATTGAAAATGCCTGCCCCTTTCGCGGCATACCTCCCCCAGCGGCTATCTACCCTTCCGCCACATAACCGGCGATCAGGTCGCCGACTTCGGTGGTGGAGAGGCCCATACGGCCCGCGCTCAGGGATTCGATTTTGCCGGAGGAGAGCGCCCTGATGACGGCGGCCTCAATCCGGTCGGCGGCCTGTTCCTCGCCGAGTTGGGCCAGCATCATCTGGCCGGCGCAGATGGCGGCCAGAGGGTTGATGACATTTTGCCCCGTATACTTGGGGGCGCTCCCGCCGATAGGCTCGAACATGGAGACGCCCTGCGGGTTAATGTTGCCCCCGGCGGCGATGCCCATCCCGCCCTGGATCATGGCTCCTAGATCAGTGATGATATCCCCGAACATATTTTCCACCACGATCACATCGAACCATTCCGGATTTTTCACGAACCACATGCAGGCGGCGTCCACATGGGCGTATTCCCGCTTGACATCGGGGTAATCTTTTGCCCCGACCTCGTTGAAGGCTCTCCACCAGGTGTCGTGTACGAAGGTCAGGACATTTGTTTTGGCGACCAGATGAAGCTGATTCATCTTTTTGCGCTTGCGGGCCAGGCCGAAGGCAAAGCGGACGGCCCGCTCCGCCCCGAAACGGGTGGTGCAGTGGACCTGGGTAGAAACCTCCTGCGGGGTTCCCTTATACTGGAAGCCGCCCATGCCGGTATACAGCCCTTCGGTGTTCTCCCGGACGACCACAAAATCGATATGCTCCGGCCCCTTGTCTTTCAGAGGACAGTCCACACCCGGATAAAGTTTGACCGGGCGCAGGTTGATATACTGGTCCAGCTCGAAGCGCAGGCGAAGGAGTATCCCCTTCTCCAGCACCCCCGGAGCCACTTCCGGATGCCCGATGGCCCCCAGATAGATGGCGTCGAACTGCCTGAGTTCCGCCGAAGCCGAGTCGGGCAGCGTCTCGCCGGTGCGTAAATACCGGTCGCCGCCGAAGTCGAAATAGGTCGGGTCGAACTCGACCCCGGTGGCCTCCAGAACCTTGATGCCCTCCCGCACCACCTCCGGCCCGGTCCCGTCGCCCGGAAGCACAGCGATTTTATACATAACATGTCCTCCTATATGCAGGGGCACGGCAGGCCGTGCCCCTGCATGATTATCGGTTCAAACCGCCTGATGTTATCTTCCCGCCTCGTAAGCGCGTATCTTGTCCTCATGCCGCAGGGTCAGGCCGATGTCGTCCAGGCCGTTCAGCAGGCAGTAGCGGCGGAAGGCATCGACCTCGAAGGGGATCGAAAGGCCCTGCCCGTCAGTGATCAGGCTGCCTTCGAGATCGACGGTGAGCCGGTATCCCGGCGTGGCCTTCGCCCGCTCCAGGAGGAGATTCACCGTCTCCTCGTCCAGCCGGATCGGCAGGATGCCGTTTTTGAAGCAGTTGTTGTAAAAAATATCCGCAAAAGAAGGGGCGATGATCACATGGAAGCCGTAATCGAGAAGCGCCCAGGGCGCGTGCTCCCGGGAGGAGCCGCAGCCGAAGTTGCGGCTGGCAACCAGGATCGATGCCCCCCGGTAGCGCGGGTCGTTCAGATCGAAGGCCGGATCGGGGCTGCCGTCGGGCAGGAATCGCCAGTCGAAGAAAAGGAACTGGCCGAAGCCCGTTCGCTCGATGCGCTTCAGGAACTGCTTGGGCACGATCTGGTCGGTATCGACATTGGCCCTGTCCAGAGGGACCACCAGTCCGGTCAGTGCGGTAAAGGGCTGCATCAGGCCACCTCCTCACTCTGGATTTTCCAGCCGCGCACATCCACGAACTGGCCCGCAACCGCGGCGGCGGCGGCCATCGCGGGGCTGACCAGGTGGGTCCGGCCCCCTCTGCCCTGCCGCCCCTCGAAGTTGCGGTTGGAGGTGGAGGCGCACCGCTCGCCGGGCTGCAAGACATCCGGGTTCATCGCCAGGCACATGCTGCACCCCGGCTCCCGCCACTCGAAACCGGCGGCCCTGAAGATTTCATCCAGCCCTTCCCGCTCCGCCTGGAGTTTCACCGACTGAGAGCCGGGAACCACCATCGCCTGCACGTGTCCGGCCACCCGCCTTCCCGCGGCCACCCGGGCGGCGGCCCGCAGGTCTTCGATGCGCCCGTTGGTGCAGGAACCGATAAAGACCCGGTCCAGCCGGATCTCCTCGATGGGAGTGCCCGGCTCCAGGGCCATATACTCCAGGGCGCGTTCGGCGGCCCTGCGCTCGGTCGGGTCGCCGAAATCCGCCGGGTCGGGCACGCGCCCGCTGACCGGAGCGACCATGCCGGGCGAAGTGCCCCAGGTCACATAGGGAACGAACTCGGCGGCGTCGAACTCGATCACCCTGTCGTAGGCCGCACCCGGGTCGGAAGGGAGTTTGCGCCACCGTTCCAGGGCCGCCTCCCACTCTTTGTCTTTCGGGGCCTGCTCCCGGCCTTCCATATAGGCGAATGTCGTCTCATCGGGGGCCACCATCCCGGCGCGGGCCCCTGCCTCGATGGTCATATTGCAGACTGTCATCCGGCCTTCCATCGACAGGGAGCGGATGGCCTCTCCGGTATATTCCACCACATAGCCGGTCGCGCCGTCGGTTCCGATCTCCCCGATAATTCCCAGGATGATATCCTTGGCGGTTACGCCGGGCGGGGCCGGGCCGCCGACCCGGATCTCCATCGTCTTCGGGCGAGCCTGCTGAAGGCACTGGGTCGCCAGCACATGCTCCACCTCGCTGGTCCCGATCCCGAAAGCCAGAGCGCCAAAGGCTCCGTGGGTGGCCGTATGGCTGTCCCCGCACACGATGGTCATGCCCGGCTGGGTGTAGCCCAGTTCCGGGCCGATGATATGCACCACGCCCTGGTACGGACTGTAGAGGTCGAAGAGCCGGATGCCGAACTCTTCGCAGTTGCAGCCGAGGGTTTCCATCTGCTTCAAGGAAATCTCGTCCGTCACCGGCAGGGAGCGGTCCGTGGTCGGCACGTTGTGGTCCATCGTCGCCAGGGTCAGGTCAGGACGACGCACCTTCCGACCGGCCAGCCGCAACCCCTCGAACGCCTGCGGCGAGGTGACCTCATGCACCAGATGCAAATCGATATATAAAATCGCAGGCTGCCCCGGCTCCTCGCGAACCACATGGGCCTCCCAGATTTTTTCGAACATGGTTTTCGGCATTTGCAGTACCTTTCTGTGGGGAAGAGCGCCCCGGCCCCCCTTTGCTTAAAAAGCACCCCCTAAGCCCCCCGAGCTTCGGGGGGCTTAGACTGTATAGCCTTTTGGTACTCTTATAAATCCCCCAAGGCCGACTCCCCCCGCCGGACTTCGGCGGGGGGCTGGGGGACGATTGCGGCCAGTCCAGGGGAGTGAGGCGCTTTCCCCTCATACTTTGTCTTCGGTTGCCGCCTTACGGGTCATATGGTGGTAGACCAGTTTGTTGATAGCCTGGACGTAGGCGCGGGCGCTGGCTTCGACGATATCGAGGCTGGCTCCGCGTCCGGTGAAGATGTGGCCGTTGTCGGCCAGCTTCACCGTCACCTCGCCGATGGCGTCCGTGCCGCCGGTGACCGATTTGACATTGTAGTCGGCCAGGCGGTGCGGGACATCCACCAGCTTATCAATGGTGCGGTAAACGGCGTCCACGCAGCCCACGCCGGTCTCGGCGGCCTGGAGGATTTCCTGACCTTTTTGCATCCGAATGGTGGCTGTGGGGATGCCTTCCAGGCTGGTCATCACGATCATGTAATCGAGATGGTAGACTTCCGCAACCTGGTGGGCCTCATCGGAGACGATGGCCTCCAGGTCGGCGTCGAAGACGATTTTCTTCTTGTCGGCCACTTCCTTGAAGCGGGCGAAGGCCCGCTCCAGCTCTTCCCGGTTCAGCTCGTATCCCAACTCCTTCAAATGCTTCTCGAAGGCGTGGCGGCCCGAGTGCTTGCCCAGGACCAGGCGGTTGGAGGTCAGGCCGATGGCGTTGGGATCCATGATCTCGTAGGTCTGCCGCTTCTGGATGACCCCGTGCTGGTGGATTCCGGCCTCATGAGCGAAGGCGTTGCTGCCGACGACGGCCTTGTTGGGCTGGACGACGATGCCCGTCACCTCACTCACCAGGCGGCTGGCCCGGTAGATTTCACGAGTATCGATGCCGGTGCGGAAGGGCAGGTAGTCGCTGCGGGTGTTGATCGCCATGACGATCTCTTCCAGCGCGGTGTTCCCGGCCCGCTCGCCGATGCCGTTGACGGTGCATTCCACCTGACGCGCCCCGTTCGCCATAGCCGCCAGGGAGTTCGCCACCGCCAGGCCCATATCGTTATGGCAGTGGACGCTGATCACCGCCTTCTCGATGCCCTTGACACGCTCGCGGATAGTGGCGATCAGCTTCCCGAACTCATAGGGCAGGGCATATCCCACGGTGTCCGGGATATTCAGAGTGGTGGCCCCTGCCTCGATGACGGCCTCCAGGACTTCGCAGAGATAGCCGATATCGCTGCGGGAAGCGTCCTCCGGCGAGAACTCCACATCCGGGCAGAGCGACCGGGCGTGGGCGACCGCTTTGGCCGCCAGTTCCAGCACCTCGGACCGCGTTTTCTTCAGCTTGTGTTCCAGGTGGATGTCAGAGGTAGCGATGAAGGTGTGGATCCGCGCCCGCTCCGCCCCCTGGAGGGCTTCCCAGGCGCGGTCGATGTCCTGGATGTTGGCGCGGGACAGCCCGGCGATACTCGGGCCTCTGACCTCCTGAGCCACCAGGCGGACGGACTCGAAATCGCCGGCGGACGAGATCGGGAAACCGGCCTCGATCACATCCACTCCCAGCCGGGCCAGTTGCCGGGCCACATCCAGCTTTTCCTCTATATTCATGCTCGCCCCGGGAGACTGCTCGCCGTCTCTCAGGGTCGTGTCGAAGATAACGATCTTTTCGGGTTCCATGACGCCTCCTCGGAAGGGGAGACAAGGAGCCGACCTCGCCCTGCCGACCGAACCGGGCAAAGGCGAGGCATCTTTCCTGCCGCTCCTTCTATTTCTTCCTGGCTTTCAGCCAGGGCATCATTTCGCGCAGCCGCTTGCCGACTTCCTCAATGGGATGCTCGGCAGCCTGGCGGCGCAACGCTTTGAAGACAGGCTGGTTGGCCTGGTTTTCGAGGATCCACTCCCGGGCGAACGCGCCTTCACGAATATCCTTGAGGGTCTGCTTCATGGTCTCCCGCACGTCCTCATCGATGATTTCAGGGCCGCGGGTCAGGTCTCCGTATTCGGCGGTGTTGCTGATGGAGTAGCGCATCCATCCCAGGCCGCCCTCGTAGATGAGATCGACGATCAGCTTGAGCTCGTGCAGGCACTCGAAGTAGGCGATCTCAGGCTGGTAGCCGGCTTCCACGAGGGTCTCCCACCCGGCAAGGATGAGGGCCGTCGCGCCGCCGCAGAGAACCGACTGCTCTCCGAAGAGATCGGTTTCCGTTTCCTCCTGGAAGGTCGTTTCCAGGAGGCCGACGCGAGTGGCCCCGATACCTCTCCCGTACGCCAGCGCCGTCTCCTTCGCCTTGCCCGTATAATCCTGATAGATGGCGAGGAGGGCGGGCACACCCGCGCCCTCGGCGTAGATCCGGCGCACCAGGTGCCCCGGCCCCTTGGGCGCGATCATGATGACATCGATAAACTTCGGAGGAACGATCTG